>CAIXRH010000182.1 GCA_903921785.1 uncultured Pseudomonadota bacterium
CCACGGGCATCGAGGATCGACGGAGCGATTCTGCGACAAGGGTGGAGCGGCGGCAGCCGATCAGCGGAGCTGTCGGCTTCCGTCCGCCCACGGGAGCGGCGTCGCCCCTTGGACCGTCGTTGCCCGGGAGCCGATCCGGAGAGCCGCCGGGGAAGAAGGCGATTATCTGTGCTTCGCGTACAACGGGGGCGGAGATGCGAGACTGGCTGTTTGTGGCGCTGGGGTTGCTGGGGGGTTGCTCCTCGGGGCCAGCTCAGCCGGACTTCTCGGTGGCGAAACCCGCCGCCGCGCCCCCGAGCGCCGCGGTGGCCGCTTCCGCGGAGCCTCGGACCGTGGATATCCAGTGTCCTGCGCCGGACCGTCCGCTGGCGGCGACGTTGTGGCTTCCCGCGACGGGTGCCGGACCGTTTCCCGTGGCGGTGGTGCTGGTGGGCGGACAGATGTGGGACCGGAACGGGGACCTTCCGGACGCGGCGTGGCATCACTACGCGGACTTCGCCGATGCGATCGCAAGGCGCGGTGGAGCGGCACTGCTCTTCGATAAGGGGGGCACGGGTGCGACGGGCGGTCCTGCGCCTGACGATGCGCAGCGACTGCGGGAGGCCGCCGCTGCCCTGGAGTGTGCCCGCGCGCGCCGCGAGGTGGATGCGGCGCACGTCACGCTCCTCGGCCACAGCGACGGAAGTGTGCTGGCCACCGAGGCGGAGCTCACGGGCGCGGAGGTCCAGGGCCTGGTGCTCCTCTCGCCTGGCGCAGACGCTGAACGTCTGGCCGCGTTGCCGAAGGGACTCCCGGTGCTGCTGGTCTGGGCAGAGCACGACTTCGGGGCGGAAGACAATGCGGTGCGACTTCGGGCCCTCGGGGACCGCGCCCGGAGCGTGACGGTACCCGGCAGCGATCACCTCCTGTTCGACAACACGAAGGGAGAGCCCGATCCGAAGGCCCCGTCCACGCGGGTCGCGGCCGTGGCGACGGAGGCCGTGGCCAAGGCGGTCGTAGGGCAGTAGGCAGCGAAGCTTCACACGCTTGAACCTGTGATCGCGACATCGCGGCATTCCGGCATCGCGCTCCCTGGACGCCCTCGTCGGCACACCCTTCCCCGACCACCTCTTCCTCGACCTTTCCGCGCCGAACGCCAAATATCTCGGTCTACGTATCCCGGAGAGTGCCGACCCCCCCCGGCCTATCGCGGTGGGCTCGCCGCGTAAGTGCCCAGAATCACGGCACCCTCGGGAGAGGCGCGCCGAAATATGCCGGTCTGCATAGCGCGGCGGTGCCCCGGCCCGGAGCGGGCTCCCTCCGCCTTAGGGAGCAGGCGATAGGCCGTCCGCCTTCCCGGCATATCGTGGCGCGCTCGCCGCATAAGTGCCCAGAATTGCAGCACTCGTGTTGGTGGCGCGCCGAATTATGCCGGTCGGCATAGCGCGGCTCCGTCCGCCACGGGGCGCTCCCCTCCCTCCAGCCGCTCCCCGCGACGCCCGAGGCGCCAGCGCGATCGCGCGGCTGCGGTGCCCGGCGGAGGGGAGACGTTCACGCCGCGCGGATGTTTCCGTCGGCAGCGGCATACCGTTTGCCCTCGGGCACGCCAGTGCTCGACCACCTCTTCATCGACCTTTCCCCGCCGAACGCCTAATATCTCGGTCTACGTATCCCGGAGAGTACCGACCCCCCCCCGGCCTATCGCGGTGGGCTCGCCGCGTAAGTGCCCAGAATCACGGCACCCTGGGGAGAGGCGCGCCGAATTATGCCGGTCTGCATAGCGCGGCGGTGCCCCGGCCCGGAGCGGGCTCCCTCCGCCCTAGGGAGCAGGCG
>CAIXRH010000183.1 GCA_903921785.1 uncultured Pseudomonadota bacterium
CCGCCAGGCCGAGCTCGCCGCCGCGGCCGTGCACATCCCCCGGAGGTCCGTGAACCTCGACGCGTTGTGAGCGCCCGGAGGCCGCGATCCGCTCACAAGCGGCGCAAGTCGCCCCGACCTCGGCGACTTGTGCACGGCGGCAGGCGCCGGCGAGCGCCGGAGCGGCGCCGCCGGCCGCCGCCAGGCCGAGCTCGCCCCCGCGGCCGTGCACATCCCCCGGAGGTCCGTGAACCTCGACGCGTTGTGAGCGCCCGGAGGCCGCGATCCGCTCACAAGTGGCGGCGGTGGCCCCGACCTCGGCGACTTGTGCACGGCGGCAGGCGCCGGTCGCCCCGACCTCGGCGAGTTGTGCTCGGCGGCGGATGTCTCGCCGCCGACGTTCGTCCTGGCTCGCGACGGTGGAGGGGGGCCGGGAGGTGGGACCATCGACGAGCCCGAACCGGCGCGGAGAACGCCCGATCCACGCGAAACAGCCGCCCCGGCGTCGGCCCCGGGCGCGCCCGCCTCCGCCCCACGCCCACCCCAACTACCCCCGGACCAGCGGCACCATCACCATCTCGGGGACCACGTAGCGGTCGGACTTGCGGGCGAGCTCCACCACGCTCTGCGCGACCTCCTCCGGCCGCATGAAGTCCACCGCCGGCTCTACGCCTTCGGGGAAGGGGTAGAAGTCCATCGCGCGCCAGAACGGCGTGTCGATCCCGCCCGGGCACACGCAAGAGACGCGCACGTTGTGCGGCGCCGCCTCCAGCCGGAGCGTGCCGGTGAACCCGTTCACCGCCCACTTCGAGGCGTTGTAGACCGCCTCGTTCGGCAGGTGCAGCTTGCCGGCGATGCTGGAGATGTTCACGATCAGCCCGGACTTCTGCTCCTTCATCACCCGGAAGGCGGCCTGGCTGCCGTAGATCACGCCCTTGACGTTGGTGTCGATCATCGCGTCCACCGCGTCGGGGCTGGTGCCCTCCACCGGCCCGTACACCGCGAGCCCGGCGTTGTTCACCATGACGTCGAGGCGACCGAACTCGGCGACCGCGGCGTCGACCAGCCGGGCGAGGTCCTCGGCGACCCGCACGTCCGTCTGCACGGCGAGGGCGTTGCCGAGGCGGGAGGCGAGCTCGTCGATCTCGCTGCTGGTGCGCGCGCCGAGCACCAACGACGCGCCTTCGGCCGAGAACGCCTCCGCGAGCGCCCGCCCGAGGCCGCGGCCCGCGCCGGTGATGCACACCACCCGACCCTGAAACGGCTTCTTCATGCGAGTTCCAGGAAGCGGGCCACCGCCGCGTCGATGCCCACCGCCGCGTCGGCGATGTGCGTTTCGTACATGTAGGCCGGGGTGGTGACCAGCTTCCGCGCCTCGTCCACGTGCGCGACGGTGACCGGACAGCTCACGTTGGCGCCGCCCATCGCCGCGATCGCCGCGGCGGTGCCCGCGTCGTTCCCAATGGTGACGTCGCCCTCGCGCAGCGCGGCGACCACCACCGCCGGGGCGATGCACACGGCGCCGATGGGCTTGCCGGCGGCGCGAAAGGCCTTCAAAAGCGCCACGAGATCGGGCTCCACGGTGGCGTTGGGGCCGTCGACCGCCACGGTGGAGAGGTTCTTCGCGGCGCCAAAGCCGCCGGGGAGGAAGATCCCGTCGAAGTCGACGGCGTTCACCGAGGCGAGGGGGACGATGTGGCCGCGGGCAATGCGCGCCGCCTCCACGAGCACGTTGCGCGTCTCCCCCGACGGTTTGCCGGTGCGGTGATCGACCACCGCGAACGGCTTGTCCGGCGCCGCGCAGGTGACCCGCGCACCCGCCCGATCGAGCGCGAGCAAGGAGAGCACCGCTTCGTGCACCTCACTGCCGTCGAGGAACCCACACCCGGAGAGGACGACGAGCACACGCTTGGCCATGCCCGGAACGTATCCGGTCGGCCGGAGCGGCTACTCGTCCTTCGACTCCGCTTCCATCCGGTTGCCCTTCGAGGGCTTCAGCGGCTTCTTCTTCGCGTTGGCCGGCGGCGCCGCCGCCGGATCGACCGCGGGGCAGTTCGCCGGCGGTGCCACGGTGACCGCCACCGGGTTCGGCGTGGCGGGGATCGGGGAGAGCGCAGGATCGGTCGCCGTGGGGGGCTGCGTGGGGGCCACGACGATGCACGGGTCCACCACGGGGGGCGCGGCCGCGACGGCGGGAGTGGCGGCGGGGTCGGCGGCGAAAGCGGAGAAGACCAGGGCGAAGATCATCGAACCCTCCGGGGGCGCGCGTAACCCCCGAAGTGTAGCCGGTCATCCCCCGAGCAGCGCGCCCACCGCTGAGCTATCGTCCACGCGGAGCATGCCCCTCTCCGCGCCGCTGCCCGCGCCCATCACCGCCCGTTTCCGGCTGGAGCGCCATCTGCGCAGCGGGGGCATGGGCCAGGTGTGGCTCGCCCACGACCTGGAGTGGGACAGCCCGGTGGCGCTGAAGCTCACCAACGTGGCCTCCCCGGCGGCCGCCACGAGCCTCCGCGCGGAGTTCCGGGCGTTCACCTTCCTTGAACACCGCAACCTCGCCCGCTTCTTCGCGCTCGTCGGCGACGAACAGCAGTGCGCCTACAGCATGGAGTACGTCGAAGGCCAGGAGCTCCAGGAACATGTGCGGGCCGAGCTCGCTCCCGGCGCCGTCGCCGACGCCTCCGCGATCGCACGCCTGGAAGCAGCGCTGGTGCAGCTCCTCGACGGGGTGACGGCGCTGCACGCCGCGGGCCTCATCCACCGGGACCTCAAGCCCGCGAACATCCTGGTGGACCGCGCCGGTCGCCTGGTGATCGTGGACCCCGGCATCGCTGTGCGCCTCGACCGGCTACCCGACCTCGCGGCGCCTCCGCCGGCCGGCACCCTCCACTACATGGCCCCCGAGCAGATCTTCGGCGACCCGGAGGGCACCGCCACCGACTGGTATGCCGTCGGGGCGGTGGTCTTCGAGCTCTTGGCCGGTCGCCCAATCTTCTCGGGGCCCTACAGCGCGCTCCTCACCTGGCACGAAGCAGGGTCACCGCTGGACGCCACCGCCCTCCCGGGTGGCGCCGAGGGGTTCTGGGCGTCGGTGCTGGCGGACCTCCTTCATCGGCGGCCGGAGCGGCGCGCGGTCGGGGTGGTCCGCCTCCAGGAACACCTCGCGCTCGTCCCTGCGGCGCCCACCCCGGGGTTCATCGGCCGGCAGCGCGAGCTCGCGGCGCTCGACCGGGCGTGGGCGAGCGGCGAAGGCGCGCGGGTGATCGAGGTCCGCGGGCTCGCCGGAACCGGCAAGTCCAAGCTGGTGGATGCGTGGATCGCCACCTTGAGGCGGCGCACGCCGATCCGCGTCGTCCGCGGTCGCTGCGATCCCCGCGAGTCCGTGCCCTTCGCGGGCCTCGACATGCTCCCGCCGCTCGTCCACGACGGCGACGACGCCCCGTCTCGGCCGCCCACCGCCGCGAGCCGCGCGAAGTTCTTCGCCGAAGCGCGGCAGCAGGTCCTCGCCGCCGCCACGGCCGCGCGGCCGCTCCTGGTGGTGCTCGACGGCGCCCACCTCGCCGCTCCCGACACCCACCTCCTCCTCGAGGTGCTCACCCGACCGCCGCTCCCCGCGCACCTCACCTTCATCCTGACCACCCGGCCGAGCCCCGACCCCATCGTCCCCCCGTCGGCGCTCCTCACCGCCATCGAGCTCGGCGCCCTTCCGCTTCCCGACGCCGCGGCGATGCTCGGCTCCATCGTGCCCCCCGACGTGGCCGCGCGCCTGGCGGCCACCACCGGCGGCCACCCGCTGCTGCTCAGCGAGGTGCTCGGGGCCCTCCGCTCGGGGCGCTGGACCGACGACCGCCCGCTCGATGACCTCGCCGCCCTGGTGGACCGGCGGCTGGATCGCCTCGATCCCCCGGAGCGAGAGGTCTTCGCCTCCATCGCCCTCATCGGCGCGCCCGCGACCGCCCGCGCCATCTACGCGCTCGGGCTCCCCGAGGCCCGGCGCGCCGTCTCCGGCTTGCTCGACGCGCGCCTGCTCCGCATGGAGGCGGGACCCGACGGCATGCGCGTCCTCCCAAGCCACTCGGCGTTCGCCGAGCAGGCGGTGAAGCGGATTCCCATCGCGACGCTTCCGAGCCGGCACGCCGCGATCGCCCAGGCGCTGCACGCCGCCGGCGACGACCGTGCGCCGCTGCTCTCCCACCACCACGAGCAGGGGAACGACCTGCGGGCGGCGGCGTCCTGGGCGCTCCGCGCCGCCCAGTCGGCCCGACAGCTGTTCGCGTTCGTGGCCGGCGCGCGCGCGTACGCCCGCGCCTTCGCCCTCGATCCCACGCTCGCGACGCCCGAAGTCCGCTCGGAGGAGGCCGAGGTGCTCGCCGCGGCCGGGCGCGGCGTGCAAGCGGCCGAGGTGTGGCTCGCGGCCGCGGGCGGCGCGGACGGCGATCCCCGCTACGTGATGTCCGCCGCGTCCGAGCTCCTGAAGAGCTCCCAGGTGGATCGGGGGAGCCAGCTCCTCGGCCGCCTCGCTCGACGATTGGGCTATGTCCCACCGACCTCCCGACCCGCGCTGCTCCTCGGGATCGCCTGGAATCACCTGCGCTTGTACATCGGCATGCGCCCACGGGCCGAGGACGAGCTCACGCTGCGCACGCTCCTGGTCGGCGCCGCGGGCCTCACCCCCACCCAGGCGCTCGCTTCCCACTGGTACGCGACCCACTACGTGCTCCGCGCCAACGCCTCGGGCGACCCCCTGCACGAAGCCCGCGCGGCCGCGCTCGAGGCGATCCTCCTCTCCCGGTTCGGCGGCTCGTGGCTCGGCCGCGGCGCCGCCGCCGTGTCCCAGCGGGCGTTCGCGCTCGCCGAAGCCACGGGCGACGTCCCCGCGATGGCCTACGCCTCGGTCGCGGCCGGCGGCGTCGCGTGGGTGCGGCAGGACGTCCCCACGGCGATCGCCGCGTGCGACCGGGCCTTGGCGTTGTACGCCACCGTCCTCGACCGCTCCGTGCGCTGGGAGCGGAGCATCTGCCGCCTCTGGCTGTTCGGGTCGCTCTCCCTCTCGGGCGACGTCGCCCGGTGCATGGACCTCGCCGACGAGGCGCAGCACGACGCCGAGCTGCTCGACGATCCCTGGGCGCTCAACTCGGGGCTGTTCGGCGCCGTGTCGCGCGTCGCGGTGCTGCGCGGGGACTACCTGGCCGCCAACCGGGCGATCACCTCCATGCTGGCGCGCTGCGGGGACGGACCCGGCGCGGTCGGCGCCGTCCTTGTGGACGAAGCCGAGGCGGACGTGGCCCTCGCCCAGGGCGACATCGTGGGCGCGTGGGCAGCGATGGCGCGCGGGCGGAAGCGCCGGAAGTACCATGGGGTGGAGGTGATCCCGTCCCTCGCGGTCAGCTACTACTCCCGACGGGCGGCGATCGCCGCCGCGGTGGCCGCAGGGCGCGGCGAGCTCCCCACCGCCGTACGCACCGTCGCCGACCGCGTCGCCCGCCGCGACCGCCAACGCCTCGCGAAGGTGTCCGCGGTCTTCACGGCCGAGATCGCCACCGTGCTCGACGCACACGCCGACTTGCTGCGCGGGGGCTCCGCGACCCGCTGGGACCCCGTGCTGGAGCGCGTCGAGGCCACCGGCCGCGCCTGCGGCCACGGGCACTGGGCCGCCGCCGCCGCCGCCCTTCGCCTTGCGGCGCGCGGGCAGCGGGATGGCTCATGGGCGGGCGGGCGCTACGTGGACCTGATGCTTCCGGGGCTGGTGCCCGCGGATCCACGGCCCTGAGGCTCAGGACACGTCGCCCACCCGCTCGCGGTAGTCGAGGAACGCCTGGGTGTACCGGAGCGCGTCGATCCCCGTGACCATCAACGTCCGCGAAGAGAGCAGGAAGGCCTCCCACTCCAGGTCCCGGCGGGGCCGCTCCACCTCGGGCACGAGGGTACGCAGCGCGGGCGGGCAGGTGTGCCACGCCACGCTGTCGGGGAGCCCCCACACGTCGGGGATCTTTTCGAACAGCTTCTCCGCGATGAGGCGGGTGGTGCGGTGTACGTGCAGGTTGGGGCGGCGCGCCGCGGCGGGCAGCTCCCCCATGGTCACCGCGTCGAGCCGCTCGTCCATCCACGCGCGGAGGGCGGCGTAGGTCGGCGCGTGTGCCGCGGTCTCCAGGCAGATGGCGTCGGCGATGAGCCGCCCGTCCTGCCAGATCGCGTCGCGCTCCCCGGCGCTGTGGGGGAGCATGGAGACGAGGTCGTAGGCCGAGATCATCGCCTCGATGATCGTGGCATGTACCCACGTCCGCGCTTCGTCGTCCCACCCATCGTAGGGCTCGCCGACGCGGGACGGGCAGGTCCCCGCCGCGATGACGCCCCGCACCTTGTCGTGCCCCATCGCGTACCGCTTCACGGCGTGCTTCGCGTGTTCTCGGTCCCCGAAGATGAGCCCGTTGAGGAAGCTCGACGTCGCCTCCATGCGCCGGGTGGGGCTCAGCGCGAAGTCGCTCCAGTCGAAGACGCCCTGGGCCACCATCGGGTGGGCGATCTGCTGCATCAAGGCGTGGAACCCGCCGAGGTAGAGCAGCGGGCGCAGGCGCGCGACCCGGCGGATGGGCGCGCCCCTGGGGAACAGCCCGAGCTCGGGGGCGAGGCCGCGGGCCTCGGCCAGCGCGTCGATCCGCGCGTCGATCGCGGCTTCGAAGAACTCGGGTGGACGCGGCATGGGGACACTCCGGCTCGGGTCCAGTGTAGGCGCGTCCCCCCAAAGGCACAACCGCGCCCGCCACGGATCGTCACCGACACTTTCCGATCTCCGCCGGGCGCCTACCTTCCGCGCATGCTCAACACCGTAAAGACCACGCTGCTCCTCGGCGCGCTCACCGCGCTCACCCTCCTGGTCGGCCGGGCCCTCGGCGGAAACCAGGGCATGCTCCTCGCGCTTGGCGTCGCCACCGTGATGAACCTCGGGAGCTGGTGGTTCTCCGACAAGATCGTGCTCACCATGTACCGGGCGCGCCCGGTCACCGAGGCCGAGGCGCCCCGCCTCTACCGCCTCGTCGCCGACGTGGTGGCCCGCGCGCAGCTGCCGATGCCCAAGGTCTACATCGTGCCCGGCGCCACCCCCAACGCCTTCGCCACCGGCCGCGATCCCGAGCATGCCGCCGTCGCGGTGACCCAGGGCATCCTCGAGCTCCTCCCCACGGACGAGCTCCAGGGCGTCATCGCCCACGAGCTCGCCCACATCAAACATCGCGACACGCTGATCGCCGCCATCGCGGCCGTCTCCGCCGGCGCGATCAGCATGCTCGCCAACTGGGCGCAGTGGGCGCTGATCATGGGCCGCGATCGCCGCCGCGACGACGGGGGTGCCGGCTTGCTCGCCATCCTCCTCGCCCCGCTCGTGGCCACCGTCATCCAGCTCGCGATCAGCCGCTCCCGCGAGTACGCGGCGGACGAATACGCCGCCCGCCTCCTCGGCGATGGCACGCCGCTCGCCCGCGCGCTGCTCCGTCTGGAGGAGGGCAATCACCGGTACCCCGGCTTCCAGGAGCCGAACACGGCGCACCTGTTCATCGTGAGTCCGCTCAGCGGCCGCGGCTTCTTCAGCCTCTTCCGGACGCACCCGCGCACGGAGGACCGGGTGAAGCGCCTGGAGGCGGTCACCGCCGAGCTCGACAAGAGCGGCCAGCGCTTCGTGAACGGTCTGCGGTAGCCAGCGCGAAAAGGCTGGTTCCCCCTCCCGGTCCTCCTCCACCCTCGCGAGCCAGGACAAACGTCGGCGGGCGCCACGGCGGCGGGCCGGCCCCACCGGGTCGGTCCGCCCCTCGTGCGTTCCAGGCGCCGCGGCCGGTGCGCCGGGCCGGCTACCCCCGGAGCGCCAGCACGCGGTCGACCAGCTCGGCGAAGCCGTACCCGCCCGCGCCCGCGGTACGGAACGCGGGCGCGACGGGGATGCGCGGCAACCACCGGTCCACGTTGGCCACGCCCACGGACACATCGAAGTGGGCGAACATCGGCGCGTCGTTCGCGCTGTCCCCCGAGTAGGCCCAGCGGTCGGGCGAGGGGTCGAGCCCCAGCTCGGCGCAGAGGCCCTGGAAGCCGGCGAGCTTGTCGAACGTGCCGAACCAGCCGTTCACGTGGATGCTCGACACCTTGCACATCGCGCCGAAGCGCTCGAAGATGGCGACAATCTTGTCGATGTCGGCGTCGGGGAGCTCGGGCACGTCCTCGGCGAAGTCGATCGCGAGGTCGAGCGCGCGGTAGGGCTGGTCGCTGGCGATGGCGGCGCCAGGCACCTCGGCGAGCACCGCCTCGCGGATCGCGACGAGCTTCGCCTGGTTCGCTGCGCGCAGCTCCGCCGGCTGCGCGTACGACTCCACGAGCTTCCCGCCCCGCATGTAGAACCACAAGCCGCCGTTCTCCCCCACGACGCCGTCGCACGGCCACATGCGACCGATGTGGTCGCACCAGCCGGCGGGGCGCCCGGTGACGGGGATGACCGCGAGGCCCGCGGCTTTCGCCCGCGCCATCGCGGCGAACGCCTCCGGCACCACCCGCCCGTGCAGCGAGAGGGTGTCGTCGACGTCGGTCAACAGGCCAACGAGGCGCCGCGCGGACGCCTCGTCGAGCTCGGAGAGCGGCCGCAGCCGCCGCCCGCCTACTTCACGGTCCAGGTTTCGCCGCCGTAGAGGAGCTTCTGGAGGTCGCGCTTGCCGGTGGCCTTCGCGGTGGTGATCTGGTCGGCGACCATCGCCTCGTAGCTCGGGCGCTCCTTGCGGTGGATCACGCCCATGGGCACCGGGAACTCCGGGAAGTCCATGCGGGCGACGATCGCGCCGAAGAACGGATCGGTCTCGTCGTGCACCAGGCAGTCGGCGGCGCTCAGGCCTTCGCCGAGCTCCACCACCTCGGGCCGGAGCCCGTTGAGGCGGATGCCCTTCTTGCCGCCGGCGAACACCATCGGCTTGCCGTGCTCCAGGAACAAGCAGCGCTCTTCGCGGATGGTCTTGTCGGTGAGCTGATCCCACGCGCCATCGTTGAAGATGTTGCAGTTCTGGTATATCTCCACGAAGGACGTGCCCTTGTGATGGGCAGCGGCCTTGAGCACCTCACGCTGCTCCTTCACGAAGATGTCCACCGACCGGGCGACGAAGCTCGCGTCCGCACCGAGGGCCAGGGCCGCCGGGGTGAACGGGTGATCGATGCTGCCCATGGGGCTGGTCTTGGTCTTCTTGCCGATCTCGCTGGTCGGCGAGAACTGGCCCTTGGTCAGACCGTAGATCCGGTTGTTGAACATGATGATCTGCAGGTCGACGTTGCGCCGGCAGACGTGGATGAAGTGGTTGCCGCCGATGGAGAGCGCGTCGCCATCGCCGGTGGCCACCCACACCGAGAGCTCGGGGCGCGCGACCTTCAAGCCGGTCGCCACCGCGAACGCGCGGCCGTGGATCGTGTGGAACCCATAGGAGTTCACGTAGTAGGGGAACCGCGAGCTGCAGCCGATGCCCGAGATCACCGCGAGGTTCTCGCGGGGGATCTGGAGCTCGGCGAACACGGTCTGGGCCTGGGAGAGGATCGCGTAGTCGCCGCATCCGGGGCACCACCGGATGACCTGGTCGGACATGTAGTCCTTCTTGGCGAACGTGCGGGGCGTCTGGGCGTCCATGCTACTTGGCCTCCACGACCTGATGATGCTGGATGGCGGCGAGGATCTCGCTGACCTTGAACGCCTTGCCCTGGATCTTGGGGATCGAGATGCAGTCGATCAAGGTCTTCTCCCGGAGGATCTTCACGAGCTGCCCGAGGTTCATCTCCGGCACGATGATCCGGTCGTACTTCCGGAAGAGCGCGTCGGTGTTGGCGGGCAGGGGGTTGAGGTGCTTGAGGTGGGCGTGGGCGACCTTCACGCCCTGGGCCCGCGCCTGATCGACGGCCACGCGGATGGCGCCGAAGGTGCTGCCCCAGCCGACGACCAGGAGGCCACCCTCGTCGCCGTGGGCTTCGAGGTCGGGCACCTTGATCCCCGCGACCTTCTGGGCGCGGATGTGGACCATGTGCTCGTGGTTGTCGGGGTCGTAGGACACATTGCCGGTGCCGTCGGCCTTCTCGATGCCGCCGATGCGGTGCTCGAGGCCGGGCGTTCCCGGACGCACCCAGGGGCGCGCCAGCGTGACCGGATCGCGGCCGTAGGCCTTGAAGCCCTCAACCTCGGTGCGGAACGTGACCGGGAACTCCGGGATGTCGTCGACGTTGGGGACCATCCACGGCTCGGAGCCGTTGGCGAGGTACCCGTCCGTCAGGAGGATGACCGGGGTCATGTAGGTGACCGCGATGCGGGTGGCTTCGATCGCCATCTCGAAGCAGTCGGCCGGGGTGCAGGCCGCCACGACCGGGATCGGCGCTTCGCCGTTGCGCCCGTAGATCGCCTGCAGGAGGTCGGACTGCTCGGTCTTGGTGGGGAGGCCGGTGGACGGACCCCCGCGCTGCACGTTCACGATGACGAGCGGGAGCTCGGTCATCACCGCGAGGCCCATCGCCTCGGTCTTGAGCGCCATGCCCGGGCCGGAGGTGGTGGTGAGCCCGAGGGCGCCGCCGAAGGCCGCGCCGATCGCAGAGGTGATGCCGGCGATCTCATCCTCGGCCTGGAACGTCTGCACGCCAAACGCCTTGTAGGAGGCGAGGAACTGCAGGATGTCGGTGGCCGGGGTGATCGGGTAGCTGCCCA
Source organism: uncultured Pseudomonadota bacterium (assembly GCA_903921785.1). Lineage (GTDB taxonomy): Bacteria > Myxococcota_A > UBA796 > UBA796 > SXON01 > SXON01. The sequence goes on from CAIXRH010000183.1 coordinate 10,679, forward strand.
GGAACAGCGGGAGGTGCGCCTTCTCCGCCGCCACCAGCATGCCGAGCGCCGTGGCGTGGTTGCCGACGATGTTGCGGTAGATGCCCGGCGCCTGCTGCATCGGGGGGATTTCGTAGCGGGAGTGGAAGAGCTCCACCGTCTCGGCGTAGGCGTAGCCGGCGCGAAGCGCGCGGAGGTTCGCCTCCTTGTACGGCTCCTTGAACTTGGCTTCCACCCACTTCTCGGTGGGCTCCAGCGGCCGGCTGTAGAGCCAGTAGGTGATGCCGAGCGCGTAGAAGTTCTTGCAGCGCTCGGTCTCCTTCAGGGAGAGGCCGAGGCCATCCACCGCTTCCTTGGTGTTCCGCGCAAGGTCGACCGCCACCACGCGGTAGTCGCTGAGCGAGCCATCTTCCAGCGGGTTGCTGGTGAGGCCGGCCTTCTCGATCTCGCGGTCGACGAACTTCTCCTTGTTCGCGATCACCAGCCCGCCCTTCTTGAGGTCGGCGATGTTGACCTTCAAGGCGGCCGGGTTCATCGCGATCAGCGCCTCGGGCGCATCGCCCGGGGTGAAGATGTCGTGACTGGCGAAGTGCACCTGGAAGCCGGAAACGCCCGCGACCGTTCCGGCCGGAGCGCGGATTTCAGCCGGGAAATCGGGGAAGGTGGCGAGGTCGTTGCCGAACAACGCGGTGGTGTTGGTGAACTGGGTGCCGACGATTTGCATGCCGTCGCCGGAATCTCCGGCGAAGCGGATGACCACGTGATCGACAGACTGGGCGGTTTTCATCACGCCTTCCTGTGGATGAGGTTGCGAGCGGGGGCCCGTTATCACGGGCACCCCCACCGCGGGGTGGCCGCGACGGCCCGACGACGCAACGGTGACGCTTCCTTGGCGCAACCGCGCCCCGCTTCGGTGGCGTGCGCGGGGGCCGGTGCGGGGGGATACGGTCGACCCATGATCGTCCTCGCCGACGCCGCCGACGCCGAAGCCGAAGCAGTGGCGACCGCGCTCGGCGCCCCGGTGCTCCCGACCGAACGAGCGCTCGACGCGCGCGCCGCCCGGACCATCCTCCTCTTCGCGCCCCCCGACCGCTGGCGCGGCGTGGTGCTCCGCCTCGCCGGCCTCCACCCCCGCGTCCTGGTGGTGGCGCCGCGGGGCGCGCCCACGCCGCTGCCTGCCGGCTCGCGGGCGATCGCCCGGTTCGTCCTGTCCTCCGCCGAGGAGGCCCGCGCCTGGGGCGCCCACATCCCGCTGGGACGACTGGCCGTGGCCCGCTCCGGTGACGCGGCGGCGTGGCGCGCGGTGATCGCCGAGGTGGAGGCCCAGCATCGGCGCGGCGGGCGGGGGGGCTGAGCGGTCGGGCGAGGAACAGCCGCCGGCGGGCGGCGACGCAGCGGGCGGGGCCCGACGAAACCACGGCCTCGGGGCGCCGGGAGGCGCCGCCGGGAGGCGCCGCCGGGAGGCGCCGCCGGAAGGTGCCGCTCAACGGCACCCACGACTACCTAAAACAACCTACCCGCCGGCACCCACGCCGACGGGGAGCACCCCCGCGTCCCCGAGCACCCGTCGGACCCCGTCCACCGTGAGGCTGTTGCCCGCGAGGTCCCAGCGTGCTTCGCGGGAGAGTTCAGGTGGAAAGGTCCATGTCGACGGGAAGCCGAGCAGCCGCACCACCTCCTCGGGGGAGAACCGACGCACCACGCCGCGGTCACGGAGGTAGCTGCCCGAGCGTACATTGGACCGGCCGTACGCCGAGGTGAAACAGTTCGCGATCTCGGTGGGGTCCGTCGTGTCAAGGAAGTGAACGGAGTGACCGTGCGCGCGCACCAGCGCTTCGTCCACCGTGAGCTCCGGGTCGGGCTCCGGGTCGAGGAACGCCGCGATCGGGCGGATCGGGGCGATCGGAGGCGGGGGCGCGAAGTCGGCGCGGTGGCGGCCGTCGCCGTCGCGCTGCGCCACGAGGTAGTAGCGCTGCCGCCGCATGGGAATCCCCAGCGCCGTCGGGCAGAGCAGGCGTTCGCTCAAGGTGTAGCCGGCGCCGATGAGCGTCGCCCGGAGGTGGCCGCGGGTCGTGGATTCCACGAAGCCCGGGACGTTCTCCATCGCCACCACCGGCGGACGGAGCTCCACCAGGAGGTCGAGGACCCGCAAAAGTGCGCGCGTGCGCGGATCCTCGAGGTCCCGCCGGGCGCCGCGCACCGTGAACGGCTGACAGGGCGGGGACATCCACCAGGGCTCCGCCGAAAACGGCGCGAGCTGGGCGGCGCGCACGCCGACCAGGTTCCACGCCTTCGGCTGAAGCCCGTGGCTGAGCGCATAAGCGGCGTTGGCGTTGGCGCTCTGGTCGATCGCGGCGTGCACCGGGAGTCCCCAGGCCAACCCCGCGGCGCCGAGCCCGGAGAACAGCTCGAGCACTAGTTCCCGCCGAGCTCCCGCTCCATGACCCAGCGCACGACCTTGAGCCGGTTCGCGTCGAGGTTCGCGCTGAACCGCCAGGGGGTGAAGACGATCTTCCCATCCCCGAACGGGAACTCCACGAGCATGGGCGCGTCGGTCTCGGTGCCGGTCTCCATGCCCTTGCGCCAGGGCGCGTCGGCGCGGAGGAAGACCTTCGCGTCGTCGCTGGCGTCCTTCACGATGGGCCAGGCGTCGAGGTCGAGGTTCATCTTGATCGAGTCGTTCCCCAGGGACTTCTGCAGGTCGTCGCTGTGGATGTCGCACGCCAGGAGGCCCGGCTCACCGATCTGGGCGGCGTCGGGGTCGGCGCCCCCGTAGAAGTCCATCGCGTTCGGCCAGATCTGCTCGACCACGTCGTAGCTCCAGTCGCTCGCGAAGACGACGCCGCCATTGGTGACGTAGTCCTTCAGGTTCTGCTTCACCGTGTCGACGGTGGTCGCGTCGCTGCCGTCGCTGGAGTAGAAGATGCCGTCCTCGAGGTGACCGCCGGCGAAGAAGATGGCGCCGTACCTGGCCATCTCGTCGGGGTTGTCGAGGAACTGGAGCATCTCGTCGCCGGTCTGCCCGTCCACCGCGTGGGCGCCGCCGATGCCGACGCTCTGGAGCACGGTGTCGAAGTCGTCGAAGTCGCCGGTGATCACCGCGACCTCCACGTCGGCCGACGCGGCGCACTCTTCGTTGGGCACCTCGGTCTCCGAGCCGTTGCTCACGTCCACGTCGAACATGTCGATCGTGGTGGAGCCGTACTGGATGTAGACCGTGTACGTGCCGTTCGCGAGGTCCTCGAGGAGCCAGTTCCCATCGGCGTCGGAGGTGGCCTTGCGGGTGTCGCGCAGCTCGCCGGTGTCGTCGATGACGTGCGTGTAGACGGTGGCGCCTTCGAGCCACTGGAAGGTCTCGGGGTTGCAGACCTTGCCGGAGATCGCCCCCTCGCCGTGCCCGTAGAGGTCGGGAACGCGGCTGAGCACGTTGTCGGTGTCGCAGGCCACGGCCGCGAGCAGCACGGGTAAGAACAGGAAGGAGCGCATCAGTAGGACCTCCCCGGGACGAGGACGTAGATGTCGAGCGTGTCGAGCAGCACGGTGCCGTCGCCGAGCACGTTGAGCGTGAGCTTGTAGACCTGGTCGGAGTCCGCCGCGGCGACCGCCCCGCGGAAGGTCAGGCTGAAGTCGAGCTTCTGGCCGCCGACGCTGGAGGAGAGGGTGTAGCTCGCGGGATCGATGTTCTCGACGAAGCCGTGCTGGTCGCCGTCCACCTCCAGGACGATGGTGGAGAACTGCACGCTGTTGGTGAGGTCGGTGATCGCGTCGACGATCGTGGTGCGAAGCGCCGAAGCGCCGCTTCCCGACCACTCGAAGACCAGCTTGTCGTCCACCAGGCCATCGCCGTCGGTGTCGGCGTAGCTGTTGGTGCGCCCGGCGAGGTCGTTCATCTGCGGGACCGCCAGGGTGCTGGTGACGGCGATGCCGATCAGGCTGGCATTGAGGGTGCCTGCGGCGCTGACGACGTCGCTCCGACCCGCATCCCCCGGGCAGCCGCCCGGCGCCGCATAGCCGTTCTCGGGGTCCCGCATGTAGTTGTCGGTGACGTACACCACGACGGGCAAGGCGTAGTCGCGGAAGCCCATGCCGCCGTTGACGCCGATCCCCGGCACCGAACCATCGTAGTTGTCGCCACCGCTGCCGTTGAAGGGGTCGGACCCCGAGGCGATGAACGGCCGCACGTCCTTCGCGGCCCCGTAGGAGCCGTCGCAATTCATGTCGTAGCCGGAGCCGGAGAGCGCCTGGTACAGCGCCTCCATCGAGCCCTCCGGGCCATCCACGCCGTTGTGGACCGAGAGCGACGACAGCGTGCTCTGCACCGAGCTGGTGTCGGTGGTGATCGGCTGCACGAGGCTGTAGACGAGGTCCCCGGTGGTGCCGTGGGTGCCGTCGTTGTAGTCGTCGAACGTCGCCACGCCGTACTGGGCGTCGGGCAGCTGGGTCTGCAGCTGGGTGACGATCTGGGAGAACTGGCTCGCCATCGAGTTGAGCGTGCCGGTCATGGAGCAGGTGGTGTCGAGCAGGAAGCCGATGTCCCCCGAGCTCACGCTCAAGGTGAACTCAAAACTCTGCTCCACGTTCGTGCGCTCGGGCACGGTGACGTAGATCCCTTCGATGACGCTGGAGGAGTCGGCGGGGTCGGTGCCGGCGGAGAGCTCGGCGCCGTCGGTGTAGCTGTCGCCGTCGCTGTCGGGGTCGAGGCGGTCGGTGCCGTAGAGGGCCTCGTCGGCGTCGGGGATGCCGTCGCCATCGGCGTCGAGATCGGCGCCGTCCCACATGCCGTCGCCGTCGGTGTCCCGCGCGGTGTCGCCGCCGCCGACCTCGTCCCGATCCGCGAAGCCGTCGCCATCGCTGTCGTCGTCCAGGTAGTCGGCGACGCCGTCGCCATCGAGGTCCCGCGGCTGGCTCTCCCAGGCGGAGGTGCCGGACTCAATGGCGTCGCTCGCGCCGTCGCCGTCGCTGTCGTCGTCGCGGTAGTCGGCGGTGCCGTCGCTGTCGCTGTCGAGCACGGCGCACTCGGCGCCGATCTCGATGGTGTCGAGGATGCCGTCGCCGTCGTCGTCGAGGTCGGCGAAGTTGCGGACGCCGTCGCCGTCGGGGTCGTTGGCGCCTTCGTCGGCGTCGGCGATGCAGTTCTCGTCGGAGTCGAGGTCGCGGAAGTCGGGCTCGCCGTCGAGATCGCTGTCCCATGGGAGGGTGACGACGTCGTCGTCTCCCGCCTCGACCGAGTCGTCGATCCCATCGCCGTCGGAGTCAATGTCCTGGTAGTCGGGGGTGCCGTCGCCATCGGTGTCCGTGGCGATGAGGCCTTCGGTGTTCGTGGGATCGACGTAGCCTTCATCGAGGTCGAGGATGGTGTCCTCGTCCTCGTCCTTCCAGGAGACGAGCTGGTTCGGGTCGGTCGTGCCCCCGCCGCCGCTCGTGCTGCAGGCCCCGAGGCCCACGAGGAGAAGGAAGGACAGGCGCATACAGACCTCCGCGAACGCACGATGCTACCCGAACGCACCCCCGGAGGCGAAGATTTTTTGCAGATTGGAGGTGGGGCATCGATGCCCCACTGGGACGTAGATGTCCCACTTGACGGAGCGGACGGCGGGACCGGACGCGGACCGTGACGGACGTCCGTCGATCGTCGGGGGGCTCGATCCACACCCAACGCCGATCGTCGGCGAGCACGCGCCGTGCATTCCCCCGGGGCTCACCTGGAGCCCAACATGCCTCTCGCCTCCTTCGACGTCACGTGGACCACCGACGGCGCCGCCTACCGCTTCGTCTCCCCCGACAGCCTCACCCTGCCCGATGGGAAACGCTTCACGATGCCCGTCGGGGCGTGGCTCGGCCTCCGGGAGGTGCTCCGACTCCTCCCGGAGGCGGCCGGGGCGCCCGTGGAGCTGCCGCCCGGCCCGACCGGCCCCGCGAACCGCGGCCGCGCGTGGCTGCCGGAGGAGGAGGAACGGCTGCGCGCGGCGTGGATCGCCGGGGATGATGCCACCGAGATTGGCCGGGCCATCGGTCGGTCTCGCGGGGCGGTGATGGCGCGGCTGGTGCGTATGGGCCTCGTGGACGAGGCGGAGGCGGGCTTGCGATACCCGGCGTCGGCGAGCCGGGAAGCGCGCGCCCCTCAGCCGGCCGAGCCGACCTGAGGGGCCCCAAAAATGGCGACGCCCGCCCGGCACGAGGCCGGAGCGGGCGGCGCTCATCCCTGGATCAGGGGTTGACGAAGGTCGCGTCGACGTAGGCGGCCACGTCCATGATGTCCTGCTCGGAGAGGGTGCTGCCGAACTCCGGCATGTCGCCTTCGCCGTTGGTGACGAGGTCGATCGTCTCGTCGGTGGAGGGCTTCTCGGCGGTGAGGTCGGGGTACCCGTTCGCGGAGTCGCCGGTACCGTCCACCATGTGACAGGTCTCACAGTTGTCCGTGTAGATCTGCTCGCCGGCCGTTGCATCGCCCGCAGGCATGTCGGTGGCACAGGCGACGAGGAAGGCGGGCAGCAGAACGAGAACGCGCACAGAGGCTCCGTGGAGGGGTCGCCATGCTACTCCGAGCCCCTCCTACCCGCAATCCGTCAAGTGCCGGGTGCCGGCCGCGCCAGCCCGGCCTCAACCGAGAAGACCTTGATGTCCACCGAGGTTTTTGGGAGGAACCGGGAGTCAGTGGTGGTGACGAACACCTGGGCACCCATCCCGCTCACCACCCGCACCAATCGGGCCGTGCGGTCAGGATCGAGCTCGCTGCCGAGATCGTCTACCAGGAAGATGGGTGCTTCCGAGCCCGTACTTGCACACGCCAACTCCGCGAGCTTCCACGCAAGGACCACGGAGCGTGCCTGGCCCTGCGAGGCGTAGTTGCGGGCAAGATGCCCTTGCAAGCTGAACTCCAGGTCGTCCCGGTGGGGGCCCACCAGCGGCCGCCGCTGCTCTCGCTCCTGGGACCGGGCAGCGAACAACTTCTGGAGGAGCACCTCCGCATCGCCCACCGCGTGGGGCCGGTACCGGACCGAGACCTCCTCCCGGCCGCCAAATGATTCGTAGAAGGTAGAGAACTGCTTCGCCATCTGAGCGACGGTGTCCGTGCGCCGGGCCACCACCCGCACCGCGAGGCCCGCGAGCTGTGCGTCCACCGCGTCGAGCGTCGGGCCGTCCGCCGAGCCGGCGCGGAGAAGCGCCGCCTTGTGCTCCAGGCAGCGCCGGTACTGCTGGGCGAGGGACAGGTAGGACGGCTCGAGCGTGAGCGCGGCGCGGTCGAGCATCGAGCGGCGCAGGGCCGGCTCGCCTCGGACGGGAGCGACGTCCCCCGGGACGAACCAGGCGGCGCGGAAGCCGCGGAGCCAGGTCACCGCATCGACCGTACGATCTTCCCGGCGGAGGGTCCGCTCTCCCTCCGCCCACGCGATGCGGTGGCGGCGGGTCATCCCGTCGGACTCGACGAGCCCCTCCACCATCGCCTCGCGCGCCCCGAACTTCAGCAACTCGGCGGTTCGAGCCGTGCGGAAGCTCCGGAGCGTACCGAGCGCGGCCACGGCCTCGAGCCAGTTGGTCTTGCCCTGGCCGTTCGGGCCCACAAAGGCGACGAACGGCGCGTCGACATCCAGGACGTCGGCGCCCAGATTTCGGAACGACACGGCCTGCACACGCAGGAGCCGCACCCCTCAGTCCAGTCGGACGGGCATCACCACGAACAGGGCGTTGTCGTCGTCCATGTCGCGGAGGATGCAGGGGGAGAGCGCGTCGCCGAGCTCGAGGGACACCCGGCTGCCGGCCATCGCGCCGAGCACCTCCACCACGAAGCGGGCGTTGAAGCCCATGCTGATCGCCTCGCCGCTGTACTCGATGGGCACCTCTTCGCGGCACTCACCGGCGTCGAGCTTGCGGGCGGAGAGCACCAGTCCCTCAGGAGAAAACTGGAACTTCACGGAGTTGGTCGCGTCCGTGGCGAGGATCGAGACGCGACGGAGCGCTTCGCGGAGCGCATCCCGATCCACCAGGGCGCGGCGCTTGAAGGCCGCAGGGAGCACCTGGCGGTAGTCGGGGAAGTCGGCCTCCAGAAGCCGGCAATGCACGAGGACGCCGGGGTACTGGATGAGCGCGGCGCGGTCGCCGAACGCGATCTGCACGGGGCCGTCGTACCCTTCGAGGAGCTTGCGGATCTCGCCGAGGCCCTTGCGAGGGAGCAGCATCTTCCGGCCGATCCCGAGCTCGCCGGTGTAAGGGGCCTGCGCCCAGCAGAGGCGATTGCCGTCCGTGCCGACGAAGCGGACCACCGCGCCGGTGGCGGCGCTGGTGTCCTCGACGTGGGCGCCGTTGAGGCCGTAGCGGTTGTCGTCGGGCGCCACGGCGAAGTGCACACGGTCGATCACGCCGCGGAGCGCCGGGCTCTCGATGGTGAGCGCCCGAGCCTGGTCCAGCGCCGGGGTGACCGGGAAGTCCGCCGCGGAAAACGTGGTGAGCTTGAACAGCGCCGAGCCGCAGCGAACCTCGAGGCGGCCGTTGTCGGTCAAGGTGAGGGTGACGATGTCACCCGACAGCACCTTGGCGACCTGGAAGAAATTCGCCGCATCCACCGCGATCTCTCCGGGCCGGCGTACCGTGGCCTGGTAGTCGGCGAGGATGGTCATCGTCTTGTCGGTGGCGGTGGCGCGGAGGCCATCGGCGGTGGCCTGGAGCAGCACGGCGCTGAGGATCGGCGAGGTCGGCCGCTTCTCGACGATTCCCTGGGCACGGGCGAGGGCTCGAACGAGCTCCTCTCGGTGGATGAGCAGATCCATGAGGCTTCCGGGATGCAGGAGAGAGGGTTCTATACCGTAGAGAGAGAGCTTGAAGGTGATCCCAAAGGTCTATGGAGAGTGTGGATAACTGACTTTCCCTTGGTTCAAGCTCGGATCAAGATGATCATAAGCCAGCGGACATTCGGGCTCGGCGCGCTGAAGTTGTGCGCTTCCGGGAGGGTGCCGCGGAGGCCTGTGGACAACCCCCCGAACGCTCCCCAGGTGCTCCACTGCTTCTCCGCTGGAAATCCGCTGGGTTGTCCATAGTCTCAACCGCCCCCGCGCACGATCTTCTCGAGGAGGTCCACCTCGGCGCGGAGGTTCGGATCTTTCCGCACTTCCGTGGTCACCTTTTTGCAGGCGTACTGCACCGTGGAGTTGTCCCGTTCGAAGGCGCGGCCGATCTCGGGGAAGGAGAGCTTCGCCACCTGCCGGCACAGGTACATCGCCAGTTGGCGGGGGTGGGCGATGTTGGCAGGGCGGCGTTCGCCCCGGATGTCGCTCGGGCGGATGTGGTAGTGCTCGGCGACGCGCTGGATGATCACGTCGGCGGAGGGCGGCGGGGCCTCGGGCGGCAGCACGTCCGCCATGCGCTCCTGGACGAAGCTCAGGGTGATCGGCCCGCCGTAGAACGCGTGCATGGCCGAGAGCCGGTTGAGTACGCCCTCGGCCTCGCGCACGCTGTTTCGGACGCGTTGCGCGATGGCGTACTGCACCTCGGAAGGCAGGTCGAGCCGAAGGGCTTCCGCCTTCTTCGCGAGGATGGCGGTCATCGTCTCCACATCGGGAGGCTGAACATCGGCGAGGAGGCCCTGAGAGAAGCGCGTACGCAGTCGGGGCTCCAGCTTGCCGATCTCCTGGGGCGGCTGGTCCGCCGCCAGGACAATCTGCTTGCGGGCGGTGAGCATCGTCTCAAAGACGTAGAAGACCTCTTCTTCGGTGCGATCGCGGCCGGCGATGAACTGCACGTCGTCGAGCAAGAGGACATCGACCTCGGTGCGGAACCGCTCGCGGAACTCGGGGATGGTCCGGTTCTGGAACGCGGACACCATCGCGTCGAAGAACTGTTGGCCGGTGAGGTAGAGGACCCCGCCGCCGAGGCGCCGCTCGACGCGGTTGCCGATGGCGTGCATCAGGTGGGTCTTGCCGAGCCCGGTGCTTCCGTAGACGAAGAGGGGGTTGTAGGCGGAGCCGGGCGCGTCGGCGACGGCGTTGGCGACGCCGTGGGCGAACTCGTTGCACTTGCCGACCACGAAGTTGTCGAACGTCATCCCTCGTTCGAGGTGCGACGGGGTGCGACGCGAGCGGGACGGGGGCGCGGCTTCCGGTTCGGCGGGGGCGCCGTCCCAGGTGATGTCGACCGCCACGGGGTGGCCGAGGGCCTCATCCCAGGCGGAGCGGATCTCGCTGAGGAAATTGTCGCGAATCCACTCGTAGGTGACGCGGTTCTCGGCGCGGAGCCGGACCCGTTCGGGGCTGGCATGATCCAACCGCAGCGCGCCGCTGCGCACCCAGATGTCCATGTTTTGCGCGCCAATCCGCCGCTCAAGCCCCGCGCAGAAGATCGACCAAGCCTCTTCCATCACCCTCTGACCGGGAGAATACGGCCCCGGGGTTCGGCACTCGATCGTGTCGCCCCCGCTGCTCGCCGCCTGCCCGACCCGAATTAGCCCGGCTGGCCGATCGGTTTCAAGGTGCCGGCGGTCGATCCGTGTCCCCGGGAGCCTCGCGCCGTCGATCAACGGCCGGTTGGGGGTGGATTTTGAGAAAAGAGCAGGATCGTGATCCACTTCCCGGGATCGAACGCTCTTGACGATCGGGTTTGCGGGCGGCTGGAAATGGGTTAGCCGCCGGGGCTTGATTCGGAGTCGACAATGAAGCGCACCTTCCAGCCTCACAACAAGCGCCGCAAGCGCACCCACGGCTTCCGGGCCCGTATGGCCACCGCCGCGGGGCGGAACGTGCTTTCTCGGCGGCGCGCCAAGGGCCGTAAGCGCCTCGTCGTCACCGTTGCCACCAAGCACGACTGAGCCTCCCGAGCGGCTCCGGCGCTCGGCGGACTACGCTCGAGCGCAGGCACAGGGACGCCGGCAACGAGGTCGCCTCCTCACGGTGGTGGCCTCGCCCGGACCGGAGTCGCGTTCGCGGGTGGGGATGGCTGTGTCTCGGAAGGTTGGCAACGCCGTCACGCGGAACCGGGTGAAACGATGGTTGCGGGAGGCGGTGCGAGCCGCTCCGAACTTCGTGCCGCCAGGCGCCGACGTGGTGATTATTGCTCAGCCGGCCGCGGCCACGGCGGGCCTCACCGCCCTGTACCAAGAGCTCACCACGCTGCTCACCCGACTCGCCCGATGACCTGGTTCCTGCTCACCATGATCCGCGGCTGGCAGCGCGTTGTTTCGCGCTTCCTTCCACCGGTCTGCCGGTTCTATCCTTCGTGTAGCCGGTACACCGCCCAGGCCATCGAGGCCTGGGGGCCGGTGCATGGCAGCTGGCTGGGGTTCAAGCGGATCTGCAGCTGCCACCCCCTGAACCCGGGCGGGTTCGATCCCGTGCCGCTTCCGCCGCCGAAGGAGCAAGCGTGAAGGACAACAACGAGCGGCGGTTGCTCATGGCCGTGGCCGTCAGCCTCGCGATTGTGTGGTTGTGGAGCGCCGTTTTCGGTCCCAAGCCCACCCCCGAGGAACAGCTCGCTGCCGACGGTACGACGATCACCGCCCCGGCGGAGGGAACGGCGCCGGCAGCGGGAGCCACGGTCGCCGCGGAAGGCACGCCCCCTGCGCCGACGGCCTCGGCCAGCCCTGCGGCCGCTGAAGCGCCGTGCACGGGCGCCACCGCCAGCATCAAGTCCGAGACCGCCGAGTTCACCGTTTCCGACTGCGGCGCGGTCCGGTCGGTGCGGCTGCTCGGCGTGCCTGCGGCCGTCAGCGCCCACCCGTGGTGGAGTTGGGGCTACGGGCGCATCTTCGGCGGGCAATCCGGTTCCTGGTCGCCCTACACCGAGGATGAGGGCGAGCTCGATCTCCTCACCAAGGGTGAGTTCCTCACCGCGGGCCAGGGCGCGTTCGCCACCGGCGGCACGTGGACCATCACGTCCACCGATCCGCTGGTGCAGCAGCGCACCACCTCGGAGGGGCTGCGGATCATCCGCACGATCCAGAAGGGCGACTCGGCGGACCTCTGGAACGTCACCGTACGCTTCGAGGCCGACCACACGATCAACGGGCAGCTCTGGATCGGCGTCGCGGACGAGTTCACCGACGGCAGCCGCTCGTCTTCCAATCCCGGCCTCGTCGGCGTCGTGGACGGGAGCCTCAGCTCGCTCACCTCTCCGTCCTCGCTCAAAGAGCCCAAGGACCTGTCTTCCCCGGTGGACTGGTTCGGCGTGGCCGACCGGTTCTACATGGCCTCCGCCGCGCCGGTGGACCCGGGTGGCGCCAAGCTCCAGTGGGCCCGGGTGGATGACAAGCGGGTGGGCGCGTTCATGACGCTCCCCGCGACCAGCGTGGGCCCCGGCGCCTCGGTGGAGAAGGCCTTCGTGGTCTACGCCGGGCAGCGGGAGATGCACCGGCTGGAAGCGGCCGGGCATTCGTTCGACAAGGCGGTGTCCCTCGGCTGGTTCGGGCTGTTCGCGAAGTTCCTCCTGGTCACGCTGCACCTGATCCACGATCGGGTCGGCAACTGGGGCTTCTCCATCCTCGCGCTCACGCTGCTCGTCCGGCTGGTCACCTACCCGCTCACCCGCTCGGCGGTGGTGTCGGGGCGGAAGATGCAGTCGCTGCAGCCCGAGCTCAAGAAGCTTCAGGAGCAGTACGCCGAGGACAAAGAAGCGCTGAATCGGGAGACGATGGCGCTCTGGTCGAAGAACGGGGTGAACCCCGTCGGCGGCTGCCTCCCGATGCTCATCCAGATGCCCGTTTTCTTCGCGCTCTACCAGGCGCTCGCCTACGAGCCGAGCTTGTTCCACGCCGACTTCTTCTACTTGAAGGACCTCAGCGCGCAGGACCCCTTCGGCATCCTCGGCCTGTTTGTCATGGGCGGGATGTACGTGCAGCAGCTCGTGTCCCCCGCCCCGGGAATGGACCCCACCCAGGCCCAGATGATGCGGCTCATGCCGCTCATCTTCGGACTGATGATGTTCTCCGCTCCCGCCGGTCTCTCCCTGTATTACTCGCTCAACACGGTCCTCGCGATCGTGCAGCAGTGGTACAACTCCCGTACCATCCCCCCGGTCGTCCCCCCTGGAGCCGCAAATGTCCCTGCCTGAGAACCACGTCGTCGCCGAAGGGCGCACCCTCCTCGCCGCGCGCGAGGCCGCCGCGGTGCAGCTCGGCGTGCCCGTCAACGCCGTCGAGCACAAGCTGGACCTGGCGCACTTCAAGGCCTCCGGCACCGCCGGCGCCGCCACGGTGAAGATCTTCGCCTGGGCCAAGGACATGGCCGGCGTCGCGCCCGCGATGGCCGCCGAGGCCTGGATCAAGGCCCTCCTCGAGACCATGGGCCGCCAGGCCACCGTCCGCGCCGAGATGCGCGGCGACCAGGCCGTCGTCTTCGTGGACGCGGGCGATGCCGCGCGCCACCTCGTGGGCCGCCAGGGCACGACGCTCCGCGCCATCGAGCACCTGCTCGCCCGCAACGTCGGCGGCGCGTTCCCCGACGTGAACTTCCGGATCGACGTCGCCCGCAACGACGACGGCCCGCCGCGCGACCGTGACGATCGCCCCCGCGACCGCGACGACCGCCCCCGCGACGACCGCCCCCGCGACGATCGCCCGCGCCCCCCGCGCGACGATCGTGGCGAGCGCCGCTTCGACCGCCCCCGTGAGGATCGTCCCCGCGACGACCGCCCCCGGGACGACCGCCCCCGGGACGACCGCCCTCGCGGCCCCCGCGACGATCGTGGGGATCGTGGCGATCGCCCCCGCCGCAACGACGGCGAAGCCCTGAAGAGCCTCGCCCGCAAGCTGGCCTCCAAGGTGCGTGAGACCGGCGAGCCCGAGGTCATCCGCCGCGAGCTCAACAGCTTCGACCGGCGCCTCGTTCACCTGGAAGTCGCGGACATCGAGGGTGTCGCCTCCCGTTCGGTGGGCGAAGGCTCCGAGCGTCGCGTCGAGATCTACGTGCCCGCCGCCGCGGACGGCGCGGGCGAGTAGCGGAGTGCGAGGCTCCCTCCGGTGACGTGGAGCCTCGCCACCGACACGATCGCCGCCTGCGCCACGCCGTGGGGCCACTCGGCCCTCGCGATGGTGCGGGTGAGCGGTCCCGACGCGCGGTCACGCGCCGAAGCGGTGGTCGGGCGTCTGCCCGCTCCGCGGCTCGCGCTGTGGCGGCGATTCCGTGACGCCACCGGCGCGTTCGACGACGGCATGGTCACCTGGTTTCCGGGGCCCGACAGCTACACCGGCGAGGACGTCGTGGAGCTCACCGGCCACGGCAATCCCCTGCTCGTCGAGCGGCTGCTCCGCGCGCTGGGCGCCCGCCCCGCGCGTCCGGGCGAGTTCACGCGCCGCGCCTTCCTCCACGGACGCCTCGACCTCACCCGGGCCGAGGCGGTGCTGGCGGCGTTGGAGGCGACCTCGGCGCGGGGGCTCGAGCACGCCCGGGCTGGGCTCGACGGCGCCGTCGCCTTTGAGGTGGGCGCCCTACGCGACGTGTTGACCGACGTCGCGGCCGAGCTGGAGGCCGGGCTCGACTACCCCGGAGAGGACCTGCTCTTTGCCCCGGAGGCAGCGCTGCGTACGCACCTCATCGGGGTGGGGGTTCGGTCCCGCGCGATGGCGGGGACGTTCACCGCCGGGAGGATCGCGGTGCAGGGCGCCCGCGTGGTGCTCGCCGGGCCGGTGAACGCGGGAAAATCCAGCCTGTTCAACGCGCTCCTCGGCCGCGAACGCGCCATCGTGTCCCCGACGCCGGGCACGACCCGGGACGCCGTGGAGGCCACGCTCCAGCTCCCCGAGGTGCGCATCACCCTGGTCGACACCGCCGGGGAGCGCGAGACACCCGACGTGCTGGAGGCCATCGGCATGCAGCGGGCGGCGGAAGAAGCCGCCGCGGCTGACCTGGTGATCCGCTGCATCCCGCCCGGTGAGGCGCCCCCGGCTGAGCGCCCAAATGAGCTTCGGGTGGGCACGATGATCGACCGGAGTCCGTCGCCGGTGCCGCTGGGGGTCTCGGCGCAGACGGGGGAAGGGCTCGACCTGCTCCGGGAGGCGCTGGTGCGGGCGCTCGTCGGCGAGACCCCCGGCTCGGTGGTGTCGGTGCTCACCAGTGCGCGGCAAGCCGAGCTGTTCAGCCGGGTGGCGGACCGGGTGGACGAAGCGGCGGTCGCGCTGGAGTCCGCGGGACCTGCCGTCGCGGTGGAGCTGCTCTATTCGGCGTTGGAGGCCCTCGCGGAGGTGAGCGGGGCCTCGGTTCGTGAAGCGGTCCTCGACCGGGTGTTCGCACGGTTCTGCATCGGGAAGTAGGAGGGGCGGATGCGCTCACTCTTCGTGATGGACCCCCTGGAGACGCTGGACCTCTCCGGCGACTCGACGTTCGCGCTCATGCGCGCCAGCACCGGCCGGGGTTGGGAGGTCTGGTGGTGCCACCCGAGCGCGATGTGGGGCGAAGGGGGCCGGGCGAAGGCGCGGGCGCAGCGGGTGGTCACCACCGCCGCGGGATTCGACCGGCAGGAGTGGGCCGAGGTGGAGCTGGCGGACTTCCAGGTCGTGTGGATGCGGAAGGACCCGCCCTTCGACATGACCTACATCTTCACCACCTACCTGCTCGACCTGGTGCCGCCGTCGACCCTGGTGCTGAACAACCCCGCCGGCCTGCGCTCGCGCAACGAGAAGCTCTTCGCGGCCGCCTACGCCGACCTCACCCCGCCCACGCTCATCAGCCGCGACATCCAGCGGATCATGGCGTTCACCGCGGCGCTCCCCGACCGGGTGGTGCTCAAGCCGTGGGATGGCAACGGCGGGCGCGGCGTCCTTGTCTCCCGCGCGGGCGACCCCAACCTGCGCTCGATGATCGAGGTGCTCTCCGACGAAGGGCGCCGGTACATCCTCGCGCAGCGGTACCTCCCGGAGATCGTGGCCGGGGACAAGCGCATCATCCTCATCGACGGGGAGCCGGCGGGCGCGGTGCTCCGCGTCCCGGGGACGGCGGACCACCGGGGCAACCTCCATGTGGGCGCCACGGCGCATCGCACCACGCTCACGCCCCGCGAGCAGGAGATCTGCGCCCAGATCGGTCCCACGCTCCGGGCCGAAGGGCTGGTCTTCGTGGGGATCGACGTGATCGGCGGCTGGCTCACCGAGATCAACGTCACCAGCCCCACCGGCATCCACCAGATCAACGCCTTCGACGGGGTGCAACTCGAAGAGCGGCTCCTCGACGCGGCGGAGCGGCGCGCGGCGGAGCGTTCGTGATCCTCGCGGCGCTCGCCCTGCTCTCGCTCTCCGGCCCCGCCCGGGCGGGCGACGATCCGGGCGACGGCCTCGACGAGAACACCGTCTCCGGCACGCCGGCCCCCATCGCGCCGATGCCCAACCCGCCGGTCGCGGCCCCCACCGCCGACCCGGCCGACACGCCCCCCGACCTGCCGCCGGCGCTCGTCCCCGAAGACCCGAACGCCGCATACCCCCGCCTCTCGGTGCAGGCGGCGGAGATCCTCCACCTCGACGTGGCTTTCGCCGACCGCTGTCGGCGCGCCATCGAGTTCATCTACGCCCGGAAGTACAAGGAGGCGAAGCGGTCGCTCGACCTGCTGAGCGTGGACTACCCCACCACCGGGATCGGTCCGGCCGGGCTGGCGGTGATCTACCAGGCGCTGATGTTCGAGAACTTCGACTACCGCTACGAGAAGCAGTACGAAGAAGCCAGCGACCTCGCGTTCCGGCAGATCGCGGAAGGCCAGAAGATCACCGGCAATGAGGCGATCGAGTGGTTCCTCCGCGCCGGCATGGAGGGCATCGCGGGGATCCACAAGATGCGCCGCGGGGAGTACCTCGCCGCGCTCGCGGAGGGGCTCGCCGCGGTGAACTCGCTCGCGGAGGCGAAGGCCGCGGCGCCCGACTTCGTGGACCCCCGCCTCGGCGACGGGATGTACATGTACTGGCGCACCGTCATCTCCCGGCAGACGGCGCTCTTGCCCGACGGCCCGGACGAACGGGAGGCCGGAAAAGCACTGATGAAGCAGGTGGAGTCGGAGGGCGTGCTGCTCGGCCCGGCGGCCACGCTCGCGCTCACCTACAGCTTCATCGAAGAGCACGACCTGAAGAACGCTCTCGCCCGGACGATGTACGGGCGGCTGAAGTACCCCGACAACGTCATCAACAACATGACGGCCGGGCGCGTGCTCACCAGCATGCGCCACTACGACGAAGCGGCCGGGATGTACAAGGCAGTGCTCACCGCCGCGCCCGACAACCAGCGCGCGCACTACTTCCTCGGCGTCGTCTACTCCCGGCAGGCGAAGTTCCCCGAGGCCGAGGCGGAGTTCACCACGTACACCGCCTTCGCCGAGCCGCCGCCGGCCGCCCAGGGCGCGGCGTGGTATCGGCTGGGGCTGCTCTACGTTCGGCAGGGCCGCACGGCGGAGGCGCGCACCGCCTACGAGAAGGCCGTCTCCATCGGCCACAACGAAGCGGCCCGAAAGGCCCTGGGCACCCTATGAAGCAGCTCCTCGTCCCCGCGGTCCTCCTCGTCGTCGCCAGCGGTTCGCTGGCGTTCGGCGCCGGTTGTTCCTCCGGCTCGTCCTCCTCGTCCTCGATGAGCGGCCCCCACCTCGACCACTTGGGGAAGGTCCCCGACTTTGCGCTGCGCGACCAGACCGACTCCCCGGCCACGCTGGCGAACCTCGCCGGCGACATCTGGATGGCCGACTTCATGTTCACCAGCTGCCCCGACATCTGCCCCACGCTCTCCGCGCGGATGGCCACGGTCGCGGCGAAGTACGAGAAGCAGGAGAACGTGAAGTTCGTCTCCTTCAGCGTCGACCCCGGCACGGACACCCCGGCCAAGCTCGCCGACTACGGGGCCCGGTTCGGCGCGAAGTACCCGACGTGGCGCTTCCTCACCGGCGAAACCAAGGAGATGCGCCGCGTGGTGGTCGACGGCTTCAAGCTGCTGATGGAGAAGGCGCCGGCCACCGACACCCAGCCGGAGACGATCCTGCACGGCAGCCGCTTCCTCCTCGTCGACGGCACCGGCGAGATCCGGGCCTACCCCGACCCGAAGGCGCCGGGGGAGCTCGAAGCGTACATGGACCTGCTGCTCGCCGAGGGGCGCTGAGCGCCTACTCCGGGATCGTGCGCGTGATCTGGAGAGCCGCAGCCGCCAGCCCATGCGGGTTGAGGTCGACGGCGACTGACCTCCTGCTCACGCGCTGACGTGTCCGGTGGCGGTGAGGGGGCGGGTGACGCCGGGTTTCCTTGACGGCGCGCGGTGCGGCTTGACGCCGACGGCCGAATCCCGCTCTTCCGGGCGCCGCGATGTGCGCGGCGAGCCAGCTACTCCGGGATCGTGAGCTTCATCCCCAGCGCGAGCTTCTTGCCGTCCTTCCCGAGCTGCGGGTTGGCCGCGAGGATCTTCTCCCACTGCGAGGTCTTGCCGTAGTACTTCCCGGCGAGCTTGCCGAGGGTGTCGCCCTTGCCGACGACGTGGGTGCGCGGGCCGCTTGGCACCGCGGCGGGCGCGACGGCGGCTTCGGGCGTCGGCGGCGACACCTGCCCGACCACGGGCACGGCGCCCGCGGGGACGGCGGCGCTGGCGGCCGCGGCCTCCTCCGGCTCGCGCGGCACCGGGATCGAGCTCGTCGGCGGGCTGGTGAACATCAGGAACAGGATGACCAGCGTGCCGAAAACGCCAGCGGAGATCGCCACGATCTTCCAGGCGCGCTCGCGCTCGCGGCCCTCACCGAGCTCGGCTTCGAGGCGGATGGTCTCGCCGCGCAGGTTGCGGGTCTCGTGGCGGAGCGCCTTGAGCTCGCCCTGCTCGCGGGCGGCGACGCGGGCCCGGTGTTCTTCTTCGCGGGTGCGCTCGGCGCGAATCTGCCCTTCCAACCCTTCACGCAGCCCGGCCGGTGGCACGACCCCGGTGGTCACCGCGGCGTCGAGGCGGGCGAGCGCCTCGGTCCAGCGGCCCTGGGCGCTGTGCACCTTGGCGAGGAGGAGCTGGGCGTCGCCGTCGTCGGCGTCGAGGCAGAGGAGCATCTGCAGGCGCGCCTGGGCCTGCCCGAGGTGGCCGTCGCGGGCGAGGGCGAGGGCCTCGTTGTAGAGCGTGCTCGGGACGTGGATTCCCGCGTCTCCCAGCACCTTCCCGAAGTGGGAAGGGGAGTTTCCGTCGGGAGTCGCGCCGGGGCGGGGCGCGTCGTCGAACGTGGTGAGGTCAGCAGCGAGCGCTTCGGACATCGAATTCACCGGGCGGTGGGGTCTGCGACGGGAATCGCAGGAGGGGAAGTGGATCGTACCGCGCCCCTATTGACGTGTCGAGAGTTATCGGGGGCCCGGGAGCGACAAACATGCCCTCTTTCGTCGCCATGCTCCGCGGGATCAACGTCGGCGGGAAACACCGCGTGCCGATGGCGGAGCTGCGGGAGCTCTGCGCTGGCCTCGGCTGGACCGACGTTCGCTCCTACATCCAGAGCGGAAACGTGGTCTTTCGGGCCGAAGGCGCCGAGCTCGACCTCGCCCGCACGCTCTCGGCTGCGCTCCAAACGCGGTTCGGCTTCCCGGTCCCGGTCGTCGTGCGGTCCGCAGCGGGGATGCACGCGGCGATCGACCGTTGCCCGTTCCCGGCGGCGGACCTGCCCCACACCGCGCTCCACGCGGTCTTCCTCTCGGCAGTCCCGGCGCCGGCCGCGGTCGCGAAGCTCGACCCGAACCGCTCCCCACCGGAGGTCTTCCAGGTTGTGGAGGACGTCTTCTACATCCACGCCCCCAACGGCGTGGCCGAGAGCAAGCTCACCGTGGACTGGATCGAGCGCCAGCTCGGCGGCATCGCCACCGCCCGCAACTGGCGGACGGTCACGCTGCTCGCGGAGATGGCCGCCGGCTGAGGTCAGGTTGAACCCGGTCAAGGAGCGGCCCGAGTGGCCCGCCTTGCCGACCGGCCGGCGTCGGCGGTCGAGGCGCCACGGTGGGCGAGAATGGCGCGAGGGAACGGGCGTGGCCGCGGTCGCGAGCGGCCGACGAACGGGCTATCCGCTGGAATGCCCAACCCGCCGAACCGCCAGAACCAAGCCGCGTGGCGCGGCGCCACGACGGGAATCCTCGGCGTCCTCAGCGGCCTCGGGCTCGCCGGCGGGGCGGTCGCCGCCGTGCTCGGCATCGTCCTGGCGCCGATCGGGTGGGTGACGTTCGGTTGGGGCGACGAGATGCTGCAGGGCGACAGCGTCTATGGGCTCGCCCCTGGGATGTTCCTCGAGGTATTCGGGATGGCGGCCGGGGTGGCTGGCGCGGCCTTGTTGGTCATCGGCGTGGCCTTCGTCGCTGCGGGCCTCTTCGGCGTTTTCGGGACCTTTCGATCGGCGAGCGGTCCGAGCTGACGCGCCGCGCTGCCGGCGTCCGCCCGGCGGCCCGGGCGCGGGGGGGCGTTACGGGGGGGCGGAGCCCCCCTGTCCCAAAACGATCAGGCGTACAACCGGCTCGACTCAGCGCATGTACGGGCGGATCTGCTTGATCTTGAGCTGCCCCTCGGCGTCGATCTTCCACTCGGTGTCCCACACGACGTCGTGACCTTCAGGCACGTCGTAGTCGAGCGGGAAAACCTGGTCGATCCCGTAGAAGGTGCGGCCGAGCTCTTCGAGTTCGGCGTCGGTGAGCACCTCCGGCACCTCGGAGCCCGCCGAGACCCGGTCGATCAACGAGACCTCGCCGTCGGTGAACGTGAGCAGGTCGGTCTCGGGGTAGACGCCCGGCTCCGACGAGACGACCGCGAGATCACCCTCCTGCGCGTTGACCATGAACCGGTCGTCGCCGATCGTCGCGGGCACACCGCTGAACGCGACCATGTTCGCTTGTTCGTCGATGTAGTGGGTGAAAACCAGGATGCCCATCGCCACCTTGGTCTGGTCCATGCCGTACCAGTTGCGCTCTTCCCACGCCGCCGTCCCCCACAGCCAGCTCCACTCGGTGGTGAGGCCGAAGGTGACGGTCTCTTCGTCGTTCTCGTCGGCGTCGCAGTGGGAGGGGCCGATCGTGTCGGCGTCCCGCTCGTCGGCGACGCAGGCGCTGACCGACTCGTAGAGGCCCGCGCCCGAGAACTCCAGGGAGTCCTCGGCGTTCGACGAGCTGCGGAACCGCACGCCGTAGGTCTCCGTGCCGAACACCTCGACGATCCGGTCGGAGACCGCGTCGAGGACGTCGGGGTTCAGCGGGGTGGACGCCATCGCCGTGCGCAGTGCTTCGAGCTTCACCCGCCGATCTTCGGCGTCGGTGAGGAACGTGGGGTCGGTGTGCCAGGCGTCGATGGTCTCCTGGAAGGAGTACTCCGAGGGCCCCGACCCCAGGTCGACCGTCCACATCGACTCGTTCATGAACTGGTCGTAGTAGGTGAACGGGATGAGGAAGCCCTTGCCCCGGTACTCCTCGTCGATGCGCTGGTAGAGGGCGGCGAGGTTGCTCCCCTTGCAGCCGTAGGTGCAGAAGTTCGTCTGGCGCGCTTCGGCCGTCTCGGTGTCGAGCTCCATCAGCTCGGGCAGCGCGGTCTCGCCGAGGAGGGGCTCGCACACGTCCACCGGGTCGGGGCGGATGCTCTCCCACCACGCTTCGGCTTCGGCCTGGGTGGTCGCCTCGACGCTGTACGCGGTCTCTCCGCAGGTGAACGCGACGAGCTGGCCGTCCCACGCCGCGAGCTCGCCGAGCGGGTCGGCCACGAAACAGTTGGGCGTTCCCCGGGCCGAGCTCCGCACGTTGAGGTGGGAGAGGTCGCCCTGGCGGGTGCCGGTGACGATGGCGCTCACCACGCGCTCGAGGTCCTCCGGCGCCTCATCGAGCACCAGGATGTCCTGGTAGCCGTAGTCGGCGTTGTCGGTGGCGGTTTCGAGGTCCGCCAGCGAGTAGAGGCGGAGGGTTCCGTAGGCGGTTCCCGGGTTGTAGACCTCGTAGGTGACGTCCTTCCGGCCCAGGATCGGGAACTCCGGGTTGGTCCAGCCCGCCGACGCGGTGATCTGCGCGGAGGAGTTCGGGACCCAGTACAAGGTGCCGAGGTCGAAGCGGGCCTGGAGCTCTCGCCAGGCGTCCGTCACCTGCTCCATCGTGATGGTGCTCGTGGGGTCGGCCGGGTCGTCCCAGACGGTGAAGCCGTATTCGAAGCTGTCTTCGGTGATGTAGAGCCCGTAGGTGCCCGCGTAGAACTCCCGGGTGTCCGGGTAGAGGACGAGGTCCTGGTACTGGGCGGTCGTCAACCCAGCGAACAGGTCGGGGAACGCCTGGGTCATGAAGTCGTAGTGGAGCTGGAACGGGTCCACGTAGAGGAACACCCCCGGCAGGCGTGCCGTGGGGATGGCCGGGACCAGGTACTTGCCCACCCGGAGCTGATCGACCGACGACACGCCGATGGTCAGCGCCTGGAACGTGGGATCGTCGGGGATCCGATGTTCGCAGGCAGGGTACCCCAACAACGCCTCGGCGTCCCGGCAGGCGGTCTCGACCACGGCGGTGTCCGCCGTGTCGGCAGTGTCTGCCGTGTCGGCCGCCGCGGTGTCAGTTTCGCCGCCGGAGGTGCAGGCCGTGGCGAGGAGGAGCAGGAGCTGGGAGACCATGGCGGCATGATGCCACGCCCGGAAACCGGCCGCGACGCCATTCTGTTGCAGAACCGACTCAGGCGCCGAACGGCGGCTTGCTCTCGGCGACGGCCAGGGCCACGAACGCCTCGACCGAGAGGGCGCCGAGGTCGGCCTCCCGGGTCTTCACGCTTACGGTGCGGTTCTCCGCGTCGCGCTCGCCGACGACCACCTGCCAGACCGGCTTCACCCCGTGGGCTTCGCGGATCTTGGCGCCGATCTTGCCGTCGCCGTCGTCCAGGAAAACCCGGAGGCCGGCGGCGTTGAGCGCGGCGGTGACCTCGCGGCCCCACTCGAGCGACTTCTCCGACACGGTCATCACCCGCACCTGCTCGGGCGCGAGCCAGGCGGGGAAGGCGCCGGCGAAGTGTTCGATGAGGATGCCGATGAAGCGCTCGAAGCTGCCGAAGATCGCGCGATGGATGACGACCGGGGTGTGCGCCGTGTTGTCAGCGCCCACGTAGGACAGCTCGAAGCGGAGCGGCATCTGGTAGTCGATCTGGATGGTGGCGCACTGCCAGGGGCGGCCGAGGGCGTCGATCACGTCGAAGTCGATCTTCGGGCCGTAGAACGCGCCATCCCCGGCGTTGAGCTTCCACTCCAGGTTGTTGTTGCGGAGCGCGTTCTCGAGCGCGGCCTCCGCACGATCCCAGAGGGAGTCGTCGCCGAGCTTGTCCACCGGGCGGGTGCTGAGCTTGGCGCGGTAGCCGAGGCCGAGGGAGCCGTACACGCGGTTCACCAGCGCGATGAGCTCGGTGACCTCCTTCTCGATCTGCTCTTCCATGCAGAACAAGTGCCCGTCGTCCTGGCAGAACTGCCGCACGCGGGTGAGGCCGCCGAGGGCGCCCTTCACCTCGTCGCGGTGGAGCACACCCTGGTCGTGCATACGCAGCGGCAGCTCCCGGTAGGAGCGCTTGGTGCTGCGGAAGATGAGCATGTGGCTCGGGCAGTTCATGGGCTTGAGCCCATAGATCCGGCCTTCTTCCTCGCCCTCCTCCTTCTTGTCGAACTTGAACATGTTGTCGCGGTAGTGCGCCCAGTGGCCGCTGGTCTTCCACAGCTCGGTGTCGAAGAGCATCGGCGTACGCACGGCCACGTAGCCCCCGTCGCGGAGCAGCATGGTGCGCATGGCCTCGCTGAGGGTGTGGTAGAGGATCTCGCCCTTGGGGAGCCAGAAGATCGCGCCCGGCGCCCACTCGTGGGTCGTGAACAGGCCGAGCTGCGCGCCCACCTTGCGGTGATCACGCTTCTTCGCTTCTTCGAGGCGGAAGAGGTACTGATCGAGCGCTTCGCGGGTGGGCCACACGGTGCCGTACACGCGCTGGAGCATTGGGCGGGTGGAATCACCCTTCCAGTAGGCGCCGGAGACCTTCATCAGCTTGAAGTGTTTGCAGTTGCCGGTGCGCGGTACGTGGGGGCCGTTGCACAGGTCGGTGAAGCCGCCCTGGTCGTAGGTGCCGAGCGGCCCCTTGAGGTTGCCGATGTGCTCGAGCTTGTAGGGCTGCCCGGCGAAGAGCTGCTCCGCCTCGGCGTGATCCACCTCGCGCCGCGCGAACGGGGAGTTGCGCTTCACGACGGCCTTCATCGCCTCTTCGATCGCCGTGAGGTCGCCCTCGGTGATCGGCCGCGACACGTCCACGTCGTAGTAGAAGCCGTCCTCGACCGGCGGGCCGAACGCGAACTTGGCGCCGGGGAAGACCGTGGCGATCGCCTCCGCCATGATGTGCGCGGTGCTGTGGCGCAGCGCGTGCAGGCGGTAGCTCTCTTCGTCGGCGAAGGCCTCGCGGCCTTTCTCGTGGTCTTCCATGGTCGTCCTCGGGGGCGGGGCGTCTATCTCGGCGCCCGCGCTACGGCCCGCCGAGGAAACCCCAGGCTTCGCCGTGATCGTGGTCGTCGTCGCCGCCGAGGTCCGTGCCGAGGAAGAGGTCGGCGTAGCCGTCGCCGTTGGTGTCGCCGCTGGCCACAGACGTGAAGTTCTCGGCGTCGACCCCGGCGTGTACGACCATCGAGGCGCCGGCGGTCATCAGGTCGCGGGTGCCGGCGAAGGGCCCGTACTCCACGCCGGCCAGGGACTCGTCGGCGTCGGCGCCGAGCCAGGCGAGGTCCACCCAGCCGTCGCCGTTGGCGTCCAGGGGGGTGATCGCGCGCATCGCGAGGTCGGCCGGCGCCACGACGATCGGCGCCTCCGCGAGCGTCACCGCGCCAGTGCCATCGTCGCGGGCCACGCCGAGCTGCCCGGACGGATCGACGCCGCCGGTGGCCGGCTGGATCAACACCAGCTCGGCGCGGCCGTCGCCGTCGAGGTCGGCGGCGGTGACGTCTCCGGTGGCGTACCAGTCCCAGGCCCGGTTGTCGCCGAAGCGGGCGTCGGCGGAGCGACCGGCGGAGGCCACGTCGATCGGGCCCAGGTAGAGGTCGGTGGTGGCGCCGGCGACCACCAGCTCGCCGACCCCGTCGCCGTCGAGGTCGTCGACGGCGTGGGGCGTCGCGAGGACGGACGAGCAGTCGTCGCGGACGTCGGGGCCGAGGGGGATCGCCGCGGAGGTGCCCACGACGCCGGTGGTGTCGGCCGCGACGAGCACGGTGTTCACGGCGGAACAATCGGCGTCCGAGAGCGCGATGAGCGAGATCACGACCGCGCCGGGCGCGCCGGGGACGAGCGTGGCGTTGCCCTCGGCCCCGAACCAGTCTCCCCACTGCTCCGGCTGGATCTCCAGGCTCGCGGCCGACAGCTCGCGGCCGACGGCGAACGCGGGAAACAGGTAGAACCGGTATCCGTAGACCGTGCTCGCGAGGAGGTCCTCGGCGCCATCCCCGTCCGCATCGGCGAAGCGGAGGCTCGTGGAGAACACCCCCCGGTACGACCCTTCGTCCCCGACGAGGAGGCTGCGCGCGGCCGTGGCCGCGTCCACATCCCCGAGCACCGGACCCGGGAGGTAGAGCAGGTCGGTGGTGTCGCTGTCGCCGTCGACCACGAGGTCCGCGAGGCCGTCGCCGTCGACGTCCTTCGCGAGCACGCTCTGCAGCGCCAGGCTCGGGGCGCCCTTCCATCGGAGGTGGGTGTCGGCCATCGCCGTGGGCACTTCCCCGAGCCGGGCGGGGTGGCAGGCGTCATCGACCAGGCCGTCGCAGTCGTCGTCGGCCTGGTTGCAGGCCTCGGTGGCGCCGGGGTGGACGGCGGGGTCGGCGTCGTCGCAGTCGTCGGCGTCGGGGGAGCCGTCGCCGTCGGCGTCGGGCGCGCCGGAGTCGGAGTCGGCCGTGTCGGTGTCGGCCGTGTCGGTGGTCGCGGTGTCGGCCGTGTCGGGGGCTCCCGAATCGGGGCCTCCGGTGTCGGGCGCTCCGCCGCTGTCTCCTGGCGTGGCGCAGCCGACCATCGACGCGAGGAGGAGGAGCTTCGACAAGGGCTCACCGCGGTGAACAGGACGCCCGTCGCGCCCCGGATCGGCACCATAGCGGCGGCTGGGCCGTGTCCGCAAGCAGAGACGTTCGCCCGTGGGCCGTTCGGCGCGGATCGCCGCTACCCGGGCGCGGGTGCCGGCGTGGCGACGAGAGGTTCACCCGCCCACACGTCCACCCAGCCGTCCCGCTCCTGGTGTACCCTCCCGCGCCATGCGCCGCGCCCTCGCCGTTTCCGCTTTGTCTGCGCTCCTCCTCACGGCCGCCGCCGCGCCCGCCGCCCACGCGGCGCCGCCCC
>CAIXRH010000184.1 GCA_903921785.1 uncultured Pseudomonadota bacterium
CACAAGCTCCGCAGCGTGCTTAGCGCGCTGGGCATCGGCATCGGCCCCGTGGTGGCCACGCGGCGGGGCGCCGGGGTGGGGGCCGGCCGGGCGGGCGGCTCCGGGGAACGCGGGGAGGCGCTGGCGACGCCGGGGGTGGTTCCCGGGCCATCTGCCTCGAATTCTGCCCCGCGCGAGCGCAGCAGATCCATCACCCCCACGGGGTAGCTGATGAGCAGCGGCCGGCCACAGGCACACTGACGCTCCGTTCCCGGCAAGGGGTAAGGCTCCCCGAGCCGGGTCTTCTGGCCACAGTGAGGGCAGGTGACGCTGAGTGCCATCCGTCAAGAACCGTCCACGCCTATCCGAGCGAGGTTGCGCGCGGCAGCCATGAGGTCTAATCTTCCGGAACATCGCATGCGAACTACCCGGACCCTCCTGACCCTCTGCGGGCTCGGGACCTGTGCCCTCGCGGGCTACCACCTCGCCGCCCGCGCAGGTACGTACGTGGCCTCAACGGGCTTCACCGAGGATCGCACGGGCGACCTCACGGATCGTTTCCCCGACATGGGGAGGGGAACGTACAGCCTCGCCAACCTCACCATCCTCGACCAGACGCTGGAGCAGATCTCCGAGCGCTACGTGGATCCCGAGAGGTTGGACTACCCCGCCATGTTCAAGGCGGGGTTGGAGGCCGTGGAACACGATTGCCCCGAGGTGCTGCTCCGCGTCGATGGCGACCGGCTGCACGTGCAGGTCGATCGGTACTCCACCTCCTTGCAGCTCCGCCCGCTGGAGTCGCCGGAGGATGTGGTCGCGGAGTCGCGCCGCGTGGCGCAGATCCTCGAGGCCCAGCTCCCGAAGGACGAGTACAAGCTCCCGGACATCGAATACACGATGGTCAACGGGATGCTCACCCGGCTCGACCCGCACTCCGTGCTCTTCCCCCCGGTGGCGGCGAAGAAGTTCCAGGAGGACAACGATGGGAGCTTCGGCGGGCTCGGCATCAGCATCCGGATGAACAACGGGGAGCTCACCATCGACTACCCGATGGTCGGCACGCCGGCGGAGACGGCGGGCCTCAAGCCGGGGGACACGATCACCCGGATCGACGGCGAAGGCACCTTCAACATGGACATCGAAGATGCCGTGGCGAAGATGCGCGGTCCCCCCGCGAGCTCCGTCACCCTCACGGTGGCCCGCGAAGGTTGGGACATGGCGCGGGACGTGAAGATCGTCCGCGACGTCATCAAGCCCGCGCCGGTGTGGGGCGTGCTCCTCGAGGGGAACGTCGGGTACGTGGAGATTCCTGGCTACAACGACCTGGTCTCCAGCGAATTGGAGACCGTCCTCGGCGACCTCTCGCGGAAGGCGGGCGCGGGCGGCCTCAAGGGCGTGATCCTCGACATGCGGGACAACCCCGGCGGGTACCTGCACCGGGCGATCGAAGTGGCCGACAAGTTCCTCGATCGCGGCGTGATCGTGAGCACCGTCGGGCGCAACGGGAGCGATCGGAAGGAGGACATGGCGAAGGCCACCGGCACCGAGCCCAACTACCCGATGGCGGTCTTGATGAGCGGAAACTCCGCTTCGGCCGCGGAGATCGTGGCGGGGGCGCTGAAGAACTCCGAGCGGGCGGTGATCATCGGCGAGCGCAGCTTCGGCAAGGGCTCGGTGCAGGAGATCAACCACTTCGGAGACGGCTCCGACCTGAAGTTCACCGTCGCCCGCTACCTCACCCCTGGCGATCACTGGATCCAGGAAGTGGGCATCCCACCGGACATCGAGGTCAAGCCCTACTACGTGCTCCCCCCGCGGGACCTCAAGGAGTACGGCGTGAAGAGCGGGCCGTTCATCTCGCTCTTCTCCCGTGATCACCTCATGCGTGAGGGGGATCTCAGCGGCGCGTTCTCCAACAAGGTGAACCAGGAGACCCCGCCGGTCTACTCGATGCGCTACCTCGCGCCCGACCCGATGGCCGACGTGAAGAGCGACCGGAAGGACGTGAAGAGCGACTTCGAGGTGCTCCTCGCGCGGGACGTGCTGCTCGCTTCCCACGGCGGCCGCCGCGCCGACGTGCTCAAGGGCGCCGAGTCGGTCGTGGCCTACCGGCAGAAGCAGCAGGACGCCGCGATCAGCACCGCGTTCTCCGGCCAGAAGATCGACTGGGCGGCTTGCGCGCCGCCCTCGAGCCCCGCGGTGGACCTCAAGCTCGAGGTCGCGAAGACCGGCACGGACGCGTGGGGCACCACGCTCACGGCTGGCGATCTGGTCGACGTACGGGCCACGCTCACCAACAAGGGCACCACCCCGATGTGCCAGGCCATCGCCCGCGCGGCGAGCCCCGGCGGCAACGATGTGCTCGACGGCGCGGAGTTCTACTTCGGCAAGGTGAACCCGGGAGAGACGCGCACCTACCTCACCCGCGCCAAGGTCCCCGGCGGCTACCCGGAGGAGATCGCGCAGGTGGCGCTCGCGCTCACCGACGTGGAGAACCACGATCTCCTCCACCGCGACCTGGAGGTCACCACCCACGGCACCGCGCTTCCGCGCTACGGCTGGGACTGGTCGGTGGACGACAAGGCCGGCGGCGACGGCGACGGCCTGCCGGAGCTCGGCGAGACCATCACCTTGAACTACACGGTCAAGAACCTCGGAGACGGTCCCGGCGGAGAGGTCACGTTCAATCTCCGGAAGGACAAGGACCTGGGCAAGGCGGTGGAGCTGAAGGACGCCCGCTTCGAGATCAAGGCGCTCGCGGCGGGAGCCAGCGCGCAGGGGCACCTCAGCTTCAAGGTGCTCAGCGTTCCGCCGGCCAACAAGCTGGCGTTCGAGCTGTCGGTCCGCGACAACGAGCGGTACGACTACGCCACGCTCACCCGCGGCGGGTTCTACTCCTACTTCGTGGCCACCGAGCCGGTGAACCTCGAGGTGGGCAAGGCCTCGGCGCCGGTGCATCGCGAGCCGCCGAAGATCGAGCTCACCCGGCAGCCCGACGTGACTAGCGCCGATCCGACGGTCACGCTGTCCGGCGTGGTCAGCGACGACGACGGCGTGCGCGACGTGATCCTCTACCAGGGCCAGCAGAAGCTGGCGTACGCCGGGGGAGCTGGAAAAGAGCACCCGGTGCCCACCCTGCCGTTCACCGCCTCGGCGGAGCTCGCGGAAGGCAACAACATCCTGGTCATCGCCGCGCGCGACGTGGACGGCTTCACCACCACCCGCGGTCTGGACGTGCTGCGCCGTAAGGCGGTCGCGTCGGCCGTGCCCGCCGTCTCCCCGACGGCGGCGCCCGCTCCGGCGCCGGTGAAGACGAAGTAGGCGCCGCCGGCGCGCCCCACTCCAGGGCAGCGCCGCGGCATTCCTGACGGTTGACGAGGACAAGGTTGGGTTCACCTCCCGGCCCTGCTCCAACCTCGCGAGCCAAGACCAGCGTCGGCGGGCAGGCCGGCCCGCCCCGCCCTTCTCGCCGCCGGTGGCTCCTCGACCGCCGACGGTGCCGGGGGGCAAGCCGGTCGGGCGCCACCAGCCCTTCGACACGCCCTCGGGGAAGCCCAAAACGGCCGAAGCCGGGAGGATCGAGGACCCACCCGGCTTCGGAAGGACGCGACCGGAGCCGCGCGCGACTACATCGCGTTGGGGACCGGGCCCTTGCCCATCTTCACGCCGTGGGCCACGATCGTGGCGCAGCGGCGGCCGAAGATCGGGGGACCGAACTTGCCGGCGGTGAGGCCGTCGTCGGTGACGTGGCTGCGGTAGGCCGCGAGGTTGGTGGCCTCGGGCATCTTGTCGAGCGCCTCGTAGAGCGCGCGGGCTTCTTCGGGGGTGCCGCCGCCGACGCCGACCATCGCGAGGATGGCGCTGAGGGGATCGCCGCCGCCGCCGCCGGACACCGCGCCCGCCTTGTCCACGAACAGGTGGCCCCAGTCGATCGCGAAGATGTAGGTACCACAGGCTTCGGCCGAGGTCTCACCGAGCACGGTGTAGTCGACGTCCGCGAAGCGGGACGGGCCCGGGCCGAACCCGGGGGCGTTGTGGTTCTTGTAGGCACAGCCGCTCAGGAGCAGCGCAGCGGCGACGAAAACGAGCTTCTTCATGAAGGCCTCGGGGAAGAGATGGCGCCAGTAACGCGGGGCTTTGCGCTGGCAAGTGTGCGGCGGCGGAGAACCGGCTAATCTTGCGCGCCCCGGAGCCCGCCGATGATCACCGCCGCCCTCGCCCTGACCCTCCTCGCCGATCCCGCCCACGCCGCCACCGGAACCGAGATCGGCACCGCGAGGAAGCTCGGCATCGGCGCCGCCACCGGCAACGGCTTCATCTCGGTCACCGGGAAGTACTGGCTCAAGCCCACGATCGGCTTCGCGGGGTACATCGGCAACGGCGGGGAGCTCCAGCAGGCGCGGGTGAACTTCGAGATGGACCTGTTCACCATCCGGGACATGGACGTGGCCCGGCTCGACCTGTACTGGCTCGCCGGGGTGGACGGCGGGATGTGGATCGAGCCCGGCTATGTGGCTGGGAAGCTCGGCTTCGGCGCGGGGCTGGGCGTGAACATGAAGTTCAACGACTGGCCGATGGACGCGTTCCTCGACGTCGGCGCCGGCGGCTACCCGTTCGACCAGTGTACCAGCGCGGTGCAGGTCTTCTGCGTGCTCCAGCCCCGCGCGGACCTCGGGGCGCGGTACTACTTCCCGTAGTCGACGGCGGGTGGCCAGGCCGGCCGGCGTGCCGTGTCCGCCCCCCTCGTCAGTCGCAGGATCCGTTCGCTGCGGCCGGCGTGCCGTGGTCGTCGTAGGTGGAGCCGTCCACGCTCCACACGTCGCCCTTGTCGGCGCTGCACCAGGCCTGGAGGTCGTCATTGGCCGTGGCGTCCAGCGCGCCGTCGTCCAGGCGCATGGAGTAGGTCGCGGAGCGGGGCCAGTTCTCGGTGGCGGTGTCATCCCAGGTCCAGTGGACCTCGTCGACGAAGAGGGCCCCGGCGTACAGCGCCACGAGGTCCTCGTCCCGGTCGAACCAGAAGTTGTCGTCGAACCAGGGGGAGCCGTGCATGCGGTCGCCCCAGGTCCACGAGCACAGTCCGGGATCGGCGAAGCCGACGCTCCCGTAGCAGAGCACGAGGTAGCCGCCGGGCTCGACCACGAGGCCCTCGTCCGGCGGGAGGTAGAACGAGTCGCCGTCCTGCTCGGCGACGTGCCAGCCGGCGAGGTCGACGGCGGCCGCCCCCGGGTTGTACACCTCGAACCACTGGACGTTGACGTTGGTGCTCGTGCCGGTGCCGCCGGCGTACGGCTGACGGGCGATCTCGGAGATGACTACCGCGCCGGCGTAGAGGGTGTCTTCGTCGACCAGGACGTCGCAGTCGTCGTCGGCGCCGTTGTCCAGCTCCGTGGCGCCGGGGCGGCGGCTCGCGTCCGCGTCGTCGCAGTCGAGGTCGTTGTGGGCGGCGTCGGCCACGGTTTCGCACGAGACCGTGCCCTCACCCGCGCCGTAGCCGTCGCCATCGGCGTCGTCGTACCAGGTCGGGGCGTCGGGGACCTCCTCGTCGACCACACCGTCGCAGTCGTTGTCGAGGGTGTCGCAGCGTTCGCGCGCGCCGGGGTTCACGCGGGCGTCGGTGTCGTCGCAGTCGGTGGCGCCTGCGGCGTAGCCGTGGGGCGCCTGGCAAGCGGTGACGGTGGTCGTGCCGGCGCCGAAGCCATCGAGGTCGGCGTCGGCGTAGAAGCTGCGGGCGTCGGTGGCGGTGCGCTCGTCCGTGGCGCCGTCGCAGTCGTCGTCCACGCCGTCGCAG
The DNA here is from genome assembly GCA_903921785.1 of uncultured Pseudomonadota bacterium. Taxonomy (GTDB): domain Bacteria; phylum Myxococcota_A; class UBA796; order UBA796; family SXON01; genus SXON01. Next base: position 5,768 of record CAIXRH010000184.1, read on the forward strand.
GTCTCGGCGACGTCGGGGCTCACGTCGGGGCGGGTGTCGTCGCAGTCGGTGCCGTCGGGCAGGTAGCCGTCGGGCTGGGTGCACGCGAGCACGCCCGCCGAGCGGTCGCCGCGGCCGTCGCCGTCGGTGTCCGGGTACGCCCACGCGCCGTCGGACGGGGTGTCGTCCACGAGGCCGTCGCAGTCCTGGTCGACGCCGTCGCAGGTCTCCGTCGCGGCGGGGCTGCGGGCGGCGGTGGAGTCGTCGCAATCGTCGGGCGCGTCGGCGTAGCCGGACGGGCGGGCGCAGCTCGCGGTGGAGCCCGCGTCGACCCCGTGACCGTCCGCGTCCGCGTCGGGGTACCACATGCGGGGCACGGTGGCCTCTTCGTCGATCGTGCCGTCGCAGTCGTTGTCGCGGCTGTCGCAGAGCTCTTCGGCGGTGGGGAAGGTGAGGGGGTCGGCGTCGTCGCAGTCGCTGGCGGTGCCCGACCAGCCTTCTTGCAACGCGCAGGCCGTGGTGCCGGTGGCGGCGTCGCCGTAGCCGTCGCCGTCGGTGTCCGCGTAGACGGGGAAGCCGTCCTCCGGGGCGTCGTCGACCCCGCCGTCGCAGTCGTTGTCGGCGCCGTCGCAGCGCTCCGGCTGGCCGGGGGCGCTCGCGAGATCGAGGTCGTCGCAGTCGCCGGGGGTGGTGGCGGTGCCCGGGTCCGGGACGCAAGCGGCGCCCACGGCGTCGCCCGCGCCGTAGCCGTCGCCGTCCGAGTCGGTGTAGAGCGGGAGCGGATCGACCGGGTCTTCGTCGACCGAGCCGTCACAATCGTCATCGACGCCGTCGCAGCGCTCGGGCGCGCCGGGCAGCACCAGCGGGTCAGCGTCGTCGCAGTCGGTGCCGGAGGGGCCTCCGTCCACGCCGTCGCCATCGCGATCCGTGTCGGAGCCGCCGGAGCAGTCTTCGTCGACGCCGTCGTACCAGATTTCCGGGGCATCCGGTCGCACGGCCGCGTCGCCGTCGTCGCAGTCGCCGCCCTCGACGGTCCAGCCGTCGCCGTCCGCGTCGGTGCCGCGGTCGGGGAGCGCGGGCGCGCCGCTGTCACAGGCGGCGAGCGCGAGGAGGAGGGCGACGCCGAGGCGCATCAGGGCGCGGCGCCGGGGCTGCCGTACTCGTGGGGGGAGCCGCCGTCCCACCAGACGTTCGTGTTGTCCACCGCCCAGTTCGCGTCGTCGTCGTTGTCCGTGGCGTCGATCGTGCCCACCAGGGTGATCGCGTGGGCCGCACCCTGGGGCCAGGCGGCGTCCCAGGTGACGGTGTCCACCGAGAGGGTGTCCGCCGCGAGGCTCAGGCTGTCGGCGTCCCGCTGGAGGTGGAAGGTGTTGTCGACGTAGGCATCGGTGTAGGTCGACGCCATCGTGGGGTCGATCCAGGTGTAGTCGCAGGTGAGGGTGCTGTCGGCGTCGGCGAGCGAATCGTACAGGTCGGTCGCGCAGATCACGGCGACGTCGCCCGGAGGGATCACCAGGGCCGCCGCGGGATCGATGGCGAAGCTGTCGGTGCCCACGGCGCTGGTGCGGGTGACGGTCCACCCCGAGAGGTCGAGGTTGTCGGCGGTGTTGTTGTAGACCTCGAACCACTGGGCGTCGGTCTCGGTGGAGGTGCCGCCCATCCACGGCTGGCGGGCGATCTCGGTGATGACGAGGTCGCCGGCGGCGACGAAGTCTTCGTCGACGAGGGTGTCGCAGTCGTCGTCGGCGTTGTCGTCGAGCTCGGGTGCGCCCGGGTAGACCAGGGACTCGGCGTCGTCGCAGTCGCCGGAGAGCTCGGCGGAGTAGTCGCCGTCGGCGGCGCAGAGGGTCTCGCTGTCGCCGGCGAGGCCGTAGCCGTCGCCGTCGGTGTCCAGGTAGAAGGCGCTCGCGTCGGCGGCGTCGGTGTCCACCTTGCCGTCGCAGTCGTCGTCGAAGCCGTTGCAGAGCTCGCGGTCGGCGGGGGAGACGGCGGCGCTGGCGTCGTCGCAGTCGTCGTTGTTGCCGGCGTAGCCGGCGGGGGCGGCGCAGTCGTTGACCGTGGCGCCGGCGACACCGTAGCCGTCGCCATCGGCGTCTAGGTAATAATCCCGGAAAACGATGTCGTTGTCGATCGTGCCGTCGCAGTCGTTGTCGGCGCCATCGCAGGCTTCGGGGGCGCCGGGCCAGCTCGTGGCGTCGGTGTCGTCGCAGTCGTCGTCGGTGGTGACGCCGGCGGTGGCGCAGCCGGTGAAGGCGGTGGCGCCGTCGCCGTGACCGTCGCCATCGGCGTCCAGGTAGACGGTGGCGCCGTCTACCGGATCGTCGTCCACCATGCCGTTGCAGTCGTTGTCGAGGGCGTCGCACACCTCGGGTTCCCCGGGGTTCACCGCCGCGCTCAGATCGTCGCAGTCGGTGTCGTCCGCCACGAAGCCGTCCGGAGCGTCGCAGGCGCGGACGAAGTCCCCGGCGAGGCCCCAGGTGTCGCGGTCCCGGTCGCGGTACCAGGCGGGGGCGTCGATCGCGTCTTCGTCGATCGATCCGTCGCAGTCGTCGTCCTCGCCGTTGCAGGTCTCGAGCTGGTTGGGGGCGATGTTCGTGTCGGCGTCGTCGCAGTCGCCCTTGACGGAGGAGTAGCCGACGGGCGGCGCGGCATCGCAATACACGATGGAGGCGGCGTTGTCGGCGGCGTAGCCGTCGCCGTCGCGGTCGATCCAGGCCTCGAGCGCGCCCGAGGCGCCTTCGTCCACGTCGCCGTCGCAGTCGTTGTCGAGGCCGTCGCAGAGCTCGTCGGCCCGGGGGTAGATGGTCGCGTCGGTGTCGACGCAGTCCTTGTCCACCGCCACGCCGTCGCCATCGGCGTCGTCGTCGTTGCCGTCGCAGTCCTGGTCGATGCCGTCGTACCAGAGCTCGGTTTCGCCGGGGCTGATCGAGCGGTCGGCGTCGTCGCAGTCGCCCTCCTCCACCGTCCACCCGTCGCCGTCCTGGTCGTCGGCGAAGGGGTCGGACGAGTCGGTCGGGGTGGCGATCTGGGGGCAGCCGAGGAGCAAGAAGAGCAGGGTCATCGGACCTCGGAGGGCGTGGGCTTCTGGAAGTGTACCCGAGCGTAGTCGATCCCGGCCATGCTCCCGAGCACGCCGACGACGACCGTGAGCGGGAGGGAAGGGTGCCCGGTGAGCGCGAGGGCGCCGGTGACCGAGAGCGCGAGGGTGGTGGCGCGGCCGAGCGCGCGCGTTTTCGGACGTCCGACGCCGATGCGCCAGCGGTGGACGAGGGCGAAGATCATCGGCACCTGGAGCAGCTCGCGGGCGAACCAGCAGAGCAGCCACCACGCGGGCACGATGCCGTGATTCACCAGGGTCCAGGCCACGTTCACCTGGAGAATCTTGTCGGCCCAGGCGTCGAGCGTCGCGCCAGCGGGGTTGGCCTGGCGGCGGGCGCGCGCCACGGCGCCGTCGGCCACGTCGGTCGCGAGGGCGAAGAGGTACACCGGCAGCCACGCCGCCTCGGGGAGCAGCGGGAACGCGGCGGCGAGGAGGATCCGCAGCGCCGTGAGCGCGCTGGCGAGGGTCGCGAGGTCGGAGAATCGCACGAGGTGAGAGGCTAACCCGGCGGGGGAGGGGAGGGGGGTCCCACCTCCCGGCCCCGCTCCACCGTCGCGAGCCAAGACCGGCGTCGGCGGCTGCGACGGCGCGCGGTCCGGTGGGTCGGGTCGGAGTTCGCCGGCGCGAACCTCGAGGGCGCGGGCGGCCCGAACAACGCGGGAGGTGACGCGTCACCCGGCGAGTTGTTTGGTCCGACGCTCCGCCGCCGGCAGCGCCGCCGGCCCGCGCCCGCCCGGCGGCGTCCGCTCCGCCGGCCGGCGCCGACGCCGGTCGTGGCTCGCGAGGGTCTCGTTGAGACGGGAGGGGGGACCAGCCTTTTCACCCTGACGACCGGCGCCGCCTCACTCGCACGCCGGGAGCGTCACCTCCAGCGTGTTGTCGGCCAGGTCGCAGTCGGGGAGCACCGTGCCATCGCCGGGATCACCGACGACGAAGCGCAGCCCGGAGGCCGCCCAGCCGCGCGGGTCGACGGGGAAGTCCAGCCCGACCGAGCTGGTTCTGCTCGCGATGGGTCCCGGCGCCGTCTGCACCGCGAGGAGCTGGCCGCTCGCGGCGTAGAGCGCCACCGGAACGTCGGGAGCGGAGGCGTACGGCCCCTCGTTGCGCACCGCGACCACCACGTGCCCGGCCGCGGTCCCGGGCTCACACGAAGCGAGGCACTGATCCGACAGGGACAAAGCGAGGTCGGCGCCGCCGATGAGGTCGCCGATCGGCTTGAGCCGGTAGCCGTCGCCCCAGTGCGCGGGCGCCGTGGCCACGCCCCCGTCGTCGACGTTGTCGCCCGCCCAGTCGGAGCTCGGCCAGAGCCCCACGCTCGACGGCCAGCCGCCGTCGCCCCGGTGCGTCCACGCCCGGACAGCCGGGTCCACGCTGGCCGGGAGGGCGGCCAGCAACTCCGCGGAGCCGTCGCCGTCGAGGTCCGCGACCTGCATCTCCAACCCCCCGCCCTCCACGGTCGCCAGGAAGGTGGTGAGCACGTGCTCGTCCCCCGTGGTGCCCTCCAGGATGCTGGCGCCGGTGCTCCCTTCGAGGAGCACCTCGGGGGTCCCGTCTGCGTTGACGTCCCAGAGCACCACGCCCGACGTACCGGACGGCGCCACGGCGCTCGGCCAGGCCCAGCGGGTCACGCCATCGACGCCCACCGCCATGACCCAGCCGGCGTCGGGGTACACCACCTCGGACACCCCATCCCCGTCGACGTCGGCGACCGCCGGCGTTCCCGGCCAGCCGCTCGTCGACGGGCCCGTCGCGAGCAAGGTCCCGTCGCCGTCGAAGACCTCGAGGCGGTTGCCCAGGATCGCGACCTCGGGCTGCGCGTCGCCGTCCGCCTCCACGAGCACCGGCCAGGTCTCGTGGGCCAACTCCGTTCGCCACACGACCCGCCCCGACGGGCCGTAGACCGTCGCGCCGCTGAGCACCTCCGCCACCCCGTCCCCGTCCACGTCGCCGGAGGTCACCCCGCGAGCCGGCGAGGAGATCCCGTCGGACCCGCCTTCGGGCTCGGGCGCCAGCCGGGTGAGCACCTCGCCGGTCTCGGCGTCGAGGACGACCAGGTTGGTGATCACCTCCGCGCGCCCGTCGCCCTCCAGGTCGGTGACGGCGATGGGGCAGTTGGTGTCCGACACCTCGTGGTAGTCTCCTGAGACGGTGGTCAGCCAGACCGCGTCCCCCGTCTCCCCGTCGAACGCCCGGATCTCGCGATAATCACGGGAGAACGTCCCGGTCACGACCAGCGGCGTGCCGTTCCCCAGCGGGTCCACCACCGCCAGGCCGCACCCTGGCGAGCCGTCCGCGGCCCATTGAAGGCGTCCGTCGCTCCCCCGCAGCGAGGCGACCGCGAAGCCGGCGTGGTCCCAGGGGAACGGGATGACCAGCACGTCGGGGATGGCATCGGCGTCCAGGAAGGCGATCTTCGCGGCCAGCCCCATCGTCATGACGGCGCCGCTCCAGCTGTCCACCACGTCGGCCGACCAGAGCTCCTTGGTCTCCCAGGGGTCGGCGACCACGGGCGCGCAGGTGGGGTCCAACTCCACCGCTGTGACGTCGCCGAGCTCGACCGCGCAGTCGTCGTCGAGGCAGTCGGCCACGCCGTCGCCGTCGAGATCGGGGGCGTCTTCGTCGATGGCGCCGTCGCGGTCGTCGTCAACGCCGTCGCAGCCGTCGAACGGGGCGGCGGCGGTGTCCGCGCCGGTCTCGACGTCGGGAGTTGGCGCGTGGCCGGGCTCGGCGGGCGTCCCGACCGAGGCAGTGCACGCGAGGAGGAGGGAGACGATCACGTCGGCGTAGGGAGAGGTCCACGATAGCCGTGTTTGTCGAGTCGTCCGTAGACGAGCCCCGTTCCGACACCTCACCCCAGATACCGCCGGATCGCCGCGGCGGTCCGCCCCGGCCCGTCGACCCCCGCGTAGAGCGCGCGAGTCGCGTCCGCGGCTGCGCGGACGGCCGGGTCCGCGAGCATCCGGCGGACGGTCTCCGTGAGCAGCGGGCTGCCGGTCGCCGTCAGCGGCAGCCGCGCCGCCATGCCCCGACGCTCCGCCAGCGCCACGTTCAGCTCCTGCTCGCCATGGAACGGGAAGCCGACGATCGGCGTCCCCGCGGCCATGGCGGAGGAGATCGTCCCCTGGCCGCCCATCGCCACCACGAGCGCCACCCTCGGGAGAACCCGGTGGTTGGGGAGCACCGGCTCCACCCTCACGTCGTCGGCCTCGAGGTCGCGGACGTCGTGGATCGTCGCGGAGACGAGCACACGCGCGCCCGCCGCCCGAACCGCGGCGATCATCTCCCGTAGCCGCTCGCCGCGCACGCTGGTGGGCGCGAGGTAGACCACCGGCCCCGGCGCGGACAAGAACGTCTCCACCCGCGGAGGGATCGGCAGCTCCAGCTCGGCGAACATCGGGCCGCCGTAGACCAGCCGTGTGCCCGGCCGTACGCCGCTGAGCCACCCCGGACGCCAGGCTTCCAGCTTCTCGGCTGGGATTCCCAGCACCTCGGGCAGGTCGGTCACGAGCGTGAGGTCGCCGCACATCAGCCCGAGGAGGCTCGGGACCGGCTCTACGCCCGACTCCTTCGCCAGGGTGTTGAGCCAGCGCACGGGAGCGGTGAGGAACTTCGGCGCGGTGTTCGCCAGGAGGCGGGCGAGCCACGTCGGGAGGCGCTCGGCGCCGGGCGCCGGCGGGTTCACCGGGGCCGGGCACAACCGCGCCGCCATGGACGCCGGCACGAAGGACCCGCCGGGCACCGTGGCCAGCGGCACCTTCGCCATACGGGCAGACACGTATGCCGTGAGGGTGAAGCCGATGACGCAGAGGCGGGCGTTCATCGAGCGCAGGTAATGGGCCTCCGCGGCGACGGCCGCGCGTGCCCACTCGAGATCATGGAGGGGGTCGGAGGACTTTCCGAGGTCGACCACCGCGTCGACGAAGGCGCGGGCGAGCGCCGGGGTGAGCTCGGGCTCCAGGCGCGCCCACGCTTCGCCGGCCTCGTCGAGCAGTCGTGCGTAGGGGCCGCCGTGGCTCGCGATCGACACGACCTCCCCCTGCGCCCGGAGCGCCTTCGCCAGGGCCAGGGCGCGAGAGGTCTCGGAGAGGAAGGCGCAATTCGGGAGGAGGACGATCATGCGGCGCGCTCCAGGTGGTCGGGGGCCGGCCAACAGGTAATATATTATCTATGTCGACGCCGCTCCCGCCCGCCGAATTCGCCGACCTCGACGGCCTGCCGCCTGGCGAACGGGACCGCGTCGCGCTGTTTCGGCTGCTCGTGGTCGTGGGGAGTGACCTTCGGACGCGCATGGACCGCACGCTGGCCAGCGCCGGCGTCACCACGCAGCAGGCGGCGTTGCTCACCATCGTGCTCGGGCTCGCCGCGCCGCCGTCGTTCGGGGAGGCCGCCGAAGCGTTGGGGTGTACGCACCAGAACGTGAAGCAGATTGCTTTGGCGCTGGAGCGGAAGGGGTTGCTCCGCATCGAGGTCGACGCGGGGGACGGGCGCGTGCGTCGGCTCGTCCCCACCGCGCGCGCCCGCGAACCCTTCGCCGACCGCGACGATTCCGACCGCGCGACCGTCGTGAGCTGGTTTGCCATGCTGAGCGACGCAGAGGTCGCGGCGACGTTGGCGTCGTTGTGGAAGGTGAGGGGAGGGTGACGGTAGAGGGGCCGCGGCGCCCCACCGCCCCGCTCACCAGCCGACCTCGGCGGTCGAGGTGCCACCGTCCGCGAGCCTGGCGGGGCGGGCGCCTGCGCGGCCGCCGCGCTCACCCGTCCAGCGCGAAAACTTCGTCCTCCAGGCAGGCATAGCGGCGGAGCCCCGGCGCCGCCCGCACGACCGGGCCCCCGGAGAACCGCGAGAATGCGGGCAGCAGCACCAGCGCCTCGGTCACGATGAACGCCGGGAACCGCAGGCGGTCCGCGAGGCCGGAGAGCGCCGCCGTAGGATGTACGTGGCCCGCGAAGCGCACCCGGCGGGCGCCACGGGGCTCGGCGTTGGCGCTCGCATCGGCGATCGGTGCGTCGCCCGCGCCGCGCGCCGCGCGGTCCGCCTCCGCGAGCGTGAGCGCCGCCGTGTCGGGCGCGTGGGCGAAGGTGAACGGCCCTTCCTGCACCTCGGGCGCGAGGCGGCGTACGCCCCAGGCGACGGGGAGCTCGGCCTCGTGGCGGTCGTGGTTGCCCGGCACCAGCTCGATCGCGGCCGGCAGCGCCGCCGCCCACGCCGCCACGCGGGCCTCGGTGGCCCCGCCGACGCGCCCGTGGACGAGGTCGCCGAGCACCCGCAGCCGCCGGGCCCCCGTCGCGGCCACCAGGGCCGCGAGGCGATCGAGGTCTTCGTCGAGCTCGCCGGGGGGGAGCGGCAGCCCGCGGGCGCGGAAGTGGTCGCCCTTGCCGAGGTGGACGTCGGCCACCAGGAGCAGATCGTGCCAGAGGGCCGCTCGCTCCGGCAGCAGGACCACGGCCTCGCCGGCCAGGACCAGGGGGAGCGCGCCGGGGGGCGGGGTTCGGACGGCGCTCGGCACCGTCGCCTCCTATCCGCTCGGTCCCGCGGCCCGGGGCGGTGGATCGAAGCGCGACGGTTCACGGCCGGCTCAGCCGGCCGGCGCCTGACGCCGGTCCTCCATCGCGCCGACGCCGGTCTGGCGCCCCCCTCGGAGATCAGTACGCCGCGACCTTCAGGACGTTGGCTGGCGAAGGATCGGCCCGGAACGCGTCGAGCAGCGCGGCGCCGGGGGAGCGGCCCGTGGCGACCTGGGCCGCCAGCGGGTCGAGCAGCGCTTCGTCCTCGCCGATCGCCCGGAGCCCCTTGTGTGCCAGCGCCACGGCCTCCGTCGCCCACGCCGCCAGCGCCCGGTCCCCCCAGCGCCCTTCGAGCCCGTGGCGCGCCGCCTCGGCAAACCCGTCCTCTCGACTGAGCGTCGTCGCCTCGCGGAAGCGCTGCCCGAGCGCCCGCGTCTCGGCGAGCGCGCCGTAGAGGAGGCCCGTCCAGAACGCGCAGAAGGCCACGGCCAGCTCCAGGCTCACGGCGTCCGCGCTGCGGATCTCGATGGTGCGCTTCACCCGCACCTCCGGGAAGACGCTGGTCTGGTGCAAGAGCCAGTGGTCCATCGTGGGGAAGTGCCCGTCGATGCCCTCGGTCATCCATTGGCGGAAGGTGCGGCCGCCGCTGGGAAGCCAGGTGTCCCCAGGTTTGAAGAACATCATCGGCGCGTCGAGGAGGTACTCCACCCAGCCGCGGTGGGTGTAGCCGTCGCGCACCTGGGCGGGGAAGCCGGTGCGCCGGGGGTCGACGCGGGTCCAGATGTGGCCGCGGTAGCTCATCCAGCCGGTCTCGCGGCCCTCTCCGAGCGGAGAGTTGGCGAACATCGCCACGTTGAGCGGGGCGAGGTCGATCGTGGCGTGGAACTTCTCGGCGCAGTCCGCCTCGGAGTCGTAGTCCAGGTTCACCTGCACGCAGCAGGTGCCCTTCATCATCCAGTGGGCGAGATCGCCGTACTGGGGAAGGAACTCCTGCATGATCGCGTAGCGGCCCTTGGGCACGAAGGGGATCTCGGCGATCTTCGCGAACGGGGTGAGGCCGCAGCTCGTCCAGTGCAGGTCGTGGCCGGCGGTGACGGCGTGCAGCGCATCGCGGTTCTTGCGCACCTCGGCGTCGAGGTCGGCGAGGCGGGCGAACGGGGCCCCAGAGAGCTCCACCTGCCCGCCGGGCTCGAGCGTGATCGAGGCACCCTCCCCGCCGAGCTCCACCAGGAAGCCGTCTTCGCGCTTCTCCTTCCACCCCAGACGGTCCCGCAGGCCCTCCAGGATCCACCGGATCCCGTCCGCGTCGTGGTAGGCGACGGCCCGACCATCCCCTCGGACGACCGCGCGTTCGTACTCTCCGCCGATCAACCAGCGGTCGCGGGGCGCTGCGAAGGCGTGGTAGCTCGCAACGAGGTCGTCAAGGGTGAGCCGCTGGGTCATGGTGTGCCCTGAGTCACCCGTGCGAGGGGGCCCGTCAACGGGTATGCTCGGGTCATGTGGCTCACCTTGCTGACCGGGTGCATTCCCGTGCTGCACTCGCCGGACGGCGGGGCGGCGGCGACCAGCGACTACGTCAAGCCGGAGAACGCCTGGCCGGCAGCGGAGAGCGTTCCGCCGCTGGAAGGCGCGGGCTTCGAGGTGGGCGAGGTGGTGCCGCACGAGTCGCTGCTCGACCAGAACGGCGACACGACGGACTTGTGGCAGTTCTACGGGGATGTCTGGGTGCTCGACGTGTCGACCATCTGGTGCGGCCCCTGTCAGGCGATGGCGTCCACCCTCCAGGAAACGGCGGATGCGTACAAGGACGAAGGCTTTGTCTACGTGACCATCCTCCGCCAGGACCTCGACGGCGAGGTCCCCGAGCAAGACGACCTCCAGTATTGGGTTGATTCCTGGGAGATCGTCGATCAGCCCGTGCTCTCCGACGCCTCTGGCTTCACCGACGCCATCACCGGCGGCACCACGTTTCCGGCGCTCCTGGTGGTGAACCGCGACCTCACGGTGGCGTCCCGCGTCACCGTGCCGGACGACGCGCTGCTCGTCGAGGCGATCGAAGCCGCGCTGTAGCGGGCTCGCGGTCGGGCTCGCCATCGCGCTCGCCGTCGGGCTCGCGGTCGCGCTCGCCGTCGGGCTCGCCTCCATGTTCGCGGCGCCCCCAGGCGAGGCCGTCGCTCACCGCTCCGTGGCCGCCAACGCCCGGGTGAGGCTCACCCCCCACCGCGCCGACGCGTCGGCGTCCAGCGACTTCGCGGGGACCGAGAGCACGTCGAGGTCCCAGCGGCGGACCGTGCCGTCCCAGCTGCCCGTGGCGAGCTCGCGGCCGTCGGGGCGGAAGTCCACCGAGGCGACGCGCTCTTCGTGGCCTTCGAGCACGGCCCGGAGGGTGCCCGCCGCGTCCCAGAGCCGCGCGGTGTGGTCGGTGCCGCCGGCGGCCACCCACCGTCCGTCGTCGGAGATCGCCACATCCTTCACCATCGCCGCGGCGGGCACGCGCCAGACCTCCCGGCCCTCCACGTCGTAGCGGGCGACGGCGTCTTCGTAGGCGACGACGATGTCGCCCGCGGTGTCGATGTCCACCGCCTGCACCTCTTGCCGCATCCAAGAGCGGCCGCAGCGGAGGGATGTCCCCACCTCGATCTCCTGGATGAGGCCGGAGTTTGCGGCCATCACCAGACGGTCGCCTGCGGAGGTCTGTCCGGCGTCCGACCACTCTTCGGCGGGGCATCCGGAGAGCGTGGTGCCCGCGCGCGCCAGGGTGTCGTACGCCAGGAGGAAGCCGCGTTCATAGGTCTCCGCGATGAGCACGCCGGTGCGGGACATGAGCACGCGCCTGGTGCCGACGTTCTCTTTCTTCTCGGAGGAGGCGGCACGGAGGGTGGCCCCGTCGGGTGAAGTGGACGATCCATCCAGGGACAGGGAGCGCGGGCGCCAATCTGTCCGTTCCGCGCCGACCATGGCGAACCACGCCGAGCGCGAGTCGGGAGTGAAAACCGTGGCCTTCGCGGTGCCCGCGCCGATGTCCAAGGCCGCCACCCGCGCGCCATCGGCCACGCGCCAGATGAGCGCCTGGAGGTGACCGTGCGCGGTGGCGATCAGCGTGCCGTCGGGGGAATAGGTCGCTGACGTGACGCCGTCGAGGCCGCGAAGGAGGCTCCGGGAGCCGGTCGGGGGGATGCGCCACTGGCTGAGCGACTCCGCCTCGGCGACGAGGAGCGTTCCGTCGGGCAGAAAGCGCAACGCCCGGACATTGGTGGCGGGGATGTGCACCACCGGCTCCAGCCCGGGGAGCGTACGTACGTCCACGTCGCCCTGGTCGCCGGAGATGGCGACGAGGGCCCCGTCGTTCGCCGCAGCGATCCGCCAGGCACCGCCGGCCACGGTGTGTTCCAGGGTCGGCGGGCCGCCCCGGGGGTCGATCACCGCGACGGCGCCCTTGGTGCCGCCGACGAGGAGCCAGCGTCCGTCGGGGCTCCAGGTCGCGGCCGAGCCCCCCGCGATCGCCTCCTTGGTGACGGCGGTGGTCTGATACGCCTTCGGAAAGGAGCCGAGGGTGGCGAACCCGACCCGGCCGTCGGCGCACAGGACGCCGTAGGTGGAGCGGTCCGGCGCGCGCGCCGCGGCGCTGAGCACCGAGGCGGGGCAGAGTTCCTTGACGATCCACAACGGCGCCACCTCGCCGGCGGGGACGGACCATTGCTCGGCGGTGACCGGCCAGAGATCGGACGGTACGCCGCCCCCGGTGCGCATCCCGAAGCCCTCCGCCGGAACCGCCACGCCCGTGTCGAGATCGAGGCGGACCACCGCGTCGTCGCCGACGAGGACCCACACCCCGGCCGCATCGGCGCGCAGGTTGGGCACGTCCCCGGTCCACGTCCAGCGGCGGGCGCCCGCGGTGATCCTCGAGATGCCGTCGCTGGTCACGCAGAGGAAGTCTTGGCGATCGAGGAGCTGGATCCGCACGCAGGGAGGGAGCGGCGTCTCCGTGAGTCGTTCGGCACGCGGGTCCACCGACACGCCGGCGAGGATGCCCCACGCTTCGGGGACGTCGCCGAGGTGGACCGCCCGGCTCGCGAGGACGGCCGCGGCCGCGTTGTACCCGCCCCCTCGCGCGGTGCGTGCCTGTGCGGCGAGGGCCCGGGCGAGGCTGGCGTCGGAGGTCTCCAGGGCGGACCTCGTCTCCCGCTCGGCGGCGACCACCCGGTCACGCTCTTCGGCGAGGCGGAAGGTGCCCACCGAGACCACCACGAGCACCACGGCCAGCGCCACCGCCGCCACGCCGAGCGGCGCGCGCCACTGGAGGATTAATCGACGGAAGAGCTCCCACGACGTGTACTCGTGGACGTTGACCCGGCGGCCATCGAGCCAGGCCTGCACGTCGGCGGCGAGGGCTGCGGCGCTGGGGTAGCGCCCGTCGGGGTCCGCCGCGAGGGCGTGTTCGGCGATGGCGACGAGCTCGGCGGGGAGGGCAGGGTCCTCCCGAAGCGAAGGGACGATGCCATCCCGAGCCCGGGCAAGCACCGTCGCCAACGCGCCTTCTTCGCGGACGGGGCGCCCGGCGAGCAGCTCGAAGAGCACGGCCCCAAGGCTCCACACGTCCACCCGAGGGTCGCTGCGTTCGCCGCGCGCCTGCTCCGGGGCCATGTAGGCCGGGGTGCCGAGGACGGCGCCGGTCTCCGTGGCGGAGGCGCGCCGCGTCTGAAGACGGGTTTCCCCGAGGACTGGCGCGGGCTGGATGTCGCCCACCCGGCACGCGAGTCCCCAGTCGACGACCTGCGTCTCACCGAAGCCGCCGACCATGATGTTGGCCGGCTTGAGGTCGCGGTGCACGACCCCTTCGGCGTGCGCGTACGCGACCGCGTTGCACGCGTCAAGGTAGTGGCGCACCAGCGCGAGGCGGTCTGCGAGCTGAGGGCGTTCGGCGAGGACGGCAGAGAGGGCGCGGCCGCGGAGGAGGCGCATGGTGTAGAACGGACGCCCGTCTTCGGTGAGCCCACTGTCGTGAACCGTCACGATGCCCGGGTGCTCCAGCCCGGCGGTGACCTGCGCCTCCCGCGCGAGACGTTCGGCCACCGCGCCGCTCCGGTTGGCTTCCTTCAGCGCCACCATCCGGCCGAGCACGTGGTCGCGGGCAAGGTACACCACGCCCATTCCACCGCGTCCGAGCATGCCTTCTCGGGTGTAGCGGGGCGCGTCGGCGGCGGCGAGAAGGGAGGGTTCGGCCGCCCCCGTCGCGCGCTCCTCCTCCGGGGGCAGGCTCCCCGTGGGACCGCTGGTCGTCGACCCCCACCCGCTGCCGCTTCGTGCACTCCCGGACATGGCCGCCCCCTAATTCGGGGGAGCCCTCCTCCGGCGATCGTGTGGGATCGGTGAGGGATCGTGGGGAACGAGGGCGACCCCATGAACGCAGCTGTCGAGGGGCCGCTGGCGCTCCACCGCCTTGCTGACGGGACCCGTCGGCGGTCGAGGAGCCACGGTCGGCGAGAATGGCGGGGCGGGCCCCCGAAGCCTCCGCGCGACCCCGCCGGCGCACCACGCCGATCTTGGCTCGCGACGGTCGAGGAGGGCCGGGAGGTGGGACCCTGAGAATCAAGGTTGGTGAGGGCGGAAACGTGGGCCGACCCGCGGGCGTCCCGCCGTCAGCTCCGGTCTTCCACCACGTCGCCCGGGTGGAGCACCAGCTCCACGTGGCCGGTACCGGCGGCGCGCACGAGGTCGGCGCGGATGCGGGCGTCGCGGAGCCGGGAGCGGAGGCGGCCGAGCACCACGTCCCACTTCTTCCGGAGGAGGTGTTCGTCCGATTCGTCCGGCCACAGCTCCCCGGCGACCACCTCCCATCCCGCCGGCCCCCCGAGCGCCACGAGCTCCGAGAGCACCCGCGCGGGCTGTCCGGTGATGTGTACCGGCGGGTCATCGCCGCGTTGGACCTGCGCCGTGTCGAAGGAAACGATGAGCTTGAGCGGGGCGTCCACGCCGCCGGTGAGGCGGGTGGCGCCGCCGCCGGCCAGCGAGAGGACCACCGCCTTGAACCGTACGCCCTCGACCATCCAGGTGTCGCCCTCCGCCACCGGGGTGACCGCCCCGTCGAGGGAGCGCGACCAGCCGTCGCCCGTGGTCCACACCACGCAGCTCGCGTCGGGCTCGTAGCGCCCGGTGACCGAGGGGCGCGCGCCGCCATGGAGAGTCGCCACCGCGGCCAGGGCCACCGGCGGCAGCCCTTCGGCCTCCACGGCGAGCACCGCGTCCGGGAGCTCCACCGACTCCACTCGTAAGTCGAGCTTCTCCGCCAGGGAAATCACCTGTCCGGCCGCGAGACGCACCTCGCCCACGCTGCGCCCGTCCACCGCGATGCGTCGCCGCAGCGCGAGCATCCACAGCTCCCCGCCGCGGAGGCTCACCATCGCATGCCCCTCCGAAACCCGAGGATCGTCGAGGATCAGCGCCGCGGTCCACACGCGCCCGATGAAGTCGCCATGGCCGAGCGCGACCAGGCGTTCATCAGGCAGGCGGAGCCACGCCAGCGCGCGTCTCATGGGGGTCCAGACCGGGGAGGGGCGTAAGGTAATGCGGCGGGGGAGGGGGCGGGCCTGCCAGTGGGGGTCGGCGGGCGGAGTCGTCGCCTCGGTCGGGCGGGAAACGGACGATCCTCCACGCGGAACCTCGGGCGACGCCTGCCGCCGCATCGCTCAGCAGGAGCGGCGGCGGTGTCGTCCAACGGTAGGTGACGACGGGCGCGCCGACCCCGGGCTTCGGGGGGCCAGCGTGGGGCGCATCGCGGGTTGGACCCGTGTCGCAGGCGGCCGGCGGGCCGTACGCCGGCGCGCAGACCACGAGCGGCGGCTCGGCGAAGGCGTTGTTGTTGGGATGGGTCAGCGCCGTGCGGTGCGGCGCGAGCGCGATCCGGCGCGGAACCTGTCGTCGGAGCTGGGAGACCCGCGCGGCGCTGCACCCGACGTGCTCGCCGATCTGGCCGTTCGTGAGCGTGGTCCTCACGCCGAGCCACCACGCGGCCAGCGCCCGAGCGGGGTTGCCGCGGCGCCCGGACCTCGGTTCACGCAACGCCGCGACCGCGACGCCACAGAGGTTCGCGACGTCGGCGAGGAGGCGAGGGACGTCGAACGCCGCGGGACGGGCCGGGGACGTCGGCGGCGGATCCGCCGGTCGCCAGAGGTGCTCGGGGTCCCACCCGGTGGGGTTGGGCGGTGAGCTCGATTGGCACGCCGCGAGGTAGTCCTGGTAGGTAGAGCGGCTTCCGAACAGACGCTCCACGACGCCCGCGGTGAGCCAGCTCGGCCGGCGCTCGAGCCCGACGTGCGCCCGGTGACTGGTCCATCGAGCGGCGTCGGCGGTCGGCGCGAGGCCCGCACGGACCGGGTTGAGGTGGATGTAAGCGTAGACGTGCGCGAAGTACGCGTCACCGTCGACGAGGCGGCTGAGGAAGCGGCCGCGGAAGATCGGGCCGTCCCAGGCCTGGCGGCGATTGAGGCGCTGCGTAAACTCCGAGCCGAGGTACTGCATCGCGCGGGAGAGGTTGCCGTCGGGGCACTCGAGCAGCAGGTGGTAGTGGTTCGGGAGGATCGCGTAGGCGAGAATCCGGACGTTGAAGCGGGTGGGGAGCTCCGCCAGCACCTCCAGGAAGAGCTGGCACACCCAGGTCTCGGCGAAGACAGCGGCGCGGCGGGCACCCCGGTTCATCACGTGGTGCACGGCGCCGGGGAAGTCGAGACGGGGCGGGCGCGGCATGGGGTGTAGGGGTGGGCACGGGGCGGCGGCGCGGCAAGTGCGGGTCAGGCCGATCGCGTTTGTTTGTCACACGGTTCGACTGAGCTCCGCGGAGATCTTGGCGTGGCGGCAACGGTGAGTGGCGGAACGCGAATGCGATCAGCCTGACCCGTGCGGCGACCCGTGCGGCGACCCGTGCGGCGACCCGTGCGGCGGACCCGTGCGGCGCCCATGCGGCGTGCCGCTGCCCATCGGCCCCCCGCGAGCCGACCCCCCGTCGGGGTATACGGTCGCCGAGGTCCGCTCTCATCGCCGCCGCTCCACCCGCTCCGTCCGCCATTGTCGCACCGGCGGCCCGCGTGCTGCTGCTGGACAATTACGATTCGTTCACCTACAACCTGTACCAGTGCCTCGCGTGCATCGCGGGCGAGGTCCGGGTCGCCCGCAACAATCGGATCGACGTGTCGGGCATCGCCGCTTGGACGCCCAGCCACCTGGTCGTGTCGCCCGGTCCTCGGGGGCCGTCCGCCGCGGGCGTGTCGCTCGACGCGATCCGGGCGTTCGCGGGAAGGGTGCCGATCCTTGGCGTCTGCCTCGGGCATCAGTGTATCAACGAGGTTTTCGGCGGCGCGACCGTGCGCGCGCGCACGCCGGTCCACGGGAAGGTGAGCCGCATCCGCACCGATGGTCGAACCTTGTTCGCGGGGCTCCCCAGCGACGTCGAGGTCTGCCGCTACCACTCGCTCGCCGCGGACCCGGACCGCCTGGGGGATGGCCTGGAGGTGAGCGCCTGGGCTGACGACGGGACGATCATGGGGCTCCGCCACCGCGAGCTGCCCGTGGAGGGCGTGCAGTTCCATCCGGAGTCGTTCCGCACGGAGCATGGCGAGGCGATGTTGCGGGGGTTCTTCAAGAGCTACCCGTCGGGGGCGGGCGCATGAGCGGGTGGTCGTGCACATTGCCGTTCGGCCCGGCCGGCTTCGCTCGGTGTGTCCAGGCGCTCCAGGCGGGGGAGGGCTTTGTCCTGCTCGCGAGCGCCAAGGTGGACGAGCGGCTCGGGCGTTGGTCGATCGCGTGTTTTGAGCCTGAGGAGATCGTGGCCGCGTCAGCGGGAGCGGTGGTGATTCGCACCGGGGCCGGCGCCACCGAGATCGCGACGACCGACCCGATCGGGTGGTTGAAGGCCCGGGTGCGGTCCGTTTCTCGTCCGGAAAGCGCCCCTGCCGCCCCGTTCACCGGTGGCTACGCGGGCTTTTTCGGGTACGAGCTGGGCCGCCGGCTGGAGCTGCCGACCGGCGAGCGTCCCGCCGGTGCCCCGACCCCCGACCTCGCGCTCGGGCGGTTCACGCGGGTCCTTTCGCTTGACCACGCCAGCGACACGGTGACGTTCGTGGCGGACGCCGGGTCCGGGCCGGCGCTCGCAGCGCGGTTGTCTGCGCTCGCGGCGGATCCTGCGAACGATCCGCCGGCACCGCCCTCCTGGGAGCCCCGCGCCGTAATCGCGGACTTCACCGCCGAGGACTACGTCGCCGCCGTCGAGCGCATCCGCGAGTACATCCGCGCCGGCGACGTCTACCAGGTGAACCTCACCCAGCGCCTGCGCGCGCCCATCGGCGATCGGGAGCCGTGGCTGGCGTTCGGGGCGCTCGCCCGCGCGACGCCCGCACCGTTCGCGGCCTTCCTTCGGTTCCCGGGCGTCTGCGTGGCGAGCGCCTCGCCCGAGCGGTTCTTCTCCGTCGCCGATGGGTACGTGGAAACCCGGCCGATCAAGGGCACCGCCCCCCGCGGCCGCAACACCGAGGAGGACGCCCGCAACCTCGCGAACCTCCTCGCCAGCGAAAAGGACCTCGCCGAGCTCACGATGATCGTCGATCTTCTCCGCAACGATCTCGGTCGCGTGTGCCGGCCGGGCAGCGTCCGGGTGACCGGCTTCCCGGAGCCGGAGACCTACGCCTCCGTCCACCACCTCGTCGCCACCGTGGTCGGCGAGCTCGCGGCCGACACGGACGTCTGGGACCTGCTGCGCGCCACCCTCCCGGGCGGCTCCATCACCGGCGCCCCCAAGATCCGGGCGATGGAGATCATCGACGAGCTCGAGCCGGTGCGGCGCGGCGTCTACACCGGGTGCATCGGCTACCTCGGGCACGACGGCCGCGCGGACTTCAACATCGCCATCCGCACGGCGATCTTCGCCGGCGGCGAGGTGCACCTGCACGGCGGCGGCGGCGTGGTGATCGACTCCTCGGGCGCCGCCGAGTACGCCGAGTCCCTGCTGAAGCTGCAGAAGCCGCTGGAGGCGCTGCGGTTCGTCCTGCCGGGGAGCGGCCCGGAGGTCGGATGAAGCGCCCGGATGCGCGACCTGGCCAGGCGGCGGCCTCGCCCACGGCCGCGCCGCCGGTCGCCGCAGCGCCGGACGCGGC
>CAIXRH010000185.1 GCA_903921785.1 uncultured Pseudomonadota bacterium
CGGGTGGCAACGAGGGATGCGCCCCGGGCGGAGGACACCCTCACGGCGAGCCCGACGGGGAAGCGGGAGCCGCAGGGATGGGTGCGCGTGTAGCGGATGACTACATGGGGTCTGAGCTTCATCCACGACAAGCAGGTCCACGCCGATGTCGTCCCACGCGACGCCCGGGTCGTACTCCCAGCCCTCGGCGAGCTCCATCTGCTGCGCGACCCACGCGGCGACGCCCTCACGGAGGATGGCCTCGTCCCGCTCGGAGAGCTTCTTCCGCTTCGCCGCGTTGCGCCGACGGAGCGCGACCTCGCGCTGAATCGCCTCGGTCTTCTCGGCGTAGGCGCGGACGGCCTGCTCGTTCATCCGCGTGCGGCCGAGCGCCGTGTAGGTGAGGAGCACCACGTCGTACTCCCCGGCCTGGAACCGGGTCCACTTCTCGGCGCGCTCCTGCGGCGTGTCGGTGTCGCTGGTGGCGAGGCCCTTGCGCTCGCCGCGGCTGATGGTCTTCCGCTTCGAGCCGATGACCGCGATCCGATAGTCGGGGAGCACCCGCCGGATGTCGGCCTCCCACTTCCACACGATGGAGTTGGGGACCAGCACGACCGGGCGCTTGCACCACCCCTCCTGACGGGCGCGCGCGAGCGTGGCGATGCCGGTGTAGGTCTTGCCGACGCCCACGTCGAACGCCAGGAGTCCGCCCCGGTTGGCGAGGACACGGCGGGCGCCGGCGACCTGGTGGGGGTGCAGGCGCGGGCCGTCCTTCTTCCACCGAGCGATGGCGAGCGGCTCGGCGGTGTAGGTCGGGGCGATGTAGCCCCGGAACTGCCGGTTGTAAGCGTGCTCGACGGCGAGGCGCCGCTCGGGCGTCGCGCCGACCCAGCCCTTGAAGCTGGCGTCCCATTCGGCCGCCTTCTTCATGCGGAGCTTGTCGATGTCCTTCTCGTTGTCGTCGTCGAACTTCTTGGACGGCGAGAACATTGTCTTGTCGTGGTTGATCCAGCCGAGGATGAGGAGCACCTCGGGGTGCATCTCCCCCGCGTTCTCCTTCTTCGACATCCGGTCGTACTGCCAGCCCTTCGGCCCGACGAGGCCGCCCTGGCGGACGAACTCGATGTCGTCGTACCCGGTGTAGGTCGCGTTCACCCACTGCGACACGAGGTCGAGCGGCACCCAGCCCTGGCGGGCGGACACCCCGTCGATGTCGTCGAAGATCGCCGGCTTGATCGAGTCGAGGAGCCGCTGGACCTGGGCCTTGGCCTGTGGGTCGGTGGGCCGGGCCATCGCCCGGTCCATCTTCGGCCAGAGAGCGCCGGTCACGTACACGTCGCCCGGGACCAGCGCCTCCCAGCCGTCCCCGTCGAGGCACCAGCCGGCGGCGAGGACCTTGGCGCGCACCTGGTCGGCCGCGAAGGGGCCACCGACGCTCACGTGGTACTCGACCAACTCGCGCACCGAGAGCGTCCGGGCGGCCCGGTGGAGGTGTTCGGCCTGCGCGACCACATCGTCGACGCGGCCGGTGTACCGGGGCTCGAAGACGGGCGGCTTCCGGCGGAGCCCGTCGATGAGCTGGCCGGCGCGATCGAACGCCGAGAGGAACCGCTCGGCGCCGGTGTTCCCGCCGCGGGCGAGCTTCACCAGCTCGATGCTGGCGTGCGGATTGCCGTTGGTCGCGTGCCAGGCGGTCAGCGCGCCGTGGAGCTCGGGCCAGAGCAGCGGCGGCTCCTCCCCGTTCTCCGCGGCCACCAGCGCGAGGTACTTGTCCACGCGCAGCCCGAGCAGGACCGCGCTGGCGAGCTCGCGCGGGAGGTCGGTGACATCCGCCTCGGTGACGCGGGTGACCCCGATGCGGCCGGCCGGGCCCCCGTCCACAAGCGGCTTCCCGCGGGTCGGGAACGCGACGACCTTGCAGTCGCCACAAACGGGGCGCTCCACGAGGTCGGGGAGGCGCGTGAACTCGCCCTGCACCTGGTAGCCCCACCGCGGCTTCGCGGTCTGGTCGTCCTCGCCGTGGTCCTCGCCGACCTCGCGGCCGAGGATGTGGCGGGGGTACTGCCGGAAGTAGCCGCCGGAGACGATCTCCTGGTCGGCGGCGTCCACGGCGTCGAGTTCGCCGCCACGGGCGCGGAAGAAGAGCAGGTCGGTGACGAGCATCGCACCGGGGAAGATGGCCTCGCGGCGCTTCTCGTTGATCGACGGGAGCCGGTAGGCGGCGGCGAGGTGGTGGCGCCGGAGCACGTTCTCGCGGAGCGCGGTGAACTGGGCGGTCCGGCTGGTGAGGAACCCGCCGGGGATCAGGAACACGCCCAGCCCGTCCGGGGCGAGCAGATCGAGCCCACGCCGAAGGAAGTAGTGGTACGCCATCTTCTCGCGGTAGGCGCGGTCGGGGTCCTCCGCGACGGAGGCGCCCCGGATGCCGGAGGGCGGGTTGGACACGACGAGGCCGAGGCGTCCAGCGGCGCCGGCGCCCTTCTCGCGGACCCAGCGCTCGAACGGGGCGTTGGTGAGATCGAGGTCGGGCCGGAGCGCCTTCAGCATCAGCGCGGAGAGCGTGGACCACTCCACCGCGTGCCAGGTCAGCCCGGGGACGTTGCCGAAGGCGAGGAGGAAGCGGCCGATGCCGGCAGACGGCTCAAGCGCGTGGACGCTGTCCCCGTCCTGCGGCAGCGCGTGGACAAGGGGCGCGACGACGCGCGCCACCTCCTTCGCCACCTTGGTCGGGGTGTAGAATTCATGAATTAGCCCGCGGCTTTCCGGCACGGGGAAGCCAGCCGGGAACTTGCTCGCCGCCCCCTCGATGGAGAGGCCGCCCCAGCCGGAGTAGCCGGCGAGGACGGCGCGCTCCTCGGCGGACGGGAGCCGGCGCTGCGCGTAGAGCGCAGCGGCCGTGGCCATCGCGGCGATGTTCGCCGCGGTGCGCTTGCTCGCCGTCCAGAACTCGGGGATATCCTCGACGAAGGCGCTGTTATTGGCGACCTGGAACCGCGCGAGCACCGGGCCGAGGTTCTGCTCGATGACCGCTTCGAGGGCGCGCCGGTTCCGGTCAAGGAAGGCGTCGAGGTACGCGGCATCCACCCCGCGCGGGAGGCGGGTGCGGATGATCGGCACGAGGGTGTCGAGGAGCTGGGCGGCGGCTGCACTCATGGGGACGCAGTAGTCGCGAGCAGGCGTCCAAGGCAGCGACTTTCACTTGCCGCGCTGGGGTTTCACTTGCCGCGGGGGGGCGAAGGGACCCGCGCTGGGCCGCCATCGAAACCAGGTTATGACGTGCCGTGCATGGGCTCGACATGATCGGGGCGTTCCTGACGAGTATCTCGGACTTTCAGAGCGGAGTGCACTGGTGCCCGCGTTGCCACGCTCTGTTTAGCCCTTTCTGGCGTTTGCCCAAACGCTGTTCCCGTTGTGAAGAGCTCGGTTGTCGCGAGTGTCTCACCGGCTCCCTGTGCCCCGACTGCGTCCCACTTGTGGCCGCCGAGACTGCCGCAGCGGCGGCTGCGCGAGCCAAGGAGGAGGAAGAGGCTGCCACCCGCGCTGCCGTCGCCCAAGCCGAGTACTTCCGACTGGTGGAGGCCGCACACAGGGTTCGCTGGTGGCCAGCGAGTTACCGTGGACGTCCGCCGGTCCATGCGCCCGGTAGCGCATTGCGAAGCCAGTTCTGGGCGGGGAGGAAAGAGCAGGGGGCGTTGGAGGAACTGCGGATGCTCGCCGCTCGAGGCGGATACAACGCTCTCGTCGATGTGCAATTCGAGTCCGCGACCGCCAGCGAACCCGGAAGCGGCATGGGCACGCACTACTTCACGGTCTTCATGGCGACCGGAGTCCCCTGTTTCCTGGATGACGATGCCATCAGGGCGTCCCGTCGACCGAGAGGTCGCGAAAGGCGAGACCGAGATTGACCAGCACCACCGGCCTAGGCTGAACGCGATGCGCCAGGAAGTGCCCGGCCTCCTGTAAGGCTCGGTTGCGAGGCACGCATAGGGCCGCATTCGCCTCCTCCTCCCGGTGGTTTCCCGAGCGCGGACGCCGGGACTATGCAATCTGCACTTGCGCCGGTCCCTGATCTCAGCTGCACTACCCGGGATCGTCGGGGGCCGGTGAAACAGCCTCTTGCGCCACGCCATGGTATCCTTCTTCCGTTACCACCTTCCGCGTGGACCCCCGTGCCCCATCGTGACCACATTGCTAATGAGGGACAGGATCAGTCGTACTGCGAGTGCGGCGAGATGATCCGTCACGAGCACCTCGACCTGCCGTGCGCCATGGACGGCCACAGTGACTTCGAGAGCGCGACGGATATGGCTTTGCGCGACTTGGACCAGACGTGGTCGCTTCTGGTGTACGAGTTCGACGGCGTTGAACGTGACGTTTGGCATCGACTGGACGAGCACATCCGACCAGAGATATCACCAAGGGTCGTGCGCGCCGCCGCCCGGTCGGGCGGCTTCCTTCGTCTCGCCGAGCGGGACCAGTGGTCCCGGCTAGAACACGAAGCCGTAGCACACATACTGGCGCAACTGGTGGCGCATGCCATCAGCGACGTCCGCCTCAAGGGTCCGTTACTTGATGCCCTGTTGCGCAATGAGGGCGACGGGGCTCCTGCACAGCGTCCAAGTAGTGCACGTCGAAGCCCGCGCGGCCGCCGATGAGCGAGCCCGCACCCGATGAGTCACCCTCCTCCGCGCCCGACGCTCCCGAGGATATCCCGATCCCTCTCCGACAGCTCCACCTGCACCGTGACCTTCACGCCCTTCCCGAGCAGGTACGCTCCCCACACGAGCGCCCCGTACGGCCCTAGGGAGAGCAGGTAATCCAGGCTCGGCGCCCCGCCGGCCGGCCCGGCGGGCGCACCTGAACCATCCTGCGCGAACGCCACCGCGCACGACGCGAGGATCAACGCCGGCCCGAGCCACAGCAGGAGCCGCTTCACGCCCCACCCCCCATCTGCTGCGCCGCCTGCTTGATGGCGTCGGCGAAGGCGTTGACGAGGAGCTTGTCCTTCTCGGGGTCCACCTCGGCTGCCCGCGGCTTCCGCGCCCGCTTCGGCTTCTCCACGGTGTCCACCGCCATCGGCGACGCGGCCGGCGGCCAGACCGGCTGCATCGACACCGGCGCGGGGGCGCGCGGCGTCTCCCGGGCGGCGATGCCCGCGGCGATCTGGTCCGGCGTCCGCGGCACCTTCCCGAGCTTCTGCTGCCCGCCGGAGCACGACTTGGCGGCCCGGGCCGCCGCAAGGGCGACGCGCTCGGCGATGCGCCGGAGCGTGGTGACCACGTCGGGCTTCTCGCCACGCCCGAGGGCCTCGTGCGCCTGGGTATAGGCGTCGGCGGCCCGGCGCACATCCTCGAGGGCCTGGGTCTTCTCCTTTCCCTGGCACAGCGGCGAGGCCACGAGCGCCTGGGCGTGGCGGATGAGCTTCCCCGCGCGGGCGAGCAGCGCCGGGGCCTCGGTAGACCCCCAGAGGGTCTGGGCGAGCTCGCCGAGGGCCTCGGCCTCCTTCTCGGTCGCCGAGGCGATGCGCGCCACGGAGGTCGGGCACGACGGCGACTCGGGCGCCGGGATGGCGTCCAGGGCCGGCGCAAGGGTCAGGTGGGGCATGCCGGTGAGCCCGAAGCCGGCGGCCAGGTCGGGCGCGACGGTCGCCGCCGGCGCCTTGCCCCGGGTCAGCGCGCTCGCCTGCTTCTCGGCCTTGCCCTTCTCGCGCTTCCCGAACTTGGCGACCACCGCACCGACGTCGTTGACGACGACCCAGCCGTCGGGCTGCTCGACCGCGCGGAACGAGGACCGGGGCTGGTAGCGCCCGGTCGGGTCCTTCGGCTCGCGAGGCGGGGTGTACGGGTGCTGGGCCGCGAAGTCGGGGTCCACGGTGTTCCGCCGGTGCGTGTCCCGGAAGGTGCACGCCTCGCTCACGAGCCCGACGACGAGCCCCATGCCGGCGGTGATCGCCTCGGCGAGCGAGCTGCGCTCCACGCTCTCCTGCTTCGCTTTGGTGAACCACTTGCCCGCGCGGTCGAAGGTGGCGGTCCAGCGGCCGTCCGGCTTCGAGGCGAGCCGGAGCGTGCCGTAGCTGGCGACCCGGCGCTCCAGGGCGACGCGAGGGCGGCCGCCTTCACAGTGGAGGTACCCGGCCCACGTCCCCTTCAGGGTGGCGGGGCCGGCGGGCGGCGGGGACGCCTTCATCTTCCGCAGCTCGGCGACCGCGTCCGCAGGGGCGGCGTCGAGCTCGGGGGCGTGCGCCGGCGCGAGGCCGAGGTCGGTGCGCCACACCTTCGCGGGCGCCTTCTTGACCTGGTGGACCAGCAGCGCGGTGTTGTCGCGCGGCCGCATCGCGAAGGCGACCTCGCCCCCGCAGCCCCGCCCGTAGGCGAGGATCACGCGCGGCACGTCCTCGTCGGCGCCGATGAGGTTGAGGCGGAACTTCTCGGGCTTCTCGTTGCTCATGACGC
>CAIXRH010000186.1 GCA_903921785.1 uncultured Pseudomonadota bacterium
CCGTCGCCAGGGCGGCGGGCACCAGCCCCAGCGCCACCAGGGCGCCGCCCGCGGACCGCCACGCGAGGGGCGACCGCGGCCGCCCGACCGCCGCGGTGCCCAGGAAGGCGAGGGCGAAGGTGCCCCCGACCCCGGCGATCGCGCGGTGGTGCGCCGCCCGGCGGATCCCGGCGGTCTGCTCGGCGACCCAGGCGGCGTCGGTGGGGTCGGCGCTCGCGACCCGGCCCGCCAGCGGCGATTCTTGCCCGTGTTCGAGCGCCTCCGCGACCAGCCAGCGCTCGAGGGCGGGCGCGGCGGGGCCGGCGGGGTTGGCGTCCAGCGCGGCCTGCACCTGCTGTCGCGACGCATCGGGGCCGAGGCTGCGGTAGTCGCGACGCACTCGCGACAGGGCGCTCCAGCCGGCGTAGCCGTCGGCGGCCTGGGGACGGAGGCGCTCGGCGGCGGCGCGGCAGCCCTCGCGCTCGCGGGGCGGGCCGGCTTCGGCGCAGCGCGCCCAGGCCTCGGCGGCCTCGGCAAAGCGGAGCTCGGCCTCCAACGCCGTGGCCGACCGCCGATCGTCGGCGCCGGCCGCCAGCGAGAGGACCAGGAGGATCACGGCGTGAGCGGGCTCGCGAGCTTCGCCACGTTCTGCACGATGGTGGCCTGGCAGGTCTGCCACTCGGGCTGGATCGCCGAGAAGTAGTAGGCGGTCAGCGGCCAGCCCGGGGCGGACAGCGCCGTCTGCACCTTCACGTGGCTGCCCGTCTCCACCGGCTCGATGACCCAGCGGGTGGTGAAGCCGAGGTCGCTGGCGTGGTCATGGTCCACCACCGAGCGGGACTCCGCCACGTCGGCCCGGGTGACCGTGAGGGTGAGGTTGCGGTGCATCGCCGCCATGTCGTACCGGACGCGCGCGTTCGCGCCGATGCCGCTGGTCGGCGTGCCCACCTCGAACCGGCCGAGGCAAGTTTTGGGGATCGCCTCGCGGTACCGGGCGAGGTCGGTGAGCACGGAGACCAGCGCCGCGGGCGGAACGGGGACGGTGGTGTCGGTGAGGATGTCGGCGGAGCGGGGCGCTTCGGCCAGCGCGCCCGACACCAGGAGGGCCCAGAGCATGCCGGCCATGTATCGCGGCCACCCTCACGCGCGCCGACCGGCGGGCTAAGCTCCGCCGATGCTGCGACGCTTGATGAACCTCCCGCTCACCGTGGCCAGCCGGGCCGCCAAGGCCTTCCAGGACCGGGAGGACGCGAAGACCCGTGAACGCTACGGCGCCGCCGTCGACCCGGGGCTCGTCTCCGCGGGCGCCCAGGTGGCCCCCGACGTGATCAACGCCACCGTGGCCGACGACGCCGAGCTCACCATGACCGCCGCCGCGGTCCTCGCCGCCGCGAAGACCCGCCCCGTCGCCTATGTGGACGTGCGCGGGGCGGCCGACTGGTCCGGCGGGCACCTCCGCGGCGCGCTGCACATGCCGATGGCCGAGGTGAACATGCGGGTGAGCGAGCTGCCGTGGGATCAGCTCGTGGTCGCCTACTGCGACGATGGTGCCACCTCCACCCAGGCCGTCCGCTTCTTCCGGGAGCGCGGCATGGAGGACACGTTCGTGCTCGCCGGCGGCCTCGTCGCGTGGCGCGCGGCGGGTGGCGAGGTGGCGCGATGATCACCGAGGGCTGGGCCCCGCCTACGCTGCGCACCCGTCGGCTGGTGATCCGCCCGTTCCGGGTGGAGGACCTCGAGGCGGTGCACGCCTACACCCGCGCCTACCCGGCCACGCAGTACGGCGGCTGGATGGGCGGCACCACGTCGACCGACGTCGCTCGCTACATCGCGGACACCATCGCCCGCTACGGTCGCCCCCCCCGGGCCGACCTGGGCGTCACGCTGAACGGGCAGCTCATCGGCGGGGTCTCGTGGCGGCAGGTGTGGATCGCGCCGCCGCAGATGGAGGTGGGCTGGGTGCTCCACCCGGACGTGTCGGGCCGGGGGGTCGCCACGGAGGCGGTGAGCGCGCTGCTCGACCATTTGTTCGAGAGCTTCCCGGGGATGGGCCGGGTGGAGGCGCGGGTGCGCGCTTCCGACCGCGCGGGCACCCGGCTCCTGGAGGGCCTCGGCTTCGTGCCCGAGGGCAAGCTCCGGGCGGGCAGCGCCCCGGGGGCGGAAGACGGCGCTTTGTACGGGCTCCTCCGGGAAGAACGGCTGGAGCACGCGGTGGCGAACGGATGATCCTCGCGCTGCTGCTCGGGTGCGGGCGGCTCGCCGAAGAGGCGCAGCGGCACGGCGTTTCGTTGCCGGGAACCACGGTCGGGGCTCCCGCTGCCGCCTCCACGGTGGTCCCCGACTGTTCGTCGGCCACGGTCGCGTCGCCGGCGCGGAGCTGCCTCAGCGGCACCCTCACCTGTGATGGCACGGTGAGCGGCACCACTCTCGGCGGCGACTCCGCGTTCGACGACGCGTTCTACGCCGGCGCGTTCTGCTTCCCCGCAGGCGACCACCACGCGGGCAGCGAGCGGGTCTTCCTCCTGGACGCCCCCGCCGACACCGACGTCGTCGTCACCCTCTCCAGCTCGTGCGTGGACCTCGACCTCGCCGCCATCGCCTGGGACTACGAAGGGAGTTGCCCCACGGAGAAGCACCTCATCTCCGAGTGTGAGGGCGACAGCCGCCGGGGTGGCAATGGCACCGTACGTATGCAGACCTTCGCGCCCCGCCGTTACCTCATCGCGGTGGACGGCAAGGAGGGCGCCGTGGGCCCGTTCACCCTCTCGGTGAAGTGCACGCCGCTGCGCCCGCGCGACGAACGGGACGCGCCGATCCCGAAGCGCTAGCGGGCGGGGCTTGACGCCGGGGGCGGCGATCCGTCAGGCGGCGGCGCACGGTGGGCCGCCGTCGGGTGTCGCGACGGACTGAGGTGCGTCGTCCGGAGTCATGGCTCCTGTCGCGACTGCCAGTGACCGAACGACCTCGGGCGACCGGGAGGGAGCAAACCGGATGCCCGGACAGGCTTGCCCGTGTAACCCTTGTTTTTTGTTCCCCCTCCCGGCCCGACTTCACCGTCGCGAGCCGGGACAAACGTCGGCGCGGCGAGGTTGCGGCGCTCAGAACGCCGCGGTGATCGCCGGCGTACGAAGCTCCATCTGCGGCTCGCCGAGCGTACGCGAGCGGCGGAGGAGGCCGGCCATGAGCAGCCCGCGGTCCACCGACGGCTCTTCGAGCAGCGGCTCACCGGGCATGAACTGGTAGAGCCGCTCGGCCACTTCGGGCGACGTGAGCGCGCTCTGCACGGCGCCGCGGAGCTCGTCGGCCACCGGGCCCATCGCGCGGAGCATGTCCTCGGGCAGCGACGGGAACGCGCCCTGCGCGGCCCCTTCCCCGAGGGCCTGCACCAACGCGGGCACGCCGCCGGAGAACTGCGCGGCCCGTTCGAGGAGGCGCGGGGGGATCGCCCCGATCTGCATCACCAGCGCCGCGGCGGCTTCGGCCTCCGCGTAGTCGGAGAGCTCCACCTTCACGGCGCCGCCCACGTCGAGCGCGGGCGAATCGACCGAGCCGGCGAGGAGCACCGTGCAACGCCGGTCGGCGCGTGCGCGCTCGGCATAGCGGGCCCAGACCATCGCGAGGTCTTCGAGCACCTCCACCGGCAGGTGTTCGCAGGAGTGCCCAAGGAGCGCCACGGGGTACGGAGACTCCAGGTGGGCTTCGTCGAGGAGCTGCTCGGCTGCGTGGTAGAACCCACGGCGATCCACGACCATCGGCAGGGCGCGCTGCGAGTAGCCGCTGCCGCCGAGGTCCGCGATCACCCGGAGGATGAAGTTCCACGCCTCGGCCGGGGCGCGCCCGAGGAGCGGGCGGAAGGACACGGTGCGGCAGCCGACCGCCGGCTCGCCGACCGCGAGGTCCAAGGCGATGTCTTCGAGGAAGCCCTGGGGGGCCGTCCACCTTGGGGTGAGCATGGCCACGGGCTCCAGCCGCCGCAGGTTCGCGCGCACCCGGCGGGCTGTACGCCCGCGGATCGCCGCCTCGGTGTGGGCCTGCTCCGGATCGAACGTCACCCCCTTTTGGGCGCGCCACAGTTCGATTCTCCGAGCGTCTCGTTGCACCCGTTGAGGCTACAAGCGCGCTGTTGGCATGTCAAGAGAGCTTGAGCGGTATTTGGTGGGAAAGTCGTCAACCGGGCGGGGGGCGTCGCCAGGGCAGCGTCCAGCCGTGGAGACGGTGATCTTCGCGGAGCTCCCAGCCGGCGCCGATGACGCAGAGCAGGTGGTGCACGTAGAGCCACATCCACCCGCGCAGGCCCATCCGCGGCGCGAGCAGCACGGTCATCCCGATGGCCACGGCCACCCAGGCGAGGGCGACGGTGGGGCCGAGGCGGAAGCGGGGGCGCGGGGCGGGCTCCACTCCCCCATGCTATCCAGCCGCGCCCATGGACCGGGACCAGCCGCACCGCGTGCTCAACATCCTCGAACGTGCCGCCGGCCGTCGGGCGGACGCGTTCCTGACCCTCCGCTTCCCGAGCACCTCGCGCTCCACCTTCGCAAAGTGGATCCGGGAGGGCCTGGTGAAGAGCGACGACCGCACGCTCAAGCCGTCGAGCGTGCTGCGCCACGGGGAGATCCTCCGCATCTGGGCGCCGGGGCTCGCCCCCACGGAAGGCCCGCCGCCGATGCCGCCGATCCTCTACGAGGACGACTGGCTGCTCGTGGTCGACAAGCCGGCCGGGCTGCTCGTCCACCCCGTCGGTCAGCGCTTCGCCTGGGCGCTGATCGGGCTCGTGCGGGAGGTGCGCCCCGGGGTGCGCATCGACCTCTCCCACCGCCTCGACCGGGAGACCAGCGGCATCGTCGTGCTCACCAAGAGCGAGGCGGCCAACCGCGCGATGAAGGACGCCTTCCAGGCCCGGAAGGTGAAGAAGACCTACCACGCGCTGGTGCGCGGGGTGGTGCCCTGGGAGAGCCGCACGGTGGACAGCGCCCTCGGCCACGCCGCGGGCAGCATCGTACAGCTCCGCCGCGGACCCGATCCCGCGGGCGAGTCCGCGCTCACCGAGGTCCGGGTGCTCCAACGCATGGCCGAGCACACCCTGGTGGAGTGCCAGCCCCACACCGGCCGCACGCACCAGATCCGCGTCCACCTGGAGATCGCCGGCTTCCCCATCCTTGGGGACAAACTCTACGGGCAGCCCGACGAAGTGTTCCTGGAGCTGCTGGATTCGGGCGCGACCGACTCGGTCCGCGCGCGGGTGGGCTTCCCCCGGCATGCGCTCCACGCCCAGGGCCTCGCCTTCCCCCACCCGCACTCCGGGCAGATGCTGAAGGTCCGGGCGCCGCTGCCGCCCGACATGCAGGCGATCGTGGACGGCGCCACGCCGCAGTGGGGAGAGGCGGCCGCGGTGGAGGTCGGGGAGGCGGTCGCGGAGGCGGAGGGGGAGTGAGGCGGGCGGAGGGTGTCGAGGGCCGGGTGGTGCTCCACCGCCCTGCTGCGCGGACGCGTCGGCGGTCGAGGAGCGACCGGCGGCGCGAATGGCGGGGTGGGCGGCGTGGCCGCGGCGGGCCTGGCGGCCCGCCGATCAGCGCGAGAGCAGCGCGATGATCGCGGGCTCGTCGAGGGCCGCTACGTCCCCCTCGGGATCGGCGGCGCCGCGCGCCCGGAGCACGAGCGCGGCGGCGGTCCGCAGCCCGGCGAGCCGGCCTTCTTCGCGGCCCTCCTCGCGGCCCTCCTGGCGTCCTTGGGCGAAGGCCTCGTCCGGGTGTTGGTAGCCGAAGCGGTCGAGGAGGTTCTTGAGCGCCGCGAGCTCGGCCTGCTCGGGGTCGAAGAGCGAGGCGACCGTGACCGGGCGGGAGAGCACGCCGGGCAGCTCCAGCGCCCCCTCCACCCCGACCACTCGGGGCTCGCGGCCCGCTTCGTGGACCTCCACCCGGCGGGGCAGGGTGAGGCGCACGACCCAAACCGCGAGCGTGCCGGCCGCGAGGAGCTGAGCGATCTTCTGCTCCAGCTCGGCCTCATCCTGCCCGCGAGCGACGTACTCGATCGCGAGCGGCGGCGCCTTCTGGCCCCAGGCCTCCCCAGCGCCGGCCGGAACGACCGACACGTCGGGGGCGCGAAGCGTTTTGCCGCCGAGGTCGTACCCGAGCTCCACGCCGGCGCTCTCCACCGCTGGATCGGTGCGGATCACCAACGCGCCGTTGAGTTGCGCCCTCCCGTCGCGGACATGCGTCGGCAGGCACTCCACGGGGTGGCCCCGGTCGAGCTCGTAGGCGCTGCCGGAGGGCAGGTGCACGGGCTGGAACGGGCCGGGGCCGTCGAGGTTCGCGCGAGAAGGGCGACGCATCGCCTCAGTGTAGCGCGGAAGAGCGGGGTTGTGAGGCCGGCGGGTGCCTCGGAGGCGCACCCGGTACGTGACCTTGCTGGCGCCCTACACCAGCCCCTGCCGGATCGCCCGGCTCACCGCCTCCGTGACGCTGTGCACCTGCAACTTCCGGTAGATCGCCCGGATGTGGGTGCGCACCGTGTCGAGGCTCATGTCGAGGTCGGCGGCGACCTGCTTGTAGGC
>CAIXRH010000187.1 GCA_903921785.1 uncultured Pseudomonadota bacterium
ACGCCAGGAACGTCGCGCCACCCGTCTCCGCCAGCACCTTGGTGATCGCCGCCGTCAGCGACGTCTTGCCGTGGTCGACGTGACCGATCGTGCCGATGTTCACGTGCGGCTTGTTGCGCTCGAACTTTGCCTTGGACATGTCGAATCCTCGAGGGGGCGGTCAGTAACCGCGGAAGCGAGCCACGATTTCTTGGGAAACCGTGGGCGGGATCTCCGCGTATTGATGGAACTGCATGGTGAACGACGCCCGGCCCTGTGTGGCGGACCGTAGGTCCGTCGCGTAGCCAAACATCGATGCCAGCGGGGCTTCCGCGCCGATGATCTGGACACCCGGGCGGGCATCCATTCGAGTCACCGAGCCACGGCGACCTGACAGGTCCCCGATGACGGCGCCCGTATACTCCTCTGGCGAGGAAATTTCAAGCCTCATGATCGGTTCTAGTAGAACAGGAGTCGCTTTTGCAGCTGCATCCTGCACTGCCATCGACGCGGCAATTCTGAACGCGATGTCGGTGGAGTCCACTTCGTGGAACGAGCCGCCCACGAGAGTGCACACCACATCCACCATAGGGAAGCCGGCGAGCACGCCAATCTCCAGCGCCTCGCGGGCGCCGTCCATGGCGGGCTTGATGAACTCACGAGGGATCGCGCCCCCGGTAACCTGATCGTGCACCACGGTGCCCGCGCCGCGAGGCGCCGGCTCCACGACCAGCTTCACATGGCCGTACTGCCCCTTCCCGCCGGTCTGGCGCTTGAGCACCGCTTCGCCATCGGCCCGCTGCGAGAGCGTCTCCCGATAGGCCACCTGTGGCCGTCCCACCTGGCAGCCGACCCGGAACTCCCGCTGGAGGCGGTCGCGGATGATGTCCAGGTGGAGCTCGCCCATCCCCGCCATGACGATCTGACCCGAGTCCTTGTCGACCTTGGCCTTGAACGTGGGGTCCTCTTCCTGGAGGCGGGCGAGCGCGGCGGTAAGCTTGTCCTCGTCGGCCTTGGTGGCCGCCTCGATCGAGAGCCAGATCACCGGCTCAGGGAACGTCATCGCCTCGAGGACCACCGGGTGCTTCTGGTCACACAGGGTGTCCCCCGTGGCGACGTTTCGCAGCCCCACCGCCGCCACGATCTCGCCCTCGGAGGCAGACTGGAGGTCCTTCTCCTTGTTCGCGTGCATCTGGAGCAGCCGGCCCATGCGCTCGCGCTTGCCGGTGCGCGGGTTGAGCGCGACCTCGCCGGGGGAGATCGAGCCCGAATAGACCCGAAGGTAGGTGAGCGCACCGACGAACGGATGGCTCTGCACCTTGAAGGCGAGTGCGCAGAACGGATCGTCCTTCCCGGGCTGCCGCTGGACGAGCTTGAATTCGTCATCGGGGAGGCGCCCGATCACCGGGGGAAGGTCCAGGGGCGAAGGAAGGAGCGCGGCGATCGCGTCGAGCAGGGGTTGTACACCCTTGTTCTTGAACGCCGACCCGCAGAAGACCGGGATGCAGGACTGCGCCAGCGTCGCCTTTCGGGCGGCGGCCCAAAGCCATTCCGGGGCGATCGCGTCGCCGGCGAGAAACGCCTCGACGATGCGCTCATCCTGGTGGCTGAGCACGTCGACGAGGGCCTCGCGAGCCAGCGCGGCGTCATCCGCCAGGTCATCCGGGATCGGACCGACGATCATCTCCGCGCCGCGGCTCGCTTCGTCCCAGGTGAGCGCCACCATCCGGATGAGGTCGACCACGCCCAGGAACGTCTCCGCGGAGCCGATGGGGAGCTGGAACGGGACCGGGTTGGCCCCGAGCTTCTCGCGGATGGACGCCATCGCGGCGTCGAAGTTTGCCCCCACCCGGTCCATCTTGTTGATGAACGCGATGCGGGGCACATGGTACTTCTCCGCCTGCTTCCAGACCGTTTCACTCTGCGGCTCCACGCCCTCGACCGCCGTGAACACCGCCACCGCACCGTCGAGGACCCGGAGGCTACGCTCCACCTCGATGGTGAAGTCAACATGCCCCGGCGTATCGATGATGTTGATCCGATGATCGTGCCAGAAGCAGGTCGTGGCCGCGGAGGTGATTGTGATCCCCCGCTCCTGTTCCTGCGGCATCCAGTCCGTCGTCGCCGCGCCGTCGTGAACCTCGCCCATCCGATGAATCACGCCCGTATAGAACAAGATCCGCTCGGTGAGCGTAGTCTTCCCCGCATCAATGTGTGCCATGATGCCGAGATTACGGACGTTGGACAGATCGTTCTGCATGGCTCGGTGTGGCCATCAGACGTCGAAGTTACGGAGGTCGGCTGCATCGTCGATGACCCGGGCACAAAACATGGTGCCTGTCTGCGAGCGACGATTCGGCGGAGTCCGAAACGGCGATGTACTGAGGACTGCTCCTTGCCTTGCGGCGGTCAGGGGAAAAGACGAGACGGGCGGCCCGAAGGCCGCCCGCGCTACGTCACTACCAGCGGTAGTGGCTGAAGGCCTTGTTGGCCTCAGCCATGCGGTGCACGTCGTCACGCTTCTTGACGGCGTTGCCGCGGCCGTGGCTGGCCTCGATGATCTCGTTGGCGAGCTTGTCACGCATGGACTTGCCGGCACGCTCGCGGGCGTACTCGGCGATCCACCGCATCGCCAGCGCCATGCGGCGCTCGGAGCGAACTTCGACCGGCACCTGGTAGTTCGCACCACCGACGCGGCGGGACTTGACCTCGACCACCGGCTGGCAGTTCTCGAGGGCCCGGATGAAGATCGGGAGAGGATCCTCGCGGAGCCGCTCCTTGATGATGTCGAAGGCACCGTAGACGACGGACTCAGCCACCGCCTTCTTTCCTTCCTTCATCACGACATTGGTGAACCGGGTGACGGTCTGATCGCCGTAGACGGGATCAGGGAGAACCGGGCGCTTGGGTACTTCACGACGACGAGGCATGGATCACCTACTTCTTCGGACGCTTAGCGCCGTACTTGGAACGGCCCTGGCGGCGGTTGGAGACACCCTGCGTGTCGCCGGTGCCGCGGATGATGTGGTAGCGGACGCCGGGAAGGTCCTTCACGCGACCACCACGGATGAGCACGCTGCTGTGCTCTTGGAGGTTGTGTCCCTCACCGGGGATGTACGAGGTGACCTCGATCCCGTTGGTGAGACGCACGCGCGCAACCTTGCGGAGCGCGGAGTTCGGCTTCTTCGGCGTGGTGGTGTACACGCGAGTGCACACGCCGCGCTTCTGGGGGCATTCCTTGAGCGCGGGGGACGCGCTCTTGTGGGCCACCTTCTGGCGGCCTTGCCGGACCAGCTGGTTGATCGTCGGCATCGATTCCTTCGGGGGGGGGTAGGTGTTCGCGAGCGGCGGCTTATTACCCGCCGCTCGGGGGGTGTCAAGCGAAAGGGGGCGATCGACGATCGAGATTTGCGTCTCGACCCGCGCGCGCCCCGGGGGACATGGCCTAGACGGCCTCCTCGTCTTCGCCCGGAGCCATCGCCTTGTCGGCGACCATCATCCCGAGCTTCTGGTAGGCTGCGAAGCCAGTACCAGCGGGGATGAGGCGGCCCATCAGGATGTTCTCCTTGAGGCCGCGGAGGCGGTCCGTGCGGCCGTTGATGGCCGCCTCGGTGAGCACGCGGGTCGTCTCCTGGAAGGAGGCCGCGCTGAGGAAGCTGTCGGTCGAGAGCGAAGCCTTGGTGATGCCGAGGAGGAGAGGCTCGCAGGCCGCCGGGCGCCCGCCGCCAGCAACGATCCGCTCGTTCTCTTCGTCGTACTTCCACTTCTCCACCGGCTCGTCCACCAGGAACTCGGTGTCTCCGGGGTGACGGATCTTCACCCGACGCAGCATCTGGCGAACGATCACCTCGATGTGCTTGTCGTTGATCTTCACGCCCTGGAGCCGGTAGACCTCCTGGATCTCGTCGACCAGGTAGTTCGCGAGCTCGGCCTCACCCTTGATCTTGAGGATGTCGTGGGGGTTGGCCGCGCCGTCCATGAGCGGGTCGCCAGCGCGGACGAAGTCGCCTTCGTTCACGGTGATGTTCTTGCCCTTCGGGATCAGGTACTCCTGGGCCTCGCCGTTCTCCGCGGTGACCACCACGCGACGCTTGCCTTTGGTCTCCTTGCCGAAGGACACCACGCCGTCCGTCTCCGTGATGATCGCGACTTCCTTAGGCTTGCGAGCCTCGAAGAGCTCCGCGACGCGGGGGAGACCGCCGGTGATGTCCTTGGTCTTCATGCTCTCGCGAGGGATCTTCGCGAGCACGTCGCCCATCTGGACTTCCTGGCCCTCCTCGCACTCCACCTTGGTGCCGGCGGAGAGGAAGACGCGGATCTTCTGCTTGCCCTTGGCGCCGGGCTCCTTCACGACGATGCGCGGGCGCTTGTCGGTGTCGGCGAAGTTCTCGACCTCGCGGGACTTGCGGCCCGTGAGCACGTCGGTGGTCTCCTTGACCACGCCGTCGAAGTCTTCGAACACCACCACGCCGCTGTCGTTGGCGAGGATCGGGGTGTTGAACCCGTCCCACTCGGCCACGCGGGTCTTCGCCGCGACGCGCTCGTGGTCCTTCACCAGGATGGTGGCGCCGTACGGGATGCCGTACTTTTCACGCTCGCGGCCCTTGTCATCCACCACCTTGAGCTCGCCGTTGCGGCTGACGGCGATGGTCTGGCCGTGCCGGTTGGTCACGGTGAGGAGCGCCTCGGAGAAGCGGATGGAACCCGAGGTCTTCAGCTCCAGGTAGGACTGGGTGACCTCCTTGTTCGCCGCGCCGCCGATGTGGAACGTGCGCATGGTGAGCTGGGTGCCCGGCTCGCCGATGGACTGCGCCGCGATGACGCCGATGGCCTCGCCGATGTTGACGAGGGTGCCACGCGCCAGGTCACGACCGTAGCAGCAGGCGCACACGCCCCAGCGCATGTCGCAGCTGAGGACCGATCGGATGCGGACGCGGTCCACGCCCGCCGCCACGAGGTTCTCCACCGCGGCTTCGTCGATGAGGCCGTTGCGCGGAACGAGGATCTCGTCGCTGTACGGATCGAGGATGTCCTCCGAGGAGACGCGCCCGAGGACGCGCTCACCGACGTGCTCGATGATCTCGCCTCCCTCGATCAGGGAGCGGATCTCCATGCCCACGCGGGTGCCGCAGTCCTTGGCCGTGATGATCGTGTCCTGCACGACGTCGACAAGTCGACGGGTGAGGTACCCGGAGTTCGCGGTCTTCAGCGCGGTGTCGGCGAGACCCTTACGGGCGCCGTGCGTGGAGATGAAGTACTCGAGGACGGTCAGGCCCTCGCGGAAGTTCGAGGTGATCGGGTTCTCGATGATCTCGCCGCTCGGCTTCGCCATCAGACCGCGCATGCCGGCCAGCTGACGAATCTGGGTCTGGGAGCCACGAGCGCCGGAGTCCACCATCATCCAGATGGCGTTGAAGGAGTCGTGGTCCTCCACCTTGCCGGCCGGCGACAGCACCTTGCTGACCTTGATCTCGGAGATGAGCGACTTGGAAATCTGCTCGGTCACCGCCGACCAGAGGTCGACGACCTTGTTGTACCGCTCCTTGACCGTGATGAGCCCGTCGTTGTACTGGTTCTCGGTCTCGCGAGCCTCGGCCGTCGCCTTCTCGATGACGAGGTGCTTGCTCGACGGGATGAGCATGTCGTCGATGCACACCGAGATACCAGCGGCGGTCGACATGCGGAAGCCCATCTGCATGAGCGCGTCCGCGAGGAGCACGGTCTTCTTGGCTCCCGCGAGGCGGTAGCAGCGGTCGATGAGCTCGCCGAGCTGCTTCTTGCCGAGGGGCCGGTTGACCAGGCTGAACGGGAGCTCCGCGGGCACGACGTTCGCGTAGAACAGCACGCGGCCGACCGTGGTCTTCACCAGCTCGCCGCCCGCCTCGAGGGCACCCGACTTGCCGGAGAGATGGAGCGGGACCTTTCCTTCGTACCCGAAGAAGCCGGCGGGAGCGGCCACGAGGACGAGGTCGTCGTCGAACTTCGCGCGGAGGGCGGCCACGCCCTGCCGGAGCACGGCGAGGCGCTGCGCGGTGTTCATGCGCGCGTCGATGGCGACGCTGTTGCCTTCCATGGGCAACGTCGGCGAGATTACGCCGATGACGCGGGCGTTCCCGCGGAGCTTCGCGAGGCGGTACGCGCGGACGGTGATGCCGGCCGGCGCCTCGATCTCGATGGTCTCCTCGATCTCGCCAAGGCCCTCGGCGATGCCCTTGACCTTGCCCGCCGTGGAGCCGGTCGCGAACCGGAGGCCCTTGCCGCCGGGGAGCTTGCCGCCCTGGTGGAAGAAGCCGACCGTAGCGAACACGTCCCCTTCGGTCTTGCCACCGTCCACGCTCACGGCGATGTCCCCGCCGACGGAGGCCACATCGCGAACGATGGTGTTGGCCGCGTGACGCGTGGTCACGCCGCGGTGAACGTGCCAGATCTCCGTCTGGTCCACACCGACGTCCACGCCGAGGAGGAGATGGGCGTCCTTCAGCTCAGGGATCCGATCCGGGATGCGGTTCTGAAGCGTGAGCGCATTGAGGCGGACATGCACCGGCGCCTGCAGGTGGACTTCCCCGGCGTCGTAGGCAGACTCGACCTCGATGGGGTTGCTGAACACCCGACCGTGGCCCTTCGCGTACCGACGCTCGCGGGTCATGTAGTAGCAGCCGAGGACAACGTCCTGGCTGGGCTGGATGATCGGCCGGCCCGACGCCGGGCTCAGGATGTTGTTGGTCGACATCATGAGCACGCGGGCCTCAATCTGCGCCTCGATGCTCAGCGGAACGTGGACCGCCATCTGGTCACCGTCGAAGTCCGCGTTGAACGCGGTGCAGACGAGCGGGTGCAGCTGGATCGCCTTTCCTTCGATGAGGACCGGCTCGAACGCCTGGATGCCGAGACGGTGCAGCGTCGGCGCGCGGTTGAGCATGACGGGGTGTTCCTTGATCACCTCGTCGAGCACGTCCCACACCTCGCCCTCTTCCCGCTCAACCATCTTCTTCGCGGCCTTGATCGTGGTGACCACGCCACGCTCTTCAAGCTTCGCGAAGATGAAGGGCTTGAAGAGCTCAAGCGCCATCTTCTTCGGCAGGCCGCACTGGTGGAGGCGGAGCTCCGGGCCGACGACGATGACCGAACGACCGGAGTAGTCGACGCGCTTGCCGAGGAGGTTCTGACGGAAGCGACCGTGCTTGCCCTTGAGCATGTCGGACAGCGAGCGGAGCGCGCGCTTGTTGGGACCGGTGAAGACCTTCCCGCGACGCCCATTGTCGAACAGCGCGTCCACCGCCTCCTGGAGCATCCGCTTCTCGTTGCGGATGATGATCTCCGGGGCGTTGAGATCGTGCAGCCGCTTGAGGCGGTTGTTGCGATTGATCACGCGGCGGTAGAGATCGTTGAGGTCGGAGGTGGCGAAGCGGCCGCCGTCCAGCGGGACGAGCGGGCGGAGGTCCGGCGGGATGACCGGGACGACCTCGAGCATCATCCACTCCGGACGGTTGCCCGACTCGTGGAAGGCCTCCACGATCTTGAGGCGCTTCGCAAACTTGCGGCGCTGGGCCTCGGAGGTGGTGTCGCGCATCTGCTGGCGCTGGCTCTCGGCCAAGCCGACGATGTCGAGCTTGGCGAGCGCGTCGCGGACGACCTCGCCGCCCATGCCAACATCGAAGCTCCCGTACCCGTAGGTGCGGATGGCCTCCTGGTAGTCCTCCTCGGACAGGATCTCGCCATCCTTCAGGGTGGACTCACCGGGGCTGGTGACCATGTACGACTCGCAGTACAGCACCTTCTCGAGGTCCTTCAGGGACACGTCGAGCAGGTTGCCGATGCGGCTCGGCAGGCTCTTGAGGAACCAGATGTGTGCGACCGGCGTGGCGAGCTCGATGTGGCCGAGGCGCTCACGGCGGACCTTGGCCTGGATGACCTCCACGCCGCACTTCTCGCAGGTGATCCCGCGGTGCTTCATGCGCTTGTACTTGCCGCAGATGCACTCGTAGTCCTTGACCGGGCCGAAGATCTTGGCGCAGAACAGACCATCCTTCTCGGGCTTGAAGGTCCGGTAGTTGATGGTCTCCGGCTTCTTGACCTCACCGTGGCTCCACGACCGGATCTTCTCCGGGGAGGCGAGCGAGATCTTCACGGCGACGTACTGGAGCGGGTTCTTCGGCTTCTCAAAGAGGTTGTAGACGTCCTTCATGAGGCCTCCGAGCGAACGGATGATGCAGGGGAGAGATAGAAAGCGGGGGAAGAGGACCGGGGCGCCCGCGCGGGGCGCCCCGAGGACGGCCGGGGCTTAGCCCTGGCGAAGAACGTCCTTGTCCTCTTGAAGTTCCACGTCCAGCGCGAGCGACTGGAGCTCCTTGACGAGCACGTTGAACGACTCGGGCAGGCCCGCCTCGAGCACGTTCTCGCCCTTCACGATCGACTCGTACATCCGGGTGCGACCCAGGACGTCGTCGGACTTCACGGTGAGGAACTCCTGGAGCGCGTACGCCGCGCCGTAGGCCTCGAGGGCCCAGACTTCCATTTCACCGAGGCGCTGCCCGCCGAACTGCGCCTTCCCACCCAGCGGCTGCTGGGTGACGAGGCTGTACGGCCCGATGCTACGAGCGTGGATCTTGTCGTCGACAAGGTGATGGAGCTTCAACACGTACATCACGCCGACGGTGACGTTGTTGGCGAACGCCTCGCCCGTGCGGCCGTCGTAGAGCAGCGTCTGCCCGTTGGCGTTGCGGCCACCGAGCTTGAGCGCCTCCTTGATCTCGCCCTCGTCCGCGCCGCTGAACACCGGCGTGGAGATGGTGATGCCCTTGCGGTACTTCCCGGCGAAGAGCCGGAGCTCCTCCTCGGCCGCCGAGGCGATGAAGGCGAGCACGTCCGCCTGGCCCTTGAAGCAGCCCGTGAGGTACTCACGGAGCGCGTCGACGCCGTACTGCTCGTCGATGACCTTCCCGATCTGCGCGCCCATGCCCTTGCAGGCCCAACCGAGGTGGGTCTCGAGGATCTGGCCCACGTTCATACGGCTTGGCACGCCGAGCGGGTTGAGCACCAGGTCCACCGGGGTGCCGTCTTCAAGGTACGGCATGTCTTCGACAGGGAGCACCTTGGAGATGACGCCCTTGTTGCCGTGACGACCGGCCATCTTGTCACCGACGCTCAGCTTACGCTTGATGGCGACGTAGACCTTGACCATCTTGATGACGCCCGGCGGGAGCTCATCCCCCTTCTGGAGCCGCTCCACCTTGGCGGCGTAGCGGGCCCGAAGTTCGTCTTCCTTCTCGCGCACCTTGTCGACGAGCGCGAAGATCGCGTCCTGGATGGCGTGGTCGCCGTCCACATGGATGCGCTCGTACTGGTCGAGCGTGAGGCGCTTGACCAGGTCAGGGGTGAACGCGTCGCCACGGGACACGACTTCCGCGCCGGTGTTGTCGTCGAGGATGCGTCCGCCGGACTTCACGCCCTTGAGCAAGCGGCTGAGGCTACGAGCGGCCGAGTCGCGAACGGTGCGGAGCTTCTCGTCGCGATCACGGTTGATCCGGGCGATCTGATACGCCTCGATCTCGAGCGCGCGGGTGTCCTTGTCCACGCCTTCACGGGCAAAGACCTGGGCCGCGATGACCGTGCCTTCCACGCCCGGGGGGACGCGGAGGGACGTGTCCTTCACGTCGCCGGCCTTCTCACCGAAGATGGCCCGCAGGAGCTTCTCTTCGGGGGAGAGCTGGGTCTCGCCCTTCGGCGTGATCTTGCCGACGAGGATGTCGCCCGACTTCACATCGGCGCCCACGCGGACGATGCCCGCGTCGTCGAGGTTGGCCAGCGCCTCCTCACCGACGTTGGGGATGTCCCGGGTGATCTCTTCCTTGCCGAGCTTGGTGTCCCGGGCCGAGACCTCGAACTCCTCGATGTGGATGCTCGTGAAGTAATCTTCCGCGACCAACCGCTCGGAGATGAGGATCGAGTCCTCGAAGTTGTACCCCTGCCAGGGCATGAACGCGACGACCGCGTTCTGACCGAGCGCGAGCTCGCCCGTGTCCGTAGCCGGACCGTCGGCCACCACCTCACCCTTGTTCACGTGGTCGCCCACGCGCACGACGGGACGCTGGTTGATGCAGGTGTTCTGGTTGCTGCGGGTGAACTTCGTGAGGTTGTAGATGTCTACGTCGTCGCCGATGCCCTCGGCGCTGGCGTCCTCACACTTGACCACGATGCGGCCGCCGTCCACGTACTCCACGATGCCAGAGCGGCGCGCCGTGGTCGTGACGCCGGAGTCGCGGGCGACCACGTCTTCCATGCCGGTGCCGACGAGCGGCGCTTCGGTACGGACGAGCGGCACCGCCTGGCGCTGCATGTTGCTTCCCATGAGCGCGCGGTTCGCGTCGTCGTTCTCGAGGAACGGGATGAGCGAGGCCGCGACGGACACCAGCTGGTTCGGCGAGACGTCCTGCAAGGTGACCTGGTCACGCGGCACGACGGCGAACTCACCAGCGCGACGGGCGGAGACGACCTCGGAGTCGAAGGTGGCGCCGCGGGATGCCGCGAGCTCGGTGGCCTGCGCAATGCAGTGCTCCTCCTTCTTGCCGTCCTTGAGGTAGAACTCCTCGTCGAGCGCCGTGAAGTACCGGATCTCCTCGGTCGGGCAACCGTCGGTGACCGTGCGGTACGGGGTCTCGATGAAGCCGTACTCGTCCACCCGGGCGTAGGTCGAGAGCGAGGCGATGAGGCCGATGTTCGGGCCTTCCGGCGTCTCGATCGGGCAGATGCGGCCGTAGTGGGTCGGATGCACGTCGCGGACGTCGAAGCCCGCGCGCTCACGGTTCAAACCGCCAGGCCCAAGGGCCGAGAGGCGGCGCTTGTGCGTCACCTCGGAGAGCGGGTTGTTCTGATCCATGAACTGGCTGAGCTGACTGGACCCGAAGAACTCCTTGACCACCGCCGAGACCGGCTTGGCGTTGATGAGGTCCGCCGGGGTGAGCGCCTCGATCTCCGAGAGGCTCATGCGCTCCTTGATCGCCTTCTCCATGCGCACCAGACCGACACGGTACTGGTTCTCGAGGAGCTCACCGACCGCGCGAACACGACGGTTGCCGAGGTGATCGATGTCGTCGACCTCGCCCTTCTTGTTCTTGAGGTTGATGAGGTACTGGACCACCTTGAGGATGTCCTCGCGGGTGAGCGTGACCTGCTCAAGCGGGAGGTCGACGTTGAGCTTGTGGTTGAGCTTCTTACGGCCCACCTTGCTCAGATCGTAGCGCTCGGCGTTGAAGAAGAGGTTGTGGAAGTGGGCGTCCGCAGCGTCGTAGGTCGGGGGATCACCCGGCCGCAGGCGGCGGTAGATCTCGATGACCGCCTCTTCCTTGGTGGTGATCTTGTCCACCAGCAGGGTGTCGCGGAGGAAGGACCCGACGAACTTGCCGTCGATGTAGAGGACCTCCACCTCCTCGATGCCGCGCGCCTCGATCTCTTTGAGGTTCGCGGCGGTGAGCTCTTCGTTGCACTCCACCACGATCTCGCCGGTCTGCATGTCGACGACGTCGTACGCGCTGACCTTGCCCTCGAGCGCCTGGAACTCCACCGGCAGGATCCCGACCTCGACTTCCTGCTCGCGTCCGTCGATGATCTGCACCGCGTGGCGCATGAGGCCGGCGGCCTTCATCTTCTTCTGGGCCGGCTTGGCGAACTTCGCGTTCGCCTTCACGATCACCTCGCCGGTCGGCGAGAGCAGCTCGCGCGTGGCGACCTGGATGTTGAGCAGGTCAACGCTGGACTCCTTCTTCCAGGAGCCGTCCGCATCGCGGAAGTAGCGCTCGCGCTGGTAGAAGTGGTTGAGCAGGTCCTCGGTACCGTAGCCGAGGGCCCGCAGCAAGG
This sequence comes from uncultured Pseudomonadota bacterium, assembly GCA_903921785.1. Lineage (GTDB taxonomy): Bacteria > Myxococcota_A > UBA796 > UBA796 > SXON01 > SXON01. Next base: position 11,833 of record CAIXRH010000187.1, read on the forward strand.
TCGTCGCCGGCAGCTTCCGGCGGCGATCGATGCGAACGTAGAGGATGTCCTTCGTGTCGAACTCGAAGTCGATCCACGAACCGCGGTTCGGGATGATGCGAGCCGAGAAGATCATCTTCCCGGTGCCGCCGGTCTTCGAGGGGTTCTCGTCGAAGAAGATGCCGGGGCTGCGGTGGAGCTGGCTGACGATGACGCGCTCGGTGCCGTTCACGATGAACGTGCCGTTCTCGGTCATCAGCGGGATCTCGCCGAAGTAGACGTCCGACTCCTTCATGTCGTACGGCTTGCGCTTGCCGGAGTCGGGATCGACCTCCCAAACCACGAGGCGTACGGTCACCTTCAGCGGCGCCTGGAAGGTCATGCCGCGCTCGCGGCACTCTTCCACGTCGTACTTCGGCTGCTCAAGCTCGTAGGACACGAACTGGAGCTCCGCCTTGTTGGAGAAGTCCTTGATCGGGAAGACGCTCTTGAACACCGCCTGAAGGCCCATGTTCTTGCGATCCACCGACGCAACATGCGCCTGGAGGAACTGCTCGTAGGACTCCTTCTGGACCGAGATCAGGTTGGTGATCGGCACAGCCGGCGTCTTGCTGTACGAGCGGCGGAACTTGAAGTTGTTCGCGAGCAGGTCAGCCATGGACGACTCCGTAACGGTGCGCCGCGATGCCACTCGAGGGGCTCACGGTCGCGATGAAGGGATACAGGGAGACCACAGGTTCGCAGACTCCCGAGAGCGTCGGGACGAACCCGACGGGACAGGCCGAGCCTGCTGCGAGATCGACGTCCGTAGACGCCGTTCCCGGGGGCTGGTTCCCGCACCGAAGCGTGGGAGCCAGAGGGGCAGACGCCGGGACCCCTGAGGGGCCCCGGCGTCGAATGGCCGCTGGGCAGCGGCCCGGGGACTACTTGACCTCGACCTTCGCGCCGGCTTCCTCGAGCTTCTTCTTGGCAGCGGCCGCGTCGTCCTTGGAGACGGCCGACTTGATCGGCTTCGGGGCGCTCTCGACGAGGGCCTTGGCCTCGGCGAGGCCCAGACCGGAGACGAGCTCGCGAACGGCCTTGATGACGCCGATCTTGTTCGCACCGGCCTCGAGCAGGACGACGTCGAACTCGGTCTTCTCCTCAACCGGCGCCGCGGCGGCGGCGGCGGCGGCGGGGGCCGCCGCGGCCATGGCCACGCCAGCCTTCACGCCGAGCTCGGCCTCGAGCGTCTCGACGAGAGCCTTGACCTCGGCGAGCTTGAGGTTCTTGATGTAGTCGACGACTTCAGCCTGGGAAAGGGACATGGTGGTTTCTCCGAATGGATTCTGGAAGACGGATGGCGGTGGGCCCATGGGCGGCTCCGCCGTGGGGAAGGCGGGGACCTACTCGCCGGTAGCGAGCTTGTCCTCGTAGTTCTTGAGGAGCTGGACGAGGTCCCGCCCCGGGGCCTGGATGACGCTCACCAGCAGACGCGGGCCCTCGTTGAGGGTCGCGAGCAGCTGGGCGAGGATGTCCTCGCGACTCGGGAGGGAGGACACAGTGTCAACACACTTGCCATCCATCGCCGTGCCGTCGAAGAAGCCCGCCTGGACCTTAATGGTGGGCAGACCCTTAAGAAGATCCTTGAGGATCTTCGCGGAGCCCACCGCATCCGGACCAGAGAAGACCACGCCGGTCATCCCCTTGAGGGTCGTGTCAAGACCGTTGACGCCCACGTCACTGAAGGCGCGCCGCGCCAAGGTGTTCTTGATCACCTTGTACCGCATGCCCTTCGCTTCGAGGGCACGACGGAAGAAGTTGATCTCAGACACCTTGGTGCCGCGGAACTGCGCGAGCACGATGAGCGGCGCTCCCTTCGCGTAGTCGGCGAAGGTGCTGATCTGGTCGGCTTTCTGCGTGCGGTTCATGGTTACTCCTAGGCCTCGCCCGTCCGAGTGAGGTCACTGGGATCGAGCCGGATGCCCGGACCCATGGTGGAGCTGAGCGCGGCGCCGCGGACGTACGTGCCCTTCGCCGAGGCCGGCTTGAGCTTCAGCAGCGTACCGACCAGCGCCTCGATGTTCTCCTTGATCTGGGAGGGCTCCATCGAAGCCTTGCCCACCATCGCGTGCACGATGCCAGCCTTCTCGACCCGGAAGTCGATCTTGCCCCCCTTGAGCTCGCGAACGGTCTGGGCGATCATGTCCGGGCCGACGACCGTGCCGATCTTCGGGTTCGGCATGAGGCCGCGGGGGCCGAGCACGCGGCCCAGCTTACCGACCTTGCCCATGAGATCGCGGGTAGCGACGGCCTTGTCGAAGTCCGTCCACTGCTGCGTCTCGATCTTCTGGATCAGGTCGTCCGCGCCGACGAAGTCGGCACCGGCCTCCTTGGCCGCGCGTGCCGCTTCGCCCTGGGCGAAGACGAGCACTCGCACCGTCTTTCCCGTCCCGTGAGGGAGGGCGACGGCGCCGCGGACCATCTGGTCGGCGTGCTTCGGGTCGACGCCGAGCCGCACCGCGATGTCGATGGTCTCATCGAACTTCGCGGACGCGGTCTGCTTCAACAGCGACACCGCCTGCTCCAGCGTGTACTTGACGTTCGGGTCGACCACCTTTCGGACGGCCGAGAACCGCTTTCCTCGTTTTGCCATATCTTGTTGGATTCTCCTGCGGACCGCCTCGCCCCACGGACCCTTTCGGGTGCCCCCGTGAAACGCTGCGACCCTTCACCGGTGAGGTCCTCGGAGCGGCGGCGCTCCTCCCTCATGGCCGGCAGTGCGGGGTTTAGGATTCAGACGACGTCGACGCCCATGGAACGCGCGGTTCCCTCAACCGTCCGGCAGGCCGCCTCCAGACTGGTCGTGTTCATGTCCGCCAACTTCGTCTTCGCGATCTCCAGCACCTGGGCATGGGTGACGGAGCCAACCTTCTTCTTGTTCGGTTCAGCGGAGCCCTTCTCGGCCTTGCAGGCCTTGATGAGCAGGATGCTCACCGGGGGCGGCTTCACCACGAAGGTGAAGGACCGGTCGCTGAAGACCGTGATGATGACCGGGACGACCACGTTTTCGGCAGCCTGGGCCGCGGTGCGGGCGTTGAACTCCTTCACGAACATCGGGATGTTCACGCCAGCCTGGCCGAGGGCCGGGCCTACCGGCGGCGACGGCGTCGCCTTGCCCGCCGTGATCTGCAGCTTGATCTGATTGACGACCTTTTTGGCCATGTTCGTTCCCTCGACCGGGGGTTACCCGACCTTCTCGACCTGAGTGAAATCAAGCTCGACCGACGTAGGCCGGCCGAAGATGGTGACGGTGACGCGGAGGCGCCCCCGGGCGGTGTTGACTTCTTCCACCTTGCCGACGACAGGCGCGAGCGGCCCATCGACGACACGGACGTCTTCCCCGCGCTCGAAGTTGACCGCGAGCTTCGGCTTCTGCTCTTCGCCGCCGATGCGGTTGGTGATGCGTGCGACCTCAGCCGGGTCCATCGGAACGGGCTTCCGAGTCTGGCCGCCGACGAAGCCGGTGACCTTGGGGGTCTCCTTCACGACGTGCCAGGTCTGGTTGTCCATCTCCATCTCCACCAGGATGTACCCGGGGAAGAACTTGCGGGTGGTGGTCTTCTTCTGGCCGTTCTTGACCTCGACCACCTCTTCCGTCGGGACGAGAACCTGGCCGAAGCGCGGGCTCAACCCGTAGAGCTTGATCCGCTCTTCGAGCGCCTGCTTCGCCTTGTTCTCGAAGCCCGAGTAGGTGTGAACGACGTACCACGCCATGGACATGAGGAGAGAGGCTCCGAGGTTTCCGGCTACTTTGAGGCGCCGGAGTAGAGGGCTTGCTTGACGATCGTGGCCCAGATGCTGTCATAGACGAACATCAGGACCCCGAAGCCGAGAGCAGCACCGATGACGATACCGGTGTTGTGGGTGGTCTCGTCTCGTGACGGCCAGGTCACGCGGGACATCTCGCTGATCGCGCTCTCCGAGAACTCCGTGGCCTTCGCATTGCGCGAGAGCCCGAAGAACGTGGCGATGCCACCGACCACCCCGAGGAGGGTGGTGAGGGAAACAACCCCCAGCAGGGTCGGATCGTTGAGGCTCTCGTAGGTCACCACCTGGAGCCCCGCGCTGCGAACAAGCAACCCACCGGCGAGGCCGGCGAGAAGGTACAGCAGGGTGACAGATCGTTGGTGGTCCACGGGATTCCTGCTCGATTCGACGAAGCTGCTTTTTCCGGTTTGGACGATCACATCTTTCGATGATCACGTCGCCGGATGGGAAACGCCCGGGCGGTTAATACCCTGGCATGAAACGTGCAAGCAGGACATGAAGAAAGGGCTCGGGCGAGCCCCGAGCCCTCTCCACAAAGTCCAGCTACGTCGAGAACTACTTGATGATCTCGGCGACCACACCGGCGCCGACGGTCTTGCCACCCTCGCGAATGGCGAAGCGCAGCGCCTTCTCCATCGCGATGGGGGTGATGAGCTCGATGCTCATCTCCACACGGTCACCCGGCATGACCATCTC
>CAIXRH010000188.1 GCA_903921785.1 uncultured Pseudomonadota bacterium
CGTCGACCGGCTGGCAACCGCGGCCGCCGCTGGCGCCGGAGAGGCCGCAGCTCTGGAGCACGCGGCGGAGGACCTTCTTGAGCTCGGGGGTGCAGTACCCGACGTCGGACGCGGAGGCGGTCGCCACCACGGCGTTCGGATCCGGCGCAGCCTCGGCCTCGGCGAGGCGCTCTTTGGCGGAGCCGACCCAGCTGCCGACGAGGAGCGTGGGGATGATGAGGGTGCCGGCAGCGAGCGCGGCGTGGAGCCCGGTGTTCATGGCGTGGCCTCCTTCTTGGCGGGGCCCTGGGAGAGCAGGCGGGAGAGCGCCCAGTCCATGCCCAGGTCGGTGTCTTCGTCGCAGAGCTTGGTGCCCTCGACGTAGAGCTGCGGGGTGAGCACGGGCAGCTTGTTGTCGACGGCCCAACGAAGCGCACGGTTGAGCTTGATCTTCACCGCGGGGGTGTCGATGCAGGTGGCGAGGTCGGGGAACTGGGCGACGACCATCTTCTTCGCGGCCTCGGGATCGGCCTCCGTCGCGGTGCGGATCGCCTCCTGGTTCGCGAACGCCCAGTCGATCACGGCGTCGGACTTACCCTCGGCGCACAGCACGGCGTAGCTGATGGTGCAGGCGCCGGCGTGCAGCGTGCTGCCCACGTTGTAGTTGCAGGTCGCGTCGAGCGGGAAGAGCACCGCCTTGCGGTGGAGCTGCGCGTCGAGGCCGCTGGCCTCCAGGCGATCTTCGAAGCCCTTGCACGCGGGGCAGAGGGGATCGAAGACCTCGATCGCCTCCTTGCCGCCCGTGTTGTTGTCCAGCGGGATCATCACCGAGTAGGTGTCTTCCGGCTTGGGGAGGGTGCCGCACCCGCCGACGTACTTGGTGAAGTCCGGGGCGAGGATGAGGTACACCAGGCTCGGCACGGCCACGAAGCCGGCGAGCGTGCCAAAGCCGATCAGGATGCCGGAGAGGCCGGAGCCCGACTCGGGGCCGGGCTCGGGGGCCGGCTCACCGGTGATGCCGAGGTCCTCGCCGAGGCGCGGCGCGGCGGCCGAACGCCAGAGGAGCAGCGCGAAGATGAACACCGCGAGGCTCGACCCGTAGGTGCCGACGCAGAGCTTGCAGGTGGCGCCGAGCTCCACCAGCGAGATGTAGGCCATCACCGCCGAGGTGATCACCGGCACGAGCGTGGCGATGACCAGGAAGCGGGTGGCGTCGCGATCGTCCTGCCGGCGGTTGAGGACGAGGTCCAACCCGCGGAAGAAGAGGAAGGCGAAGGTGGCGAGGCCGGGGAGCGCGATGGGAATGCCACCCCACACCAGGGTGCGGAACACCGAGCTGTAGGGGCTCATCATGGTGACGTGGCAGCCGCTGGAGGCCGAGGCATCCCCCGAGACCAGGCCGGGGGCCCAGGCGCAATGGATGTCGTGCACCTGCCGGTCGAGGTGGCTCGCGAAGTCGAGCGTGGCGAAGCCGGTGAACCAGGCACCCGCGAGGGCGGCGAGAATGAACAGGATCGTGAACGGGCGCGGACTCATGGTCCTCCGCGGAAAAGCTGCGGGATGCTACCGCCTTACTCTTGCCGTGTCAAGGGCGGGAGCCGGCGGCATCGTTATCGGGCCCGCTGACTCGCCCGTCTTGCGGGGTTTGTCAAGGCCGAAGGGACAACCACCACGCTGCGCCCGTGAATCGGGCGGCGCTCGCGGGGCCCCCGGGCTCGGCGACGAGCGCCCCCTCTTCGTTGGCAGCGAGGGCGGCGCCGAAGCGCCCGTCGGGTGTCTGCCCCTCGATGCGTGCGGCGGTGGCCATCGTGGTGTCGCTGTCGAGGGGCCCGCCGGTGACGACGAAGACGGCACCGAGGGAGCCGGAGTTGCCGCTCCAGTCGGGCGCGCCGATGAGCAGCAGCGGCGGATCCTGGGGCACGTAGGCCAGGGCGCTGCCGAAGTGGGCGCCGCGGGTGTCGCCGCGGAGGACCACATGAGCGTCGGCGGCGGAGGCGTCGCTCGTGGGGAGGTCGCCTCCGAGGAAGATGTAGACCGCGCCACCTTCGAGGGCGCCCTCCGGGTTCTCGTTGGGGGCGCCGATGACCAGGTCGTCGCGGCCGTCGTCGTCGACGTCGGCGATGAGCACGGCGCTGCCGAAGTGCGTGAGGGGGTTGGCGCCGCGAATGTGGGTGAGGGCGCCCGGGACCACCACCCCGTCGTCGTTGTCGAGGTTCAGGACGTCCGCGCCCAGCCACGCGCCGCCCAACATCCCGCTGCTCTCACTGCCGGGTTCGTCGGGCGCGCCGATGAGCACAGCGGCCTCCCCCGCGGCGTCGCCCAGCGCCAGCGAGGCCCCGAACCGCGACTTCTGCCCCTCGTAGCCCGCCCCGGGGACGAACTTCCGCCCTGCCGCACCCCAGAGGTGCTGGGCGTCGAGCTCGTCGCCGTCGCGCAGGGGCCAGGCGGAGACGTAGGCGACGCCGGCGCCGTTGCCGGGCGCGCCGACGCCCACGGTGGTGTCGCCCGCGGAGGAGCCGTCGGCGGCGGAGACGAAAACGGCGCCGAGCTCGTCGTTGCTCGACTCGCCGACGAGGAGGCCGTCTTCGGTCGGCGACCCGGACCGGTGCGTCGTGTAGGAGACAAGGCGGGAGGTGCCGGGGTCACCGGCGACGAGGTGCAGCTCGCCCCCTTCGTCCTGGGCGAAGCCGACCGCGGTGCCGAGGTCGGCGCCACCGGGCTCGGTGGGCACGCCCACGTCCTCCAGCACCGTCCCGAGGGTGAGGGCGCTCACCGGCACCAGCCAGCTCCGGCCGCTCACCAGCCCGGTCTCCCCCACGGCCGCGCTCAGCCCGAGCTCGTCCACCCATCCCAGGGCCACGGCGCTGCCGAAACCGCGGGTGGCGTTGGACACGGAGAAGCCAGCGCCGAGCTCCACGACGGAGAGCGCCTCGCCAGCGTGCCAGAGGGCGGGCGCTCCACCCGTGTCGCCCGTCTCGGAGGGGTCTCCACTGTCGGTGAGCCCCGCGAGGAACGCTGCGTGCTCGGCGTCGTCGATGAACAAGCAGCCCGCGAGGAGGAGCAGCATCAGAAGCTCCCGCTCAGCGCGAACACGCCGAGGCCGAGCCCGACCGCGCCGAGGCCGACGGCGCCGCCCGCGAGGCCGTTGACGACGTCTCTCCGGGCGTCGGCCTGCGCCACGGTGGTGCTCGCCTGGTAGTCGTCGTTCGCGGCCGTGGCGACGCCGAGGAGCGCACCACTGGCGAGCAGGCACGCGCCGGTGCCGATCCACGCGGCCAACGGGTGGGCGTGCGGGTAGGTGGGGGCGATCCCGGCGGCCAACCAGGCGGAGTCGCGGGCGCGCCCCTCCTTCGTGACCACCTGGAGCAGCACCGGCCGGGCTTCGGCGCGGGTGTGCCCGGGCATGCCGTCGACAAGGAGCTCACCGCCGCGGGGCGAGGGGAGGGGGCGTCTGGGGCCCTCCGCGGGCGCCTGATCCCACACCGCGCGCAGCGGGCCCCCTTCCGGCGCGAGCTCGTCGGGGAGCGCCCAGGCGGGGTCGGCGGCGCGGGCGGCGGCGAACGCCTGCGCGGCAGTGACCTTGTCCCGGGCGGCGAACGCGGCGAGCCCCTCGACGCGGTGCACATGGGCGGCGGTCGACGCGTCGACGGGCGCGCCGAGGCACGGGACGATCGCGCGTACGGCGGACACGGCCACCTCGAAGTCGGCGGCGGAGGCGCCCCAGGCGGCGTCGGCGCCGTCGAGCGCGGTGGAGAGCTCAGCGGGGGTCCGGTCGACGGGGCAGGGGGAGGCCGCCAGGGCCGCGGCGACGAGCAGGATCACAGCTGTGCTCCGAACCACACGGTGAAGGCGCCGGTGATGTCGCCGTAGGCGTCGGTGTAGCCGGTCATGCCCACGGCGAGGTCGGCGCGGCCGTCTTCGTCGAGGTCGCCCGCCGCGGAGAGGGAGGCGCCGGTCTCGAGCCCGGCGCGATCGCCGTAGCGGGCCCAGGCGACCTCCTGGACGTTGTAGGCGCGCGGTGCGAGCTCCCCGGGCGCGACGTAGACGGCGCCCGCGTTGACCTCCCCGGCCAGGCCTTGAGCGTTCGGGGCGCCCATGGCCAGCTCGGTGGTGCCGTCGCCGTTCATGTCGCCCACGAAGGCGACGGCCACCCCGAGGATCTCCTGGGTCTCCGCCTCGGGGCCGTTCCGCGCTTCCCCGAGGAACAGCACGTCGGCGTCGGCGGCAGAGACCATCCCCGCCCACGGCCCGGGCGCGGAGAATACGTAGACCACCCCGGAGGCGGACGTCTGACCTTCGGCGGTGATCGCGCCCACGGCGAGGTCGTCGAGGCCGTCCCCGTCGTAGTCGCCCGCGGACATCGAGAAGCCGAAGCCGTCGTAGTCGGCCTCCCCCACCAGGACCGTGGCGTCGTCGAGGCCCACCGTGTCCATCCCGCCGTTGGCGTCGGGCTCCCACAGGTAGACCGCGCCCGGGTTGTCCGGGCCGACGACGGCCTGGGGCGCGGCGACGGCGGCCACCGGGGATCCGGTACGATCGGCGCCGTAGAGCCAGACCGCGTCCCACCCGAGGCCGTAGCCGTCGCCGTGGCTCGTGACGCCGCCGAGGCGCCCATAGTCGAGGTTCCAGACGCCCTGATCGACGTTGAGGTAGTCGGTCATGTCCAGCGCGTAGGCGTACCCGCCGGCGTCCGCCTCGATGGGGGCGCCGACGATCAGCGCAGGAGCGTTCTGGAGGTGGTCGGTCCACGCGAGGGCGAAGCCGAAGCCGCCGTTGACCGGCTCGCCCTGGATCTCTCCGGTGTGGCGGCTGATGGTCCCGGTGGCCGGGAGCGCCACGACGAGCACCTCCGAGCCGGCGGTCGGCGGATCGTCGGAGCCAGGGCAGCCGATCAGCAGATCGGGGGTTCCATCTCGCGTCGCATCCCCGGCGGCGAGCGCCGCGCCCATCCGGTAGTGGAACCCCTCGACGGTGAGCACCGCGTCGTCGAGCTCCAGCGGCGCACCCGCCGCGAGGTCGACGCCGGAGTACGCGCTCACCGCGTACCCGTAGGGCATTCCGGCCACCACATCGGGCACGCCGTCCCCATCGACGTCCACGCCGCCGAGGAGCCGCTCGGCGAAGGCCTGCTCGCTCCCCGAACCGTCCTCGGTGCCGGTGACCCACGGCGCGAGCCCAGCGGTGGTGCACGCCGAGCCGCCCGTCTTCTGGTCGCAGTTGGCGTCGAGCCCCGAGAGGCAGTCCTCCACCGCGCCGGGGTGGACATCGTCGCGGGCGTCGTCGCAGTCGCCGCCCAAGGTGACGAGGCCGGCCCCGCCGCAGGAGAGGGCGGCCTGGGCGTCGTCGCCGTAGCCGTCGCCGTCGGCGTCCGGGGACCAGTCCGTCATCCCGCCGACGCCCGCGTCCGCATCGTCGCAGTCCGTCGCGTCTTCCACGAGCCTCCCGCTCGGGGCGCAGGCGTAGGTGGACTGGTCGGGATCGCCGAGCCCGTCGCCGTCGGCGTCGGGGTGCACGGCCAGGGCGGCTTCGCCGACGGCCGCATCCGCGTCGTCGCAGTCGGTGCCGCCGAAGGCCTGCGCCGCGAAGCCGTCGCCATCCGCGTCGACCACGGCGGCGCGGTCGGCGTCGGAGAACCACGCGCAGCCAGCGGCGAGGAGGACCAGCGAGAACGGCATCGCCGCCTTGCATAGCCCGCCGTCAGCGGCGGAGGCAGCTCATGGAGAACGAGAGGCACTTCAGCGAAGCGCTGTCGCCCGCCGCCACGGTGACCCGGGTGGTCTTGGTCTGGGGCGCGTCGGGAAACCACGCGTAGACGTCGTAGGTGCCGGGCGGCACGTCGGCGGGGAGGGTGAAACGGCCGCCGGCCCCGACGAGCTCGATGCGGGACGCGTCTCCCCCGCCGTCTGCGCTCACGTGGGCGGTGGACACTGCCGGGGCCACGGGGGGCGCCGTGACGACGGGCGCGGCGACGGACGCAGGGACCACCGGGGCGGGCACCCCTGCAGGCGCAGGCCTGGACTCGGGCGCGGTGGGTCGAAGGGGGGACGCGGATGTGGACCCACCCGCCGCCGTCGCTGCCGGCGAAGCCGCGGTGGCCGCCCGCGTCGACCCCGTCGTCGGCCCCGTCGAACGGGCGGACCCAGACGGCGCCTTCTCTGTCGCCCCCGGGGCCCCTTCGGGGGACACGGCCGCCGGTACAGGCGCCACGCCGCTGCCGGCCTTGCCGTCCGCAAGCGCCTTCACGCTCCCGCTCGCGCCGGTCGCCCCGGTTGCCCCGGATGGCGCCGCCTCGACCGCCTTCCCCGCCGGCGTCTCCGCGGGACGATGCTCGTCGGGCGACCGCTCGAACGCCCGCCATGCCATCCCGCCGACCAACGCCAAGAGCCCCAGGGCGGCGATCCCGCCCACCATCGGCCCCCAGCCCCGCGGCGACGCAGGTCGCGACGACGCCAAGGAAGGCGCCGGCTCGCCTCCGAGCGAGTCGGAGGGCACCATCGTGGGGGGGGCGGCGGCCACCTGCGGCATCGGGATGGGCCGCGGCGCGTCGCCGACCGGCACGGCGCCCATCAGGGTGGTGTCGGACGGAGCGGTGGCCCCCGCAGCCTCCTCCAGAGGACCTTCCGGGTAGAACGTGGTCGACTGCGCCCCGGCGGTGCTCTGCACCGGCGGGAGCACGCGGTCTCGGAGCACCGGGACATCCACCATGCGCCCGAGGTTCTCCGGGGTGACGGTAGGCGAGGAGGGGAGGGGACGCCCGTCGAGGACGGCGAGGAGCGCGTCGCAATCGGGGAGGCGCGCGTCGCGTTCGGGCTCGAGGAGCCCCTCCACGGCGTCGAGCAGCCGTGCGGGCACGTGTGAGGGGAGCGGCGGGTACTGACGCGCCACCACCTCGTTGTAGAGGGTGATGAAGTCGGTCCACGCGTAGGGCGGGCGGCCGGAGAGCAGCTCGTAGAGGATGCAGCCCAGCGAGAACATGTCGGCCCGGCGATCCACCTTCTTCGCGTCGCGGATCTGCTCGGGCGCCATGTACTGGGGCGTGCCCATGGTGAGGCCGGAGCGGGTGTGTCCGCCGCCGTGCTCCTCATCGAGGAGCTTGGCCAGGCCGAAGTCGGCGACCTTCGGCACCAGCCCCTCGTCGTCGTAGCGGGCGAGCAGCACGTTGGACGGCTTGAGGTCCCGGTGGACGAGGCCGTAGCGGTGGGCGTGACGAACGCCGTCCACGATGCCGCGGAACAGCGACTCCGCCTCGTCGACCGTGGGTTGGTGGCCGGCGAGCCACACCGCGAGGGACGGCGGCGGCACGTACTCCATGAGCAGGCCGGGGGCGCCGCCCACGTCGAGGATGTCGGTGACGGCGACGATGTTGGGATGGCGAAGCGCCGCCTGCACCCGCCCCTCCAGCATCAGCCGCAGCTCGGCGTTCGGCCCGAGGTGCGTGAGGACCTTCAGCGCGTGTTGGGTCCCGAGGTGGCGGTGACGAAGCAACCACACGGTGGCCATGCCTCCGCTGCCGAGGTGGCTCTCCACCACGTAGCGTTCGATCACCTGTCCGGGGGCGATGCGCTCGATCATCTTAGAATTTCGCCACGAGCAGCGCGCTGGTGAGCGCGAGAACGGCGACGCTGCCGGCGCTGGCCGAGGCGATCACCAGGGTGTGGTTGGAGGACTCCGCCGCATCGAGCGTCGTGAGGTCCTTCGCCTGGGTGGCCGCGTCGTGCTGCTGCCACGCGAGGCCGTACAGGACGCCGCCCGCCGCGGCCGCGACGCCCGCGCCGACCAGCAGCGGGTCCCGCGCCGGGTTTGCCTTGCGCGGGTAGCCGGGCAGCGCGGGGGCGGTGGCGACCGCGCCGGACGCGCTCACCCCGTCGATCCACTGGAACACGAAGGGCGCGGTGGTGGGCACCGTGGTGGCGGGCACGCCGTTGATGTAGAGCCGGCCGCGAGAGGCGCCGCGGAGCGGGGCCGTGGCGGACGGCCCGGCGGGGGTCTCCCAGATGGCGCGCAGCGGGCTGCCCTGGCCGGCCATGGACTCGGGGAGGGGGAGGGCGGGGTCGGCGGAGCGGGCGGCCGCGAAGGCGGCGGCGGAGCGGGCGGCGTCGCGGCGGCCGAAGGCGGAGAGGCCGTCGAGGCGGCGGAGCCGCGCGACCTCCGTGGCCGCGAGGGGCGTGTTCACACACTCCAGGACCTGGGCGGTGAGCCCGGTGGCGTCGGCGAAGGCGGTGGGGCCCTCCTCCCAGGCGGACTCGGCACGATCGAGCACGGCGTCGAGCTCGACGACCGTACGGGGCAGCGTGCAGGCGGCCTGCGCGGCGGCGAGGAAGGAGAGGAGCGGGAGCACGGAGGCGGGGGAATAACCCGCAGGCCGGCGTCCCGGCGCCCCGGCGTGACGACCGGTTAGTCCGCCGGATGCCTCCCCTCTCCTGGCCGCGCGCGTTGGCGCTCTCCGCGCTCAGCGGGCTGCTGCTCGCCCCGGCGATCCTCGCCCAGGACCTCGCGGTGTTCGCGTTCCTGGCCTATGCCCCGCTCTACCTCGCGATCCAGGGGCAGAGCCCGCGCCGGGCGGCGCTCCTCGGGCTGCTATCAGGAGTGGTGTTCTCGGTGCCCACGTACTGGTGGGTGGCGGAGACGATCGCCCGCTTCGGCGGCCCCGGTCAGCCGGTGTCGTCGCTCCTGGTGGTCGCCCTCTCCGTGGCGAACGCCGTGCGAATCGCGATCCCTGCGTGGGTGGCGGCGCGCGCGGCGCAGCGCGGATGGCCGGAGGCGCTGGTCTTCGTGCTCGCCTTCGTGGGCGCCGAGATCGGCTACCCGCTCTTCCTGCCTTACTACCTGGGTGTTGGCGTGGTGCAGGCGCTCCCACTCGTGCAGGTGGCCGAGCTCGGCGGGATGCTCGCCGTGGACCTGGTGGTGATCACGTTCGCGGTGGGGCTCGGCGAGGCCCTGCGTGCGGCGCGGGCGCGGCGTGTGCCAGCGGTAGGTGCCTGGGTGGCCATGGTTGCGGTTCCGGCGCTGGCCTGGGGATGGGGGGCCGTGCGCATCGCGCAGGTTCGCGTCGAGATGGCGGACGCGCCGTCTGTGCACATCGGGCTCGTCCAGCCCGACGTCCCCGCGGGCGGCTCCGACGATGTGCCGTGGAACCGGGAGGCCACCCTTGCGCTCGCGGACCGCGGCGTCGAGCTGGTGCTGTGGCCCGAGGTAGCCGTACACACGTCGTTCAATGAAGACACGTGGCGCAAGCGCATCCCCGAGCGGATCACCTCGGGGCTCGGTGTGCCCGTGTTGTTCGGCACTCGGACCTGGGAGGAGTCGCCCCTGGCGGGTGAGCCGCGACTGCGGCGAAACGTGGCGGTGCTGGTGGACGACGCGGGGGTGCCGATTGGCCGCTATGACAAGCACCAACTCGTCCCGTTCGGCGAGTTCATCCCGTTCTCGGACTGGTTCCCCGTCTTGCGCGGCGTGGTGGACAACGACGAGTTGTTCATCCCCGGTGCGGGGGTGCAGCCCATCGAGTGGGGAACGCACCGGATCGCCGCGCTCATCTGCTACGAGGACATCCTTCCTTCCTACGTGAACCGTCACGTGTCGTCGGTGGCCCCTGATCTGCTGGTCACGATCACCAACGACGCGTGGTTTGGGGACACGGCCGAGCCGTGGATCCATCTCACGGAGGCCCGCATCCGCGCCATCGAACACCGACGGTACCTGGTGCGCTCGGCGAACAGCGGTCCGTCCGGGTTGGTGGACCCGATCGGCGCGCTCGGGGACACGTCTGGCCTGTTCGTCAAGGAGAGCCGAATCGTGGAGGCGCGCTGGATGAGCGGAACCACGCTGTACGAGCGCATCGGGGACGTGCCCTGGTGGGTCGCGGGGGTCTTGGCGTTGGTCACCGCGTTCGCGCGGCGGCCCGGAAGCAAGGCAGACGCGAGGTAGCGGGCAGACGGACAGCGCATGGGCACGGTCAGGGCGGAGCCGTTCAGTCGGCCGCGGCGCTGTCGTTCCGAGTCGAATCAACCATCTGGGCGATGGCCGGATCACGCGCCGCCTTCACCGGGCGATCTGGTTTGGCCATCGCGGCGCCGCTGGGGCGGAGACTCTCCCACCAGAGAGTCCGCTCCCGTAACTTTCGGGTGCGCCGCGAGCGGGCCGCCGCCCGCCCTTCGAGCTGTGCGGCACGGGGGTGGACAGCCGGCCGCCCGCGTCGTCGTCGGCCGCCGGCGCCGCACCGACGAGCACGCGGATCTCGACCTCGCGCGTCTCGGTGTCGATGACCACGCGCTCGATCAGCTCGCCGATGATGGCGCGCTGCTGGTCGCGGTCCACGGTCTGCACGGCGGTCCGCAGCGAGGCGAGGCGCGCCTCGACCGCCGCCAGCCGGGCCGACTTCGCGCCCTGGCTGCGCTCGTCGAGCTGCGCCAGCTCCAGCCGGTTGAGCAGCGGGGCGCGCTCCCGCTCGATGGCCGCCAGCTCGGTCGCGACCTCGTCCTCGGTGTAGACGCCCTTGCGGAAGCCCGCCTGGACCCGGCTCCGCTCCACCGCGAGGCGCTCGAGCTCCGCGCGGAGGGCACGCGCGGCCTCGACGCCCGCGCTGCCGTTGCGCTTCTGGTCCGCCTCGACCGCCCGCTCCACCTCGGCCCGGAAGTAGCCGGGCTCGAGGATGAGCTGGCGCACGTAGTTCCAGACGAGGGGCTCCACCTGGTCGGCGCGGACGCTCCCCCGGGCAGTGCACCGCTCGCAGTTGACCTGGGGCCGGTTCGCGAACTCGCACCGGTAGTACATGTTCCGGCCCTTCACCGTGGTCTGCCCGCGCATCTTGCGCCCGCAGTGGGCGCAGAAGACGACCGCGCGGAGCAGGTAGTCGTACTGGAGCGGCCGGGCCGGCGGTCGTGCCCGTCCCCGGAGCGCGGCGTCCGCCGCGTCCCACTGCTCGCGGGTGACGACCGGCTCGACGGACACGGTGAAGTCGGGGTCCCACGCCGGGTTCGGCGCCCACCGGTCCGAGCAGTACACGGGGTTTGCGAGCATGTCCTGGATCGACCGCCGGACGATGAACTTGGTCCCGGGCTCCCGCGGCGTGCCCTTCGGCGTTCCGCGGGGACGGTACTTCTGGATGCGTCCCGAGGGCATGTTCCGCCGGACGAGCTCGCGCTCGATCTGGAGCGGCCCCAACCCCTCCGCGGCGAGCCGGAAGATCTCGCGGACGACGGGCGCCTCGACGGCGGAGGCGATGTAGCCGTGCTTCTCCGGCGACCACTCCAGCCCGAGCGGCGTCTGCGTGAGCGGGCGCCCTCCCTTGCGAAGCACGGCGTCCTTCCTCCCGCGCAGCGTGCGCTCGCGCGTCTTGGACCGCTCGTAGGACGCGACCGAAGAGAGCATGTCCTGGGTCAGCTTCTCCTCGGGCGTGACGTCGCGGAGGATCCCCTTCGGCGTGGCGAGGAGCACGCCGTGGTCGCGCAGCGCCTTGCGGACGATGGCTCGTTCGAACGGGTCCTCCGCCCGCGAGGTGCGGTCGAGGTCCACGACGAGCAGGTAGTCGACAGCCCGGCTCTCCACGAGCCGGAGCGCCCGTGCCATCCCCGGGCGCTCCCACGCGGGGACCGTGCCGCTGAACCCGTCGTCGGACTCGACCGACACGACCGTCCAGTCGCTCGCCCGCGCGTAGTGCAAGAGCGTCTCCCGCTGCGACTCGATGGTGCCGGCCTCGCGCTGCTTGTCGGTGCTGACACGGCAGTAGATCACGCACTTCTTCATGGCGTCTCCGGGGGGTTCAGGATGGTCTCGACCGCGTCGGCCGACCCGGCGGTGTGCCACGCGAGCTTGCGGGCGAACTCGATCCACTGCCGCTTCACGAGCGGCGGGATCAGCTCGATCACCACGGGGTCCATGCGCATCGGGCGCAACAGCGGGTGGGTGACGAGGCGGGCGAAGCGCGCGTCCAGCCGATCGTCAAGCGTGTCGATCTCCGAGGGCGTCTCGAAGCGGAACCCGGCTTCGTGCATCAGCTCGCGGAGGTCGCGTCCGTACACGCGCCCCATGCGCTGCAGAACCTTGAGCGTGGGCGGGTTCGGCCGCTCACCCGTCTCCATCTTCGCGAGGTAGCTGAAGGAGACGCCGATGGCGGCGGCCGCGGCCCGGAGCGAGAGCTGCGCCGACTCGCGCATCGCGCGGAGGTAGGGGCCGAAGGACGGGCGCGCCTCCCAGGTGATGGCAGCCACGCCGGTGCGGCCGGGGACGTCGGGGGGCGCGTTCTTGAGGACCAGCTCGGTGGGGGATCGGGTGGGCATGGAGCCACCGTACCCCGGACTCACCGAAAAGTACACAACTTCTCGGCGAGGGCCTCGAAGGCTGTAGACAATCAGAACACATCGTGCGACGTTGTACACATGAATACCCCCTCCGGCCCTTCCTCCTGCTCCCGCCCCGCTTGGCTCCTCCGCGGCAACCGCGTCCGCGCGCGGCTCGGGCGCTGCCACATGACGCTCACCGAGGGCGCCGCGCGCCTCGGCGTGTCCCGCTCCTACTTCTCGCAGCTCCTCGCGGGGCGACGGACGCTGTCGCCCAAGGTGAGGCGCCGGCTCCTCGCGTGCCCGCCGTTCTGCGAACTCGCCGCGACGGACCTCTGGCACGAGCCGCCGGAGGACCCTGGCGACGAGGAGGTGACCCGTGGCGCGGCGTAGCCCCCCGGGGCTGGTCGTGCGGGTCGTGCGAGTGCCCGGCGGGGCCGGTGTGGGCGACGCCCGCCGCCGCGTACTCGACCTGCTCCTGGCCGCGGCGCGCACGGGCTGGGGCGACGGCGCGGACGCGACCCCCACGCCGGGAGCGGCCGAGGCGCCCGCCAACGTCCCGCCGCCGAACACGGACCCGAGCAAGCATGCCGCCTGACTTCGCCGTCATGGGACGGTCATATGGCCGCCCCATGACCAACTCCATAACAAGCTTTCATCGAACACTTTCACCATAGGATCACCATGTCTTCGACCTATGACCGCCACATGACCCGGACCTCGTCGGGCCCGTCTCGCACCTCCTCCAGCGCCCCGCGCGCCGTCCCCACCCTCGCGCTGCCGGCCGAGCCGGCCGGCGACACCGCCGTCCCCCGCCTGCCGACCGTCGTCGTCTCCTCGTGGAAGGGCGGCGTCTGGAAGACGTGCCTCTCCGCGAGCCTCGCGGAGCGCCTCGCGTTCGCGGGCCTCGACGTGCTGTACCTGGTCACCGACGACCAGCTCGACGCCCGGCGCCGCCTCGGCATCTCCGAGTCGGACCCCGATGTCGCCCGTGTCCAGCGTGGCGCCGGGAGCGTCACCGTGGTCGGCCTCGCCGGGCCGCACGCGGTCGAGGTGCTCTACCGCTCGGGCCCGGGGCGCCTGGGCCGGTTCGACGCCATCGTGGTGGACACCCCGCCGGTGAAGAAGGGCGGGTGCCTGCCGGGCGTGCTCCTCGTCGCGCCCACCGACGGCGACGACGCCTCCGCGAACCTCATCCGGATGCTGCGAGCGACGCCCGCTAACACCGAGATCGTGCTGGTCCGCATCGACAGGGTGCCCAAGCACGAGTGGCTCCACGACGCGGCCGTCATCCACGACGCCTCGGACCACGCGGGCGCGTTCTCATACCTGTCCGACCCGCTCCCGCGCACGGACGAGGTCCGCGACGCGCTCAACCGCGGGAAGTCGGTGTGGACGCTCCCCCGTCGCGGCCCGACGCGGGAGTTCCTGCATGGCGTGGAGTCGCTCGCCGGCGTCGCGTGGGGGCGCATCCGGCCCGACACGGCCCTGCCCCCGCTCGCGTCCGCCGCGGCCTCGCCGACCCACATCGCGGGCTGGGACGACGATGCTTGATCCGGCCCGCGCACGCGCCGAGGCCGACGCCGCGGAGCAGCGCGGGTCGGGCACTCTGTGGGCGGCCGGGCCGCTCGCCTGGGAGGGCGTCAGCGCGGGCACGGTCGCGCAGGCGGAGGTCGTGCCGTCGGTCGAGGATGAGCGCGACGAGGAGCCGGGTCCGGCGCCTCGGCTCGCGCCGGTGCGGCGCGCGCGTGCGCGTGCGCCTTGTGCCTGGGAGGAGACCGAGCAGGTGCCCACGGCGCTGCTCGCGGCGATCCTCGCGCGCCTGGAGATGGCGCCGCGCAGTGACGGCGGCGGCGTGCCCTCGTGGCTCGCCGAGGCCATCGGGGACCCGCTCACCTACGCCGCCGCCTCGCCGCACCGGATCGACGTGTGCGCGCGCGTACACCCCGCGCTCTACCGGAAGTTCCAGGCGATGAAGGAGCGGCTTGGGCTCAGGACGATGGCGGGGGCGTGGGAGTACGTGCTCAGGGCGGGCTTGGCGGCGGCGGCCCGGCGCCTTGGGTGAGAGATCGTCCACGATCTCGGCGCCCCTCCACGATCGCATTTCCGGTCTGATCTGAACGGCAGCATCCGGCTGTCAGGGATGCGCCGGCGAACGCCCCACCTTGCGGGTGCGCGGCTCTGCCACCTGGGCGACCACTCCCGCGGCCTCAATGAAACGAGAATGGCACTTGACGTGCGACCAACCATCCGAATACCCTGCCGGAGCACCTCGCCACCCGGCCGTGCAACCCGAACCCCATCCCTGACGGAGTGAACTGTGAAACGCCTTCCCCTTCCTTGGTCGACGCTGGTGGCCACCGGCGACGTCAACAACAAGTCCTTCTGCCCTGCGACCGGCTGGGTCACCGGCGGCGACGTGAAGCGCCTGCGCGGCACGTTCGAGCAACGGGCCAGCCAGACGAACTTCCGGTGCGTCTTTGGCTATCAGGTTGCGGACAGCGACGGGAACCCCGGCGCGTTCTACGAACTCGGCTCCTCGCTGACTGCGGACGGCTTCAACTACGGCACCCTGACGGACGTCTTCAGCAACACGCAGTCCAAGCAGCTCGTTCGCTTCGGCTGGGTCGTCTGGTACAATTCCGGCGGCACCCCTCCGCTGTTCGGCCGCTGCGGGGGCATCGTGGAGTACGACAACTGCTAGCCGTCGGAGGCGCGGCTCTCTTCGTGCAACCGTCGCGCGAGGAGAGCCGCGTGCGACCGGACGACATCAAGGCGCCATTGACTCGTGCAGGAGGCAAGAAATGATCAGCGGCCGCTTTTTTGGTGACTCCGGCATCAGCGCGTCAGGCATGCCGGGCTCCTTCGGAACCTCCTCGATGGTCAGTGGCGGAGGCTCATCTGTCGAGCGGAGCGCCGCCAGCGGTGCCATAGTCCGCCGTGCGCCGAGGGGGAGCGCCTCCCCCTCAGGAGGTGGAGCGTGCGGCTGCGACAGCGCTCCCTGCGAATGCTCGGGCGGCAGTTCGAGCGGCGGGTGCGACTGCGAATTGGGGGGGTGCGACTGCGCCAAAGGGGCCGATAGCCGAGATCCCGGGGAGGAAGGCTGGGAGGGCCCTGGAGCAATCCTCCGTTCGGGCGCCTCGATGGCGATGTTCGGATCACTGATCTCCAGCGCCTCGGGACCGGCCTCGTCGCGCAACTGGGCGTCGGCGTGGATCGGCGCGCCGGGCTTTGGGAGACTCACGACCGCTTCGCGGGCCGCGCCGCCTCCAGGGGTCACGCTGACGCCGCCCGCCTGCTCGGGGTGCTGCGACTCTTTCGTCGACGACTGCGAACCTCCAGCATTCGTCGCCCGTGAAATCGCGAACGTGGAGGCCGCCGACAACGTCAACGTGCTCGACTGCGGGTCCGACTTCGAGGACATGATCAAGATGGCGTGGGGGATGCTCAAGAAGAACATGGACCTGCTCGACTGGGTGTCCTGCGTCATCTTCGGAAAGAACAATGGACTCTTGATCGGCGATTTGGTGGAGGCGGAGTGGCCGTTTCGCGTGGACGTGACCTGTACCAGCTCCATTACGGACTGGACTGGTGTGGAGTGCTGTACGGGTACCGGATGTCTGATGTACGGGAACTGGCCGGGATCGATTCGCATCTGCATGAAGGACACGCTGACGGACGAGTGGGTCGCGGTCTGGAAGTGCGGCACCGAGTCGGAGCGAACCTGTGCCCTCATCGACCTCGCAGCCGTTCTCGCGCACGAGCTCACGCACGTCGCTGGGCTGAATTCAGAAGACACCCTCAATAATTGTGAATCGTCCTACATGTACGGGAACACCGTGCGCTGGGCGCTCCTCCAGGTCTACTCGTCTGCGAAGTATGCGCCTTGCTGTTCCTCGTTCGGGGACTCGCTGTTCCTGTTTGACGGGGCGCTCTACATGGGCCAGGGCAGCTGCACCAATTCCTGCGGAGGCGGCGGCGGCGGCGGCGGCGGTGGAGGCGGCGGCGGCGGCGGCGGCGGCGGCGGCGGAGTGCACTGGGATCCTTGGCAATGGGGGGTCTTCTGGTGGCTGGTCGGCTCGATCGATCGTCCGACCATCATGATCGATGGAGTGGTCATGATGGATGACACGCCGATCTACCCGGACTTCTCGCATGAGGGAATTCCGAGGAGGTAGTCACAGAATGGAACTGACTCATGATGCTGGTGTTGTAGCGGAAGCCCGTGTGGACTCGGTGGCGGACGGTGCCGATGCCGGTGGTCACGGTACTCCAGCGCTGCCTACCTTTCCGGCGCATCCGGCCCGATACTCCGCTTTTGGGACTGTGGCGGGCGGCTACTTTCAACATGCCTGGGGGGGGCAGTTACAGGTCGGCGCGAGCGTCGGTGCGTCGGGACTTCCCCACATGAGCATCCGACTCGGCGCGTTGGGCCGGAGTGAGACGGATCCTCCCGCAGGCGCCCTTCGGATGGGCGGATTCGCCGCTGGCGACGTTGGTTGGTCCGTGCAGCTCGGTTCCGATTGGGTGGTTGGCCCCCGATTCGCCGGAGAAATCGCCCGCTTCATGCCTGATGCATCCCTCGTAGGGTACAGCATGATCTCGCCCGGGGCAGAATTCGGGCGCTCACCAAGGGATGGTCTAGTTCGGGACTGGAGCGTGTACCTTTCCTGGGGATTCGGTAGCTATCACCAATGCAACTGCGGGTGGTCGTTTCCGGAAGCAGGCGCCTCTCTATTGTTTGCGAACGGCCTCCTCGTTGAGATCAACGCTTCGCTCAACAGAAGCGCAATTGGCGTCGGCTGGGAGTTCGCTCACGGCAAGGCGGACCACGGGCTGTAGGTCAGTGCGAGGGACATCGTGGCAGGTGCAATCTACCGAGCATCATCCTCGATGTTCCGGTTACCGGCCACCGACATAGATACGCAAAACGAAACTCTCCCAGCAGTTCTACACCCCCACTGTCACGCCCCTCACGCCAACCACCACCCCAACCCCGCCATCGCCAGCAAAAACGCTCCAATCTCCGGTGCGCACCCGAGCTTCTTCCCGTGGCGGAAGCGTTTTCGCAGCCAGTCTGCCTGGTTCACGACACCCCTCCGAGCGCTGCCACCGCGCCGGAGGCTTCCAGCGTAGCGCCGAGCTCCCTCAGACCGTCCAGGTCATGCACCTCTCGGGGCGACTCGGGAACTCGCCACACCCGAGCGTCGGCGGGCGCGTGGGCCACGAGGTCGGCGATCGCCAACTCCTGCGCCTCCACCCGTCCCCGTTGCCGATCCAACGCAGGCGCCACGGCCGCGCTCACCGCCTCCCACCGGGCGGCGTCCGGGATGGGGGAGGGGAGAGGCCACACCGCGGGGGGCGGCTCGGCACAACGGTTCACCAGGAAGCCGGCGAACGGCATCCCGTCCTTCCGGAGGACGTCCAGGAACGCCAACGCTTCAGCTCGGGCGCCCGGGGCCGGCGCGGTGACCAGCACGAACGTGGTCTCCGGGGCGCGGAGCAGCGCCCGCACGGCCAGTGATCGTTCTCGGAACCCAGACCACAACGACTGGAAGCCTGCGAAGAAGTCGGCGATGTCCTCGATCGTCCCCTGGCCGAGCAGCCGCTTGAGGACGCCGGCCAGCACGTCGCTGCCCATCTCCAACATGCGCCAGCCGCTGGTGGTGGCCGGGAGCACCAGCCACCGCATCACCCCTTCGTCCATCAGCCCGGCCATCCGGTCGGGCGCGGCGAGGAAGTCGAGTGCGTGGCGGGTCGGCGGGGTGTCAAGAACGATGACGTCGGCGTCGCCGGCGGCGTGCAGCGCCAGCAGCCGCTCCATCGCCATGTACTCGTGCACTCCAGGCAGGCGCTCGCTCACGAAGCGATAGTAGTGATTGGCGAGGATTCGGTCGCGGACCTCGGGAGAGGGGGCGTGGCGGGCAACGAGGTCGTCGAAGGTGCCCTTGGCGTCGAGCATCAACGCGCGGAGCTCGCCGTTGCGCGTGGGCACCCGCTGCGCGGTGTTGTCGAGGGTGATGCCGAGCGCGTCGGCGAGGCGCCGGGCGGGATCGATGGTGAGGACGATCACCCGGTGGCCCTGCTCCGCGAGCTGCAAGGCGAGCGCCGCGGAGAGCGTGGTCTTGCCCACGCCGCCGGCGCCGCACGTGACCAGCACCCGGCTCATGCCAGCCCTCCGAGCCGCTCGGCGAAGCCCTCGAGCTCGGTCCGCCCGAGGTCGCGCCGGAACAGGAACGGCAGCTCCGCCAGTGGCGCGCCGAGCGCCCGCATCCGGACGCGCGCCTCGGCCTGTCGGGCGAGCGCCCGCAGTTCGGCGTCCACCACCCGGACCGCGGCGTCCGCGCCGCCCGCGAGCAGCACCTCCCGATCGGCCGGCCAGGCGACCGGCTGGGGGACCGGGAGCGGGTGCATCTCGTTGAGCACCACGCCCGAGACCAGGGTGTGGAGCGCCCCGAGGCGCTGGTGGAGCATCTCCGTCTCCCGCAGCGGCATCTCCTCGGCGAGCGTGGCGAGCACCAGGGCGGTACGCCGCGGGTCCTCCACCAGCTCGGCGATCTCTTTGGCGTTGTCGTAGAACGGACCGGCGCGGGTGAGCTCCATCATCGCCCGCGGCGCGCCGAGCATCGTGAGCCCGTGGCCAGTGGCAGGGGCATCCACGATGATCTGATCCCACCTGGGTTTTCCACCTTCCATCTCCCGCTCGGCGAACCACACCTTCCCGAGCTGGATGAGGTCGTGCAGCCCCGGCACCGCATCCACGAAGGGGCCCATGACCCGGTTCTGGAAGACCAGCTTGTACAGGCGCACGAAGTGCAGCTGCAAAACCACGTATTCCTGGATCGCGTCCGCCGGGGTGATCGACAGCGTCCAGAGGTTGGGCGCAAGCTGGCACGCCTGGTAGCCCTTGCCCGGGCGACCGAACAACGCCGGGACTCGGGTGGCGCCCTGCGTCTCACAGAGCAGCACACGCTTGCCTCGCTTCGCCGCGGCCAACGCCAGGGAAGTGGCAACCGTGGTCTTCCCCACGCCACCTTTCCCGGTGACGAGCACGACGCGGCGGTCGGAGAGGCCCGGCATGGGGGCGGCGTGTATGTCGCGGCTCGGGCACCGTCGACTCGGCTTGACGGGGAGGTCACCACGCCTACGAAGCGCCGACACGCGGTCGCCGCCGCTGGGTCGGGTTAGCGGGCGTGCCTGACCGCGCGACGCGGTCCATGAGGAGCGCCCGGTGCCGATCTACGAGTACGCCTGTCCCGACTGTGGCAAGAAGTTCGACGAGCTCCAGAAGTTCGACGACCCCCCGGTCACCACCTGCCCTGGATGCCAGGGCGGCAACGTGAAGAAGCTCATCAGCGCGACCAGCTTCGTGCTCAAGGGCGGTGGCTGGTACGCGGATCACTACGGGCTGAAGAAGGGCGGCGGCGAGTCATCCACCGGCCCCGCGCCCACGGCCACGCCTGCGGCCGCGTCCACGCCTGCTTCGGCGCCGGCGGCCCCCGCCGCTGCGCCGGCCTCCACCCCGTCCTCCACCTCCTCCACCCCGAGCTCCACATGAGCGCCCGCATCCTCGATGGCAAGGCCATCGCCGCCGAAGTCACCGAAGCCCTCCGCGTCAAGGTGGCCGGCATGGCGCGCAAGCCCGGCCTCGCCGTGGTGCTCGTCGGCGACGATCCCGCCAGCGCCGTCTACGTCCGGAACAAGTCGCGCACCGCCGAGCGCATCGGCCTCGCCCATTGGCAGATCACGATGCCCGCACAGACGACCGAGGCCGAGATCCTCGTCGAAGTCCGCCGCCTCGCGGCCGATCCGGCGGTCGATGGCATCCTCGTGCAGTTCCCAGTCCCCGCGCACATCGAGCGCCTGCGGGTGGTCGACAACCTCCCCGCCGACAAGGACGTGGACGGGCTCCACGTCATCAACGCCGGCCGGCTCATGCAGAAGCGCGAGGGCTTCGTCCCGTGCACGCCCGCCGGGTGCATGGAGCTGCTCGCCCGCACCGGGATGAACCTCCGGGGCGCGGAGGCCGTCGTCGTCGGTCGTAGCGACCTCGTGGGCCGGCCGATCGCGCGGCTGCTCGAGCACGCGGACTGCACGGTCACCGTCACCCACAGCCGCACCCGCGATCTCGCGGGGCACATCGCCCGGGCCGACATCGTGGTCGCCGCCGTGGGCGTTCCCGGCATGGTCAAGGGCGCGTGGATCAAGCCGGGCGCCGTGGTGCTCGACGTGGGCATCAACCGCCTCCCCGACGGCACCCTCACGGGCGACGTGGAGTTCGCGCCGGCAGCCGAGCGTGCCGGCTGGATCACCCCGGTTCCGGGCGGGGTCGGCCCGATGACCATCGCGATGTTGATGGCGAACACCGTCAAGAGCGCCGAACGTCGGGACGCTACCGCGGGCTGATCCAGCGTCCGCTGCACCTTCGTTCGCCGTCGAGTTGACGTCGCGAGCTGACCGGCGATACGGTCCGCGCGCGATGTCGAAGGGAACGAACTGTGCGTGGGGATGGCGGTGAGCGGCCTTGACCCAGGACGCCTCCTTGAGGCGATCGTGCGCGCGCAGGCAGCGTTCATCGGGGGGAACGACGAGTCGGAGGCCTTTGGGCCACTCCTTCGCGACCTGCTCTCGCTCAGCGGCTCCGAGATCGGCTTTCTCTGCGCGGTCGAGTCGCTCTCGGAGGATCGGGTGGCGATCCGCATGCTCGCCGTGGCGGGGGCCGCGCGGTTCACGGGCGAGCGGGCCACGTGGCCCGCGATGGCCGCGCTCGTCGGGCGGCGCATCGAGGAGCCGCGTCCACCGCTGGGGCGCTTTGTCCGGGCAGCCGCGCCGGTGGTCCTCAACGGCGCGGTCCTTGCTCACGACGTCGCAGCGGGCATGCCCGGGGTGCATCCCGTCGTCGAGAGGTTCCTCGGGCTCCCGATGTGGGCGGATGGGCGGGTGGTCGCCTTCGCCGGCCTCGCAAATCGCCCCGGCGGGTACCCGGAGGAGCTCGTCTCCAGCCTGGCGCCGCTCACCACCGCCGTGGCGCAGCTCCTCTCCGGGTTGGAGGCTCGCCGATTGAAGACCGCCTGGGAGGCGGACATGGCCGAGCGGGAGGCCGCGCATCGGCGGGTGGCAGCCACCCTGCGGAGCGTGCTGGACTATGCCCCCCTGGGGATCTGGCTGCTCAACGACAGCGGGAAGCTCGAGCTGGTGAACGAGGCGTTCTGCCGGGCCGTCGGCATCCCCGAGGACGAGTTTGTCGCCGCCGCAGACTATGGGCAGCTCCTCCCCGCCAACGAGGCGCAGGCCTGCCGCGGATCGGACGCGATCGCCTTCGAACGGGGCGCTCCGCACACGTCCGTGGAGGCGATGCGCTTCGTGGACGGCGAGCTCCACGAGCTGGAGATCGTCAAGGTCCCCTTCGTGGACGAGGCGGGGAACCTCCGGCTGGTGGGGATGAGTACGGACGTCACGGCGCGGCGCGTCGCCGAAGCTCGCGTCCGCCAGCTCGCGGCCGTGTTCGAGAACGCGCGCGAGGGCATCGTGCTCACCAGCCTTGACGGGGCGATCCGCGAGGTGAATCGTAGCTATTGCACCATCACCGGGTACACGCCGGAGCAGCTGGTGGGGGCCAACCCCCGCATCATCAAGTCCGGGCGCCACGACAGCGAGTTCTACGAGGCGATGTTCGTGGCCATCCGGAGCACCGGGTATTGGCACGGGGAGATCTGGAATCGACGTCGGAACGGCGAAGTGTACCCCGCGTGGGTCTCGATCACGACGATGTACGACGAGGCAGGAAACCCCGACGGCTACGTCTCGGTGGTCTCCGACATCACCGAGGTCAAAGCTCAGCAGGTGCGGCTGGAGCACCTCGCCTACCACGATTCGCTCACGCACCTCCCCAACCGCACCCTCCTCGCGGACCGCCTCGCGATGGCCCAACATCAGGCCGCCCGTGGGGGCACGCTGGTCGCGGTGTGCTTCCTCGATCTGGATGGGTTCAAGCCGATCAACGACGCCCACGGCCATGATGTCGGCGACGGTCTGCTCTGCGAGGTGGCCCGTCGCCTCTCCGACTCGGTCCGGGCCGGGGACACCGTGGCGCGCATCGGCGGCGACGAATTCGTGCTGCTGCTCGCCAACGTGCGGTCGGCCGCGGAGGTCGACGCGACGGTGACGCGCGTGCTCGCGACCCTGGCACGTCCGGTCGAGATCGACGGCCGCCTGCTCCAGGTCACCGCGAGCGTGGGGGTCACCGTCTACCCGAACGACCCCGCCGACGCTGACACGCTGCTGCGACACGCGGACCAGGCGCTGTACGTCGCGAAGGAGCGAGGGAAGAACCGAGCCCACCACTTCGACGTCGCGTCCGACCGTCGCGGGCGCGCCCGTCAGGAAGACCTCTCCCGCTTCGCCCAGGCGATCCGCACCGGCGAGCTCTGCCTCCACTACCAGCCGGTGGTGGAGTTGGGCACCGGGAGGCTGGCCTCCGCGGAGGCGCTGCTCCGCTGGAGGCACCCGCAGCGAGGCCTCCTCGCGCCGGGGCAGTTCCTGGCGTCCGTGGAGGGTACGGAGCTCGATGTGGCGCTCGGAGAGTGGGTGTTCCACGAGGCGCTCACCCAGCTCACCCGCTGGCGCGAGCTGGGCTTCTCGACGACGATCGGGGTCAATGTCTCGCCCCACCACCTCGCACAGCGCAACTTCGCGGACCGCCTCGCCGGCCTCATCGGCGAGTACGGCGCCGGGAACGGCGCATGGTTGGAGCTGGAGATCGTGGAGTCCGGGGCCCTGGGCGACCTGGCCGGCGTCTCGGAGACGATGTACGCGTGTCGCGAGCTCGGCGTGGAGTTCGCGGTCGACGACTTCGGCACCGGCTACTCGTCGCTGACCTACCTCAAGCGACTCCCGGCCCATACCTTGAAGATTGACCAGTCGTTCGTGCGAGACATGATGGAGGACCATGACGACCTCGCCATCGTACAGGGGGTCATCGGCCTCGCCCAGGCGTTCGCCCGGCGCTCAGTCGCCGAGGGTATCGAGACCCTCGGACACGGCGTGCGGCTCATCTCCCTCGGCTGCGGCTTTGGGCAGGGCTACTACATCGCGCGCCCGATGCCGGCCGCGGCCCTCCCCGGATGGGCGAGCCAGTGGCGGGCGCCGGCGGACTGGGTCCAGGCGGCGCGGGGCCAGAAGCGGTCCGGCGCGTAAGGGGCCCGAGCGGCCGCCGGCGGACACGGCCGCCCCCAAACCTCCCGGGTTCATCGGGAGCGTGGCTTTGGTTCAAGATGGGGAAGACCCGGCCGAAGCTCCGGTGAGCGGCGCTCTCGCCGCCGGAGTCGCCGATGGACGTCCCCCTGCAGTGTCGCCGGTTGAGCTTCTCGCGGTTCGGCGGGCCGGGGGCCATCACGGGCATGGGGAGCGGACAATGGCCTGCGTTGGAGGACGCGGTCGCCGCCCTGGTTCGAGCGGAGCGCACGTTGTCCCGCTTCGACCCGAACAGCGAGCTGTCCCGCCTCGATCGCGGCGAGCTCCAAGACCTCGCGCCGCTGGCCGCCGAGGCGCTCCGCGCGGCCCTCGCCATGGCGGCCTGGACCGACGGGCTGGTCACGCCGCTGGTCGGCGGCGCGCTGCGCCGCGCCGGCTACGACCGTAGCTTCGAGACGATCGACTTCGCGGTAGAGCGCTCGCTTGCCCCTGCAGCGCCGGCGCCCGATTGGCGTTCGATCGACGTGACGGTCGACGGCGACGTGCGCCTCCCGCCCGAGCCCGGCCTCGATCTCGCCGGTACCGCCAAGGGGTTCCTCGCGGATCGGGTCGTCCGGGGGTTCTCGCCCGAGACGCCCGTGCTCCTGGAGTTCGACGGCGTCTTCGCCGCCAATGGCCCCCGCCTCGACGGCGCGCCGTGGCTGCTCCCGGTCACGGCCCCTGGGAGCCACCGCCCGGTCGGGTTCGTGGCCTTGGCACGCGGCGGCGTCGCGACGTCCGCGCCGGCGCGCCGCCGCTGGTTCCGGGGTGGCCGCTCGGTGCACCACCTCATCGACCCGCGCACCGGCGAGCCGGTGGTCACCGACGTCAGCTCGGCCACGGTGGTGGCGCCCAGCGCGCTGCTCGCGCAGGCGGCCGCCAAGGTCGTCTGCCTCGCCGGGGCGGACGCGGGGCTCGCGTTCCTGGCGGTCCACGCCGAGCTGTCGGGGGTGGTCGTACGGGACGACGGCAGCGTCGTGGTGGTCGGGGATCCGGCGCAGGAGCTTGTCCGGGCCGCCTGAGGCTCACTCCACCACGACGATCTCGGTCGTCCAATGCCAGGTCTCTTCGTTGACGAAGCCGCGCACCACCCGCACCTCGACCTCGTCGTCCCACGTGGCGTCGGTCACGATCACGTCGTAGCCGGCGGCCTGTTGCTCCTCCCCGTCGAAGTGGTAGTGGCCCGCGAGGTCGGCCCACACGGTGTCGCCGTAGGGCGCGATGGTGGTGGCCAGGACGTCGGTGTCTGCCGCGTTGAAGCCGCCGAGGTGCATGGGGATGTGGCTGAAGAGCACCACCGACTCGCGGGGTGGAGGGGTCGGCGCGGCGGCGAGCTGGGTCCGGAGGAACGGCAGGGTGCCCCCTTCGCTGTCGTGGAGCGCGCCGAGCTCGCTCTCGGGGCCGCCGAGGTGGCGCGAGGCCCAGTCCAGGCCGACGAAGCGGGCCCCGGCGTAGGTGAAGGCGAGGTCGTGGAGGCGTGTGTCACGGTCCTGCACGGGGTCATGCCAGGCGGGCGTGTCCATCGTCCACCCGGGGAACGTGGCGGCGAGGTCGGCGTAGATGTCGGCGAACGCCTCGTCGAAGGCGATGTCGTCCTCCGCCTGGACTTCGTTGTCGCCGTTGATCGGGACGTAGGGGACGTCGAGCGCGTCCAGGGCCGCGTGCGCGGCGGGAAAGCCGTCTCCCCACGCCACGTCACCCAGCACAAGGGCGAAGGAGAGGTCGTCCTCCGCGGCTTTGGCGTTGATCCAGGCGACGGCGCGCGCCAGGCGGTCCACGTTCTCCCCGGACGCGGTGGTCACGTGGGAGTCGGCGATCACCACGAAGTTCACAGCTGGCTCGAAGGCGCTGGCGGACCGAGTGGGGGCGTGGACGTCGATGACCGGCGGCTGTCGACAGGCGATGGCGAACAGGAGGAGCACAGCCCCGGCTAACCGGCGCGAAGGTCGGCTTGCCTCCTGGGGGCCGAGGGCGTACCGTCGGCGCTCCACCCCCGGAGTCCCATGTCCCGCAAGCCGCTCATCCTCCTCGTCATCGGCCTCGTTGTCGGCGCCGCCTCCACCCAGCTCGTCGCGACCGCCCACGCCGGCGGGGGCGCCTGGAAGTGCTACGTCGTCGACCGCCTCCCCGATCCCACCAAGGCGCAGGACTGGCGCGGCGCCCAGAACGTCTCCGAGGGGCTCAACAAGGTCGCGCCGAACGCGGCGTCCGGCACCCTGCTCACCGTCCAGTACCCCACCGCCACCGGCGGCTTCGCCAGCGCCCAGTCCGACGTCGGGCTCATCTGCTCGAAGGACTGAGCTCCGCAGCCGCCGCCGCCCGCTCTTCTGCCGGTGCCGAGCGGTTGTCCGCGATGCCACGCAGCGCGAGCGCGCGAAGACAGGCGGTCGGCGATGCTTCGAGCACCCGCCGGTCCTGCGCCAGCGCCGCCTCTCCCTGGTTCCGCAGCAGCTCCACGTAGCGGAGGCGGGTCCACGGGGAGGGGTTCGGCACCGCGAGCGCGAGGCGGAGCTCGTCGATCGCGTCGATCCCCGCTTCCTGTCCGCCGACGATCCGCCCGAGCACGGCGTGGGCCTCCGGGCTCAGCCGGCGGCTCAGGTCGGGGTCCGCGGCGAAAACGGCGCCGATCACCGGCTCGGCGGTGGGCGCGAGCGCGCGCTCCCAGAGCGGCCCGTACAGCTCGCGGGGAACCCCACGCAAGCCAGCGCGCAGGTCGGCGATCCAGGCGACCCCCTCTTCCCGCGCGCAGTCCGGACCGGCGCGGATCACGCCGTCCAGCTGCGCGGCCCAGCGACGTTCGGCGACGGCCAGCCCGAGGTCGGCGAACCAGCGTCCAGGGCCGGGCTTCGTGTCGCGCCAAGCGGTGAGCCGGCGGTCAAGGTCGGCCCGAGCGGCGCCCGGCGCGGCGCCCACCTCCACGGGAATCCGTACGTCCGCCCAGGCGATCACCAGGGCGCGGGCGACCCGATCCGGCCCGGGGGCGCCGGTGGCGGGCGTCGAGAAGC
The DNA here is from genome assembly GCA_903921785.1 of uncultured Pseudomonadota bacterium. Taxonomy (GTDB): domain Bacteria; phylum Myxococcota_A; class UBA796; order UBA796; family SXON01; genus SXON01. The sequence continues at coordinate 26,495 of CAIXRH010000188.1, forward strand.
CCGCGGCCAGGAGCGCGAGGGCCCACCCGATCCACCGGCGCGCCGTCTTCGCGGCGTACGTTTCGCTCGCCCCGATCACCGGGGGGCCCGGCCGGGGGGCCCGAGCACGTCCACCAGGCTGTCGCGTACAGCGGCTTCGAGGTCGGGGCTGCCGGCGGCGAAGGCGTCGTCGATGTCCACGTCGAGCACGCGTGCGGCGATCTCCTCGCCGAAACGACGCTTCAGCTCCACGAGGTGCCCTGGCTCGAAGGTGACGATCTTCTCCGCCCACTCCACGTCCGCAGCGCTCACCAGCCGCCGGGCCCGGGGCGACACGCCGGCCGATCGAACACGCATTCCCGCGGTGTTTCGGTAGAGGCGCTCCGCGGTGACGCTGCGCGCCACGTTCATGGTGCAGACGAAGAGGATGTTCATTCGGCGGGGACCTCGCTGCCTTCGACCGCGGCCGCGGCGTCCGGTTCGCCCGGCCTCAGCACCGCCCGAGCCTCCGCCGAGCCCCAGAACAGGTGCCAGCCCGAGGCCCCGGAGACCTTCCCCGGCGCGAGCTTCGCCGGCCCGACGGGCTCCATCCCCACGTAGGTCGTGCCGTCGCGCACGAAGGTGCGCTCGCCCGCCTCAGGTTCCAGGGCCACCCCGGCGAACGCGTGGTCGGGGATGTAGACCACCGTCGAGGCCACCTCCGGGTGCTCGGACTCGAGGAGCGCGAGGAACAAGGTGGTCTTGCTGTCGCAATCGCCCTTGTTGCGCGCGAGCACGGAGAGCGGGCGGCGGTAGCCCTTGTCCGCGCCGTTCTTGCCGCCTTCATAGGGGATCGCCTGCACGTAGGCGAGGGCGCGGGAGACGAAGGTACGCGCGTCGGGCGCGTCCACGGCCAGGGCGTCGGCGAGCGGGGCCACGTCGTCCGCGTACTCGCGGGCGAGGCGGGCATGATCGGGGACGATGCCGTCGTTGCGCAGGCGGGTGTAGCGGTGGCGGTAGAGGAAGACGGAGAGCGCGGTCTCGGCGGTCGCCTTGGCATTGTCGAGGGCCGAGCGCATCTTGGTGGCGCTCTTTCCGGACACCTTGAGGCTCACGGTGCCGCCCTTCCCGGCCTTGGCGGTCACCTTGGGGCCGCCGTGTTTCTCCTCCCATGCCCGAATCGCGGCGACCTGGGCCTTGGCGGCGGCCTCGGTCGGGAATTTCAAGGGCTTGTCGTTGTCCTTGGTCACCGCCTTGGCGGGGAGTCGGAACTCTACCGTGCGCGGGTGGCTGGTCTCGTCGGAGAAGCGGGTGTGGAAGGTCCAGGTCTCCGCGCCCTTGTCCACGGAGAAGTCGCCCTGGGTCGCTCGTGGCGCCGCGCTGGCGAGGGTGGGGGTGAGCAGCGACGCCGCGAGCAGGGCGGCGCCGGTGGCGGGGCTTCGGTTCATCCGCGCAGTCTGTCCGCGGGGGAGGGGAGGCGTCAAGGGGCAGGCGGCGGTGAGCGCACGGGGTACCTTGCCGCGGTGACCCCGCCGACCTTCTTCGAAGCCCTCCGGTTCTGGACGTGGCTTGGGTTTGTGAGCTTCGGCGGGCCGGCCGGGCAGATCGCGACCCTGCACCGGGAGGTCGTGCAGAAGAAGCGGTGGATCGCCGAGGGGCGTTTCACCCACGCGCTCGCGTACTGCACCCTCTTGCCCGGCCCTGAGGCCCAACAGCTGGTCACGTACATCGGCTGGCTGCTCCACGGCACCCTCGGGGGCATCGTCGCCGGGAGCCTGTTCGTGCTCCCGGGGCTCCTGGTGATGATCGGCCTCTCGGCTGCGTACTTCACCTGGGGGAGCGTCGGACCGGTCGCGGCGGCGTTCGCGGGGGTCAAGCCCGCGGTGGTCGCGGTGGTGGCGCTGGCGGCGTGGCGGGTGGCGCGGCGTTCGCTCGCGGGGTGGCCCGAGCGACTCCTGGCGTTGGGCGCGCTGATCGCCGTGCTGCTCGACGTGCCGTTCGCCATCCTGATCGGCGTGGCCTTGCTCCTCGGAACGCAGCTCCCCGCCCGTCCGGCGGCGGCGCACGGGAAGCCCGCGTCGTCAGCCTCGGGCCCGGCGCCCGAAGCCTCGGGGTTTGTCCTGGGGGAAGACGATCCTCCTCCCCCCCACGCCGTACCCGACGCACGCCGGTTGTCGGCGACCCTGCTCGTCGGCGTCGTTTTGGGCGTGGGCACCCTCCTCGCGCTCCCCGAGGGACTCGCCGCCATGGCCCGGTTCTTCACCAGCGCGGCGTTCTTGACGTTCGGCGGGGCGTATGCGGTCCTGCCTTACGTCCACGACGGGGCGGTGGCGCACCATTGGGCCACCTCGGCGCAGGTGGTGGACGGACTCGCGCTCGGCGAGACAACGCCCGGACCGCTCATCCTCATCGTCTCCTTCGTCGGCTACGCGGGCGCGGGGGTGTCGGGCGCCCTCGTGGCCACGTTCTTCACCTTCCTCCCCAGCTTCTGCTTCATCCTCCTCGGCGCGCCGTTCGTGGAGCGCGCGCGCACGTTGCCGAAGCTCCGCGGCCCGATGACGGCCGTGTCCGCGGCGGTGGTCGGGGTGATCCTGCACCTCGCGCTGCGCCTCGGCGGAAACGCCCTCTTCCCCGACGGTCGACTCGATCCGGTGGCGGTGGTCGTGGCGCTCGTCGCGGGGGCGCTGCTCTTCCGGGATCGGGTCGGGATCGTCGGGGTGCTCGTCGGTGCCGCGGTGGTGGGGCTCGGACGTTCACTCCTGAATATCTGACAGAATATTTTGGGACAGGGGGGCTTCGCCCCCCCGTAACGCCCCCCCCCTGGCCGCCGCGGCGCTGTCCGCCCGCCCCGCCCTTCTCGCCCCGGCGGCTCCTCGACCGCGGCGGGTCCGGGGGGCAGGCCGGCCGGGCACCACCAGCCCCTCGACATGCCGTTTCTGGCCTGCTTCGTGGGCGGGCGCGCGGCTGTCGGCACGGTCGGCCTTGCCGAGGCCCCCCCCGATCGACTATCGTGGGCGAAGCCTGTGGAGCTCGCGTGCTGCTCGTCTACCTCGTCGCCTCGGCTCAAGCGTCCACCTGGCCGGCCGGAACGGTCATCAACCCCGGCGTGAGCGTCGACATCACCAAGGGCGGGTTCGACGCGGTGGCCGCGCTCATCCCCACCCTGCTCCCCGAGTCCTTGCCGATCGGCGAGGTCGGCGGCGGCGATCCGGGGCTCTTCGACCAGTGCTGGATCGGCGGGTACGAGTACAAGCTCAGCAATGGCAACGTGTCGATCGAGGTCGTGGGCGCGAGCATCACCCCCGGCGACGGGGTGCTCGACATCGACGCGCAGCTCATGGTCGCGGTGAACGACGCGAGCGACGAGTTCGAGCTCTACACCAGCCTCGAGTGCATCGAGGACACGTGCAACGGCTACGTGAACCCCTTCCCGGTGGACATCCACACCACCATGCGGCTCTCGATCGTGGACGATGGCACCGGCCACAACACGCTCGACGCGACCATGGGCGCCATCGACGTCACCTACGAGCTCGACGGCGCGAGCGACATCTACATGGAGAACTGCACGATCGGCAGCGTGGAGGAGGTGCTCAACTACGTGGGTCTCTCGATCTACGACCTGATCCTCAGCGCCGTCGGCAGCACGCTCCAGGACCAGATCGCGAGCATGGGCCCCACGATCGAGGAGGCCATCGAGAGTGCGTTCTCCGCGGCCACCATCGAGCAGGACCTCGATCTGAACGGCGCCCAGGTGCACCTGCTCCTGCAGCCGAGCAACGTGGAGGTCACCCCCGACTCGATGCGGCTCTGGATGGAAGGCAGCTTCGACGGACAGGCCGCCGAGTGCGTCGCGTCCTACGATCCCGGCGGCTCGCTGCGCACCGACTCCGAGGTCCCCGGCCCCACCGAGGTTCCTTCGTCCATCGGCTCGGATTACCACGTAGGCGTGCAGATCGGCGATGACTTCGCCAACAGCGCGCTGTACGCGCTTTGGCGCGGCGGCCTCCTCTGCTACAGCCTCGACGCCGCCTCCAGCCCCATCCCGCTGGACACGTCCCTGCTCAACGGCCTCACCGGCGACGCGTTTGCGCCCCTCTTCCCCGAGTCCAAGCCGGTGTCGCTCGTCACCCGCCCGCTGAAGCCGCCCGAGGTGGTGTACTCCGGCGAGCACGACCTGGGCCTCGCCATCAACGACCTGGATCTGGACTTCTACGCCGAGCTCGACGGCCGCCAGGCCCGCCTCATCTCCGTGGAGCTCGACGGCACCGCCGGCGCCGACCTCGCGCTCGACGGCGGCTCGGGCAACCTGGCCATCAACGTTGATCTCGACCCCTCGAAGTTCATCCCTTCGGTGAGCTACAACGAGATCGACGAGAAGGCGAACGCCGCGGTGGCCGAGAGCTTCGGCGGCCTGCTCCAGACCGTGCTCGACACCGTCGTCGGCGGCATGCTCAGCGACCTCTCCTTCGCCCTGCCGAGCTTCTCCGGCCTCGGCCTCACCGACCTTGAGGTCAGCGAGAACGGCCCCGACAAAGACTGGCTCGGCGCGTACGCCTGGCTCGGCCCGGTCACCTACACCGGCGGCAGCTGCGGCGGCTGCGGTGGGGACACCGGCGCGGTGGACACCGGCGGGAGCAGCAGCTGCGGCGGCTGCGAGACCGTGCCCGGCGCCCCGTGGGCCGCGGCGCTCGGCGCGCTCACCCTCTGGGCGCGGCGGCGGCGCGGGTAGTCACTTCGGCGGCGGCGCCCGCCCGCCCTCGCCATTCTCGCTGACCGTGGTCCCTCGACCGCCGACGCCGCTGGGGAGCAGGGCGGTGGGGGGCCCCCAGCCCTTGGGCGGTTGGCTGGAATCGGGGCGTTCCGAGACCCCTCATCCGGCGCTCCGCGCCTCCCTACGATTCCGCGCCGGCCTCGCTCTCGCTGCCTTCGGGCTCGCCGCCTTCCGCAGGGCGATCCTCCCCGCGCTCGCCGCGACCGCCGCGGCGGCGCCGACGCTTTTGCGGCGCCGCAGACGCCTCCTCGGCGCTGGCCTCCCGCTCGGGGCCGAGCACGTCGGCCACGATGTCGAGCCAGATGTCCGCGTAGAGCGACACCTGCCACCGCCGGATGTCCGGGACGGCGGCCAGGGCCTCACGGGTGCGCGGTGCGACCCGGACCAGCTCCTTCAGGACGTTGTTGGAGACCACCGCGATCGGCGGGACGCCCTTGCGCTCAACCTCGCGGTTGCGCCAGTCCTTGAGCGCGCCCATGAGCCGCTCTGCCCTCGGCCCGCGCAGGCCAGGCTCCCGCTTCGCGGGCTCCACCGGCGGGGGAAGCGGCTCTTCGGAGGCGAGCCCCTCGGCGATGGCGCGCAGGATCCCGTCGCCGTAGCGGCGAACGAACGGCGCGTTGCGGCGGAACGCGCCGACGAGCGCCTCCATCGAGTCGGGGCGCCGATCGGCCAGCTCCATGAGGATTTCTTCGGGGAGCACCTTGTAGGCGGGGCGGTCGAGCGCCTCGGCCTCACGGTCGCGGAAGCGGTAGAGCGCGCGGAGCGCCTTCTGCCCCTCGTCAGAGAGCTGGCGGGCGCCCTTCACCCGGTAGAAGTCGCCCGGGTCGTTGCGGGGGCGCTGCCACTCCCGCAGCTCGAGCGCCTCGCATTCTTCCGCCACGTGCTCCAGCCGGCCCGCGCGCTGCAGGCGGATCATGAACATGTCGCGCAGCGTGGGGAGCCAATGGGAGTCGCCGCGGGCGTAGTCCAGGTGTTCGTCGCGCAGCGGGCGTTCGGCCCAGTCGTGGCGCTGCCACTTCTTGTCCAGCGTCCAGCCCCACCAGCGGAGGATGAGGTCGGCCAGGCCGAACTTGGGGAAGCCGAGGAACTGCGCCGCGATCATCGTGTCGAAGATCCCGCGCGGGTTCAGGCCGAAGTCCCGCTTGAGGCAGACCACGTCGTAGTCGGCCCCGTGGAAGACCTTCACGATCGCCGGATTCTCGAAGATCGGCTTGAGCGGGGAGAGGTCGGGCACGTGCAGCGGATCGATCACGAAGTCCGTGGTGAGGTCGCTGATCTGGATCAGGCAGACCTTCTCACGGTAGTGATGCATGCTGTCGGACTCGGTATCGATGCCGATGACGCGAGCGCGGGAGAGCTGCTCCGCGCATCGCGCGAGCGCGTCGACAGTCTCGACGAGGACGAGCGGGGTATCACCAAACATGGAAACCCGCGTCTATCCCGGAATCGGGCCGCGGGCACCCGCCGATTGGGGCGCCATGGTTCAGCCTCCCTGCGTCGTCCAGCTCGTCGAGGCGGTGGTGCCGCCGCCGCTCGTGGCGGTCGTGCTGGTCGTCGCTTCGTTGATCGCCGCGATGCAGTCGATCTCCACGCGCACCTCCTTGGGGAGGCCGGCGACGGCCACGGTCGCCCGGGCGGGACGGTTGGTTCCGAAGAACTCGGCGTAGACGTCGTTCATCGCGGTGAACTCCGCCATGTCGCGAAGGTACACGGTGGTGCGGATCACCCGGTGGCGACCGGAGCCTGCCGCCTTGAGCACCGCGTCGAGGTTGGCGAGCACCTGCCGCGTCTGGCCGGTGATGTTCGTGCCGACGACGCCCCCGGAGACGGGGTCGAGCGGAATCTGGCCGGAGCAGTACACCAGCCCGTCGTGCACGACAGCCTGGGAGTAGGGGCCGATGGCGGCCGGCGCGGCCGGGGTGGAGACCGAGTTCATGGGAGCTCCTGGAGCTACGGGACGTAGACGGCGACGTAGGGGAGGTTGCGATACAGCTCGCCGAGGTCCAGGCCATAGCCTACGACGAACTCGTCGGGGATGGTGAAGCCGACGTAGTCCACCGGCACCTCGGTCTCCCGGTTGCTCGGCTTGTCGAGCAGCGAGGCGATGCGTACCGAGCGCGGACCGCGGACCCGCAGGCTGCGCAGCAGGTAGTCCATGGTGAGGCCGGTATCGACGATGTCCTCGACGATCACGCAGGACTGGCCTTCGATGCTGGCGCGGAGGTCCTGGGTGATCTGCACCGCACCGCTGGAGCTGGTGCCCCCGTGGTAGCTGGCGACACCGAGGAACTCTACGCGTACATCGCCGGGGATGGCCCGGACGAGGTCGGCGAGGAAGAGGAAGCTCCCCTTGAGCACGGCGATGATGGTGATGGTCTGGTCGGGGTGATCGGCGCGAATCTGGAGCCCGAGCTCCTTGACGCGGGTGGCGATCTGCTCGGCCGAGATGAGCTCACGGAGGTTTGCGGACATGGTCAGACCCAGGAGTTGTTGAGGACTTCGCCGAGGCCGCCGGCCCCGGGCACGATGTACTGATGGTCGTCGAGGCCGGACTCTTCGTCGCGGCGGGTGCCCGAGGGGAGGGCGAGCGCGGCGGCGGAGGAGAACGCGCGATCCAGGCGGATCGCGTGCACCCGCACGTCGGGGTGGCGGGCGTGAACGTTCTTCACGTATTCGGGGGTGACGATGAGGTGCACGAAGACCACGCGGGCCGGGCGACCGTAGCCGGCGCGGAGGTAGTGATCGAGCACCTCGCAGAGCGAGCCGCCCGTGGCGCCCATCGGGTCCGGGATGACCAGCACGGCACCATCCACGGTCCCGCCGATCTTGGCGCCCGCGACGGCGCTGCCGGTCACGGTGCCCGCGGCGTCGGTCACGCGGCTCACGAACATGTGGTCCTGGCGTACGCCGCTGGGCTCGAGGAGCTCGTTGAAGCGGTCGTAGAAGAGCTGGGAGGAGAGGATGCCGGCGCGCGCCACATCGACCACCACGACGCGCTGGTCGGTGGGGATCATCACCCCTTCATAGGCCTCCGCGGCGTGCTTCGCGGTCATGCGCGTGGGCACCCGCTGCACCTCCGTGCCGAGCTCCGCCGACGCGACCTTGGAGAACAGGTACTCGAAGAGCCGTGTGGCGAGGCGCCCCACCTCGGGCTGGTGGGTGTCGGGGTGGCCGAGCCGGGCGAGCAGCGTGAGCGGCCACGGCTCGCCGTGGAGCACGAGGTTCTCCCCCCACGCGTGGGGGGTGCCCGAGGTCGGGCGAACGGGCGCGAGCCAGGTGGAGTCAGGCATGAGGGCCTCCGAGGAGGGGACGGAAGAGGGCGAGGGTGTCCCAGAGCTGGTCGATCGTGCCGTCGATGTAGAGCTCGGCGAACCAGGGGAGGGGACCCTCGGCGGTGAGCTCGGTGGCGGTGAGGGCGGCGCGGAGGTCGGGGTTCTCCAGCAGCTCGAGCGCGGGCGTGGCGAGCGCTGAATCGTCGAGGATGTCGGCGACGGTGTCCAGCAGCGCGAGCTCGGGATCGGCGGCGAGCCGGGCGCCGAGCATGTCGAGGAGCCCCGCGGTGGCGGTCCCGGAGCGGGTGAGCAGGTGGTGGCTGTTGTGCACCGCGGTCCAGGTGGACTCGCGGGAGAGGACGGGCTCGACGAGGGGGCCGAGCTGCGCCCAGGTGTCGGCGTCGCCCGCTGCCAGGAGCAGGTCGCAGATCGCGCCCATGTCCACGGGGCGGATGCCGGCGGGGAACGCGGCGGTGTCCTGGCGGCCGGTGGGGTCGACGAGGGCGGGGACGGCGGCGAGGGCCTCGCGGAGCGCGGACGTGCCGGCGAGGTCGTACACCAGCTCCTGCACCGGGTTGACCAGCCGATCTTCGTGGAGGACGGAGGCGACGTCGGCCACGGCGTCGAGGTGGTCATCGACGGCGGTGAGCGCGCCGAGGAGCGAACGGAGCAGGTCCTCCGAGGCGGGGTCGCTCAGCCGGTCGACCGCCTGGAGGTCGGCGACGAACTGCCCGTTGATCACCGGACACACGCCGGAGTCGGCGACGGTGCCGAGAAGGGCGTCGCTCAGCGGGTAGCCCAGCGCGTCGCCGATGACGTCTACGCCGGAGGAGGCCGTGTCGGGGTCGATCCGGGAGATGGCCTCCAGGAGGGCCACGGCGAGGTTGCCGAGGTCCACGTGCAGGTCGGTGACGTAGAGATCGATGGTGCAGGTGACCGGCTGGTTCGCGTCGTGGAAGACGCGGATCAGCGACACCAGCGCGCTGGCTTCGCCGTCGTCGAGGTGCCCGCCCTCGGGATCGACGCTGGCGAGGTAGTTGACGCCCTCGTCCAGGCGGCTCCACCGGCCCGCGTGGTCTTCGTCCACGATCCAGGCGGCGAGTTGGTCTCGGGCGTGTTCGTCGGCGAGGATCGGCTCCGCGGCGGCGACCACGTCGACCAACGCGGCGTCCGTGGTGAGCGCGGTGACCCCGTCGCGGAGGGAGTTGCCGGTGAACCCGGGCACGCGATCGTTGGTGCTGTCCTCGGTGCGGTCGATGGCCTCGGCGAGGAGCCCGGGCCAGTCCGTGGCCAGGGCGGCCAGCGCATCGTCCGGCGCGGTGCCGACGTTCGCGAGGGTCCACGCCCAACGGCGGGTGTCGTCGGCGCGGAGCGCGAGGACGACCGGGTCGAGCGCAGCGAGGCCGTCGTCCAGCACGCTCGTGGCCACGCTGCTCCCGGTCGCCAGCAGGGGGACCACCAGCCCGAGGTCCAACGAGGTGGTGCTGTTGAGGGAGACGGCGCTGCCCAGCTCCTCCACGTGGGCGGCGTACGTCCACTCCACCGCCAGCTTCACCCAGGCCTCGGTGCCCTCGCGGTCGTCGAACAGCGCGAGCGCTTCCTCGAGGATTCCCGCCAGGGAGAGGCCGTCGATCCCGGCCACCCCGGTGAGCAGTCCCACCGCGGCGCCGCCGACGTTGGTCGAGCGGGTGGCGGCGTCGAGCGCCTGGTCGGCAGGGCGAAGCGGGGCGAACGTGCCCTGTCGGTCCAGGCACGCGAACGCGGCGTGGAGCTCGGTGTTGTCCCCGGCGACCACCCCGTCGGTCAGGTTGAAGGCGTAGCACGGTCCGTCCGGCGCGATCTGGTCGGTCCACGCCGGCGAGGCGGGGACGGAGACACAGCCCGCGAGGAGGAGCGCGAGCACCGGCTTAGTCGAAGAGGTAGCGCAGCCCGGCGGTGACGTTGGCGTTCGGGTAGATCCGCTTGCGGTAGCGCACGCCGCCGACGACCTCGGCGTGAGCCTGGAAGTGGCGCGCGAACGTGTAGGTGCCGCCCACGCCGGCTTCCGCCTCGAAGAATTCGGTCTGGTCGGTGGTCATCAAGCCGGTGCCGATGAGGCCGATCACGCACATCTGCATGGCCTCGGGCTCGCCGAGCACGCCGAACTGCAACCCCACATCCGCCACGCCGAGGTCCCGGATGGACTCGGTGCGGAGGTTGTAGATGATGTCGGTGCCCGTGGGCGCGACCACCGGCATGTCGGCCAGGTAGTAGAGCCGGAAGAAGCCGTTGATCTTGTAGTCCTTGTCCCCGAGGACGAACTCGAGGCCCCCGCCGCCATTGGGGTTGACCTCATCCAGCGGGGGCTGCTGCTCGGTCTCCCCGATGGAGTTCTGCTTGTAGTAGTACACCCGATCACCGTGGAAGCCGCCGGTGCCGATGACGCCGATCCCGCCCGCGAGCGCGGAGGAGGTCGTGAGGAGGAGCGCGAGGGAGGAGAGCATCGGGCGTGCTCCGGGGGGAGAGGGGGGTCGGACGCGGGTATCGCGGGAACGAGGGCGAGGCAAGCACCCTGGCTACCGGCCCCGGGTTGGCACGGCGGGACGATCTGTGAGCCACCTTACGAAATTTGGAGCGTCTTGACACACCAACAGCGGGCGTGAAGCGTCGCGCGGTCACGCCGGAACGACCGGGTTGATGGACTGCTTGGGTAATTACGATTTCTATGCACGAGGAATTATCGACTTTATCGAATTATTCATTTGTCCGGCAGTCCGTTGATTCGGCGATCTGGTAGGCGGGATGCGGTTCCTGGGGGAGTGGAAACGCTTGCCGCGATCGGACGTTTCTGGTACTCGGTGAGGACGGCGCGGGAGAGCCTGCTTTCGGCGCTGAACCTCAATCCCCTCCGGAGCCTCGACATGAACAAGAAGGAACTCACTGCCAAGCTCGCGAAGACCACCGGCCTGTCCCAGGCCAAGGCCGGCGAGGTGCTCAACGCGCTCTTCGCCAGCGAGAGCGGCAGCGGCATCATCGCGGTGGAGCTCGATGCGGGCGGCAAGGTCACCATCCCGGGCTTCGGCACGTTCGGCACCAAGAAGCGGGCCGCGCGTCCCGGCACCAACCCGGCGAACCAGAAGAAGATCGAGATCGCCGCCAAGACCTACGCGTTCTTCAAGCCGGGCAAGACCCTCCGCGAGCGCGTCAGCAAGTAGTCGTCCGCGGCGGGCGCCCGTGGAGGCTGGCCCGCCGACGTCGGCTCCGCCGGGCAGGGCGGTTCCGGGTGGCTTTCCCTGGCCCGGCCGCCGCCCCTTGACCACCGCTTCGGGAGCTCCTTCGGCGCTCAGAGCGCGCCGGAGTCCTCGCCCGTGTCGGCCGCTGCGCTCACCGTGAGCGCGGCCGCCCGAGAGGCGGCGTGGAGGTTCGTCACCGTGACCGTCGTCGCGCCCGGCGCCAGATCGGGCACGGTGAACGAAACGGTCTCGACGCAGGTGGAACACTCGGTCGCGCAGCTGGCACATTCGTCGCACGAGGTGCAGCCGGCGGCGTCGCGGCAGGTGTCGCATTCGTCGCAGGTGGTGCGGTCGAGCGAGGTGACCTTGGCGGCGCTGCCGCCCACGGACACCGCGGTGTCGAACGCGGCGGTGAGCGGGCCGGTGGTGGCCACCACGGTCTCGCCGGGGCGGGCCTCGGCCGGCGTGAGCACCGGCGTGCGGAGCTCACAGAGGAGCGAGAGGGAGCTGCTGTCCGTAGAGCAGCCGAGGAGCAGGAGCCAGAGCATCACCACTCCGTCGTGAGCAGGTCTTCGGACGTCACCTGACCGGCTTCGGCGGCGACTCCGCCCGGGACGGTGCCCGGCAGGAACGGCATCGATCGGCCGCTGGCGGAGGGCCGCCCGGTGCTCTCGTCGATGTTGGCGTACACCACGCTGCCGCTGGAGGCGAACGGGTGGTCCTGGTCCTTGGGCACGGCCTTCTCCATGTACTGCATCCAGATGGGGAGCGCGGTGTGCCCCCCGGTCGCCTGGCCGCCGAGCGACTTGGGCGTGTCGTAGCCGACCCACACCGCAGTGAGCACGGTCGGCGTATAGCCCACGAACCACGCGTCGCGGTTGTCATTCGTCGTCCCGGTCTTGCCGGCGACGTGCAGCCCGAGCTTCTGGGCCTTCGCCGCGGTGCCGTTGCTGGCCACCTCGATGAGCAGCCAGTTCATGATCTGCGCCACCGACGGATCCAGCACCTGCTCGAACTCCGCGGGCGGGGTGTAGCTCTCGAGCACCACCCCATCGCGGTCCACCACCTTGTCGATGTAGTGGGGGTCGATCTTGTGGCCGCCCGTGGCGAACGCCGAGTAGGCGCGGGCCACCTCGGGCATGTTCAACGACGCGGAGCCGAGGCCCATGGACAGGTCCACGTCCATGTGGCTCTCGATGCCGAGGTGCCGGGCCATGGTGAGCACGGGGTCGAGCCCGATGGAGTCGAGCACGCGGACGGTGACCACGTTGCGGGAGAGGGCGAGCGCCTTGCGCAGCGTGATGTCGCCCATGTAGTCGGTGTCAAAATTCGCGGGCTTCCAGAGCTGGTTGTGCAGGGTGCTGAAGACCAGCGGCGCGTCCTGCACGATGGTGCCGGTGGTGAACTTCTTCGACTCGATCGCCGCCGCATAGACGATCGGCTTGAACGTGCTCCCCACCTGCCGCTGCGCCTGTGTGGCGCGGTTGAACTGGGTGTCCTGGAAGTTCACCCCGCCGACCATCGCGAGCACGGCGCCGTCGGAGAGCCGGTAGCTCCACAGGGCGCCCTGCACGTCGGGCTCCTGGAAGAGGCTCACCGCCATGTACGGGCCTTCCCCGGCGTCGGTGTACTTGGCGAGCGCGTCGGTCTTGTGGAAGTCTTCCGCTTCCACCTCCACCGTGATGACGTCGCCCACCTTCAGGGACTTGTTGAGGTCGTCCACCCGGTGGCCGTGCGCGGGGTTCTCGCTGTCGGTCGGCCACGCCCAGGTGGTCCAGGAGAGCGGGATGATCCCCTTGACCCCGCCCATGTCCACGATGGCGTGCTTCTTCTGCACGTCGGTGACCACGGCGGTGTACCAGTCGCCCTCGACGACGTCGCCCACCTTGGCCGTGAGGGCGGCGACCTTCTTGTCGACGTCGGCGCCGTCGACGTGCTCGATTGGCCCGCGGAAGCCGCCGATCTTCTCCGCGGCGTCCCCCACGCCGCCGGTGACCGCCTTCTGGGCCTCCTGCTGCAGCGTGAGATCGCAGGTGGCGTTGACGACGAGGCCCTCGTTGTAGACCTTGTCCTGGCCGTACTTCTCGACGAGGTAGCGGCGGATGTGCTCGGTGAACCACGGCGCCTTCACCAGGAACTCGTTCTTCCGGGCGACGATGTGGAGCTCTTCGGCGTAGGCGGCGTCGGCCTCGGGCTGGGTGATGTAGCCGTTCTCCACCATCTGGGTGAGCACGTAGAGCTGGCGGACCTTGGCCTTCTCGAAGTGGCGGTGGGGGCTGTAGTCGCTGGGGCGCTGCGGGAGGCCGGCGATCATCGCCGACTCGGCCAGATCGAGCTCCCCGACGTGCTTGCCGAAGTACACGCGCGCCGCGGCCTCCACCCCGTACGCCCCGGAGCCCAGGTAGATCTGGTTGAGGTAGAGGTAGAGGATGTGATCCTTGTCGAAGGTCTCCTCGATGCGCCAGGCGAGGAGGACCTCCTTGATCTTCCGGGAGAACGTCTTCTCGCTGGTGAGGAGGAAGTTCCGCGCGACCTGCTGGGTGATCGTGGAGGCGCCCTGGGCCTTCTTGCCGGCCAGGGTGTTGCGGCCGATGGCGCGCACGATGCCCATGTAGTCGATGCCGCCGTGCTCGTAGAAGGAAGCGTCCTCCGCGGAGATGAACGCCTCCTTGAGCTGGTGCGGCATCGCGTCGATCTCTACGACGTAGCGACGCTTCTCGTAGATCTCGCCCATGAGCTCGCCGTGGTTGTCGTAGACCACGGTGACGGTGGGGGGGCGGTACTTGCCGAGCGTCTCGACGCTGGGGAGGTCCTGCCCGTAGTACCAGGCGACGCCGTAGGCGCCCGCCACGCCGAGCACGGCGAGGAGCACCAGCATCACCCCGGTGCCCGCGAAGCCGGCCGACAACCAGCGGAGGATCCGCGACTTCTTCTTCGGCGGAGCGGCCTTCTTCGGGGCGGTGCCGCGGGGCGGCGGGGACGAAGGGGGGGCTGCGCCTCGCGCGGGCGTGGGCGCGCCGGGATCGGGAGGTGCGGAGCGGAGCGGGCGCCGCGGCGGGGGGAGGGGCGTGCCGAGCTGGGTGGCGGCGTCGCTCGCGCGATCACCCCCGGCGGGGACGGGCGGGAGCGGACGGGGCTCGGCGGCGGGCGTGACGGCGGCC
>CAIXRH010000189.1 GCA_903921785.1 uncultured Pseudomonadota bacterium
GCCGCCCTTCACCCTCCATCCCAGCGCCGCCCAGCTCCACTGGCACCTCGACGAAGCCCGGCTCTCCGCCGCCCTCGCCGGACGCCCCAACCTCCCGACGTGCGGCGCCCGCCTCGGCGACGCCGTGATCGTCTGGGCGCTCGATCCGCGCGCCGACGAGCTCCTGGTGCTCGACCTGGTGGCGGATGCTGCCGAGGCCGGCCCGCTCTGGGCCGCCGCGCGCGACGCCGCCGCCGACGCCGGACTCACCGCGGTGCGCGCTTGGGAGACGGCGGACTGGCCCGGGCTCGGCGGGCGCGTCGCCCGGGAGGGACACGTGCCGATGATCCGGCCGATGGCAGCGTTCGAGGCTGCGACGTTCGACCGGGTGCCGCGGGGGCTCTGGGTGTGAGCGTGGCGACGGGACGCCGCGACGCGGGCCGTCGCCGCCCCAACGCGCCATTCTTGCCCCCGCGGCTCCTCGACCGCCGACGGCTCCGGGCAGCACGCCGGCGCACCCGCGCCGCTCCTTCGACGTGCCCTCAAGCAGAGGGGGTTCCCCCTCCCGGCCCTCCTCCATCCTCGCGAGCCAAGACCAACGTCGGCGTATGGACTACGCGGCCGCGGCTCCCGACGAGCGCACCAGGTGGTCGAACGCCGCGAGGCTGGCCTTCGCGCCGTCGCCCATCGCGATGACGATCTGCTTGAACGGGACGGTGGTGGCGTCGCCCGCGGCGAACACGCCGGGTACCGACGTCTGCCCGCGCGCGTCCACCTCGATCTCCCCGCGCGGCGAGAGCGCAAGGGTGCCGCGGAGCCAGTCCGTCTGGGGGAGCAGGCCGATCTGCACGAAGATCCCGGCGACGTCGAGGTCATGTGTCGACGCGTCGCGACGGCCCTTCCAGCGCAGCCCGGTGACGCGCGCGCCGTCGCCGAGCACCGCCGTGGTTTGCGCAGAGGTGAGCACGGCGACGTTGGGGAGGCTGCGGAGCTTCGTCTGCAAGACCGCGTCGGCGCGAAGCTGTGCATCGAACTCCAAAAGCGTGACGTGTGCGACGACCCCGGCGAGGTCGATCGCCGCCTCCACCCCGGAGTTTCCGCCACCGACCACCGCCACACGCTTGCCCTTGAACAGCGGGCCGTCGCAGTGGGGGCAGAAGGCCACGCCGCGGGTGCGATGTTCGGCCTCGCCGGGCACCCCCAGCTCCCGCCACCGCGCGCCGGTCGCGAGGATCACGGTGCGGCCGCGGAGGACGGCGCCTCCGGCGAGGTGCACCGTGTGGACGGCGCCGGGCCCTTCGGCCGGTTCGAGCCGGATGACCCGCTGACCTGTCGTCACGTCCACCCCGTACTGCCGCACGTGCGCGTCGAGCGCGGCCACCAGCTTCGGGCCCTCGGTGTAGGTCACCGAGATGAGGTTCTCGATGCCGAGGGTGTCACCGACCTGGCCCCCGAAGCGTTCGGCGACGAGGCCCACACGGAGCCCCTTGCGGGCGGCGTAGATCGCCGCGGAACCGCCGGCCGGCCCACCACCCACCACGAGCACGTCGTAGGGCGCCTTGTCGGCGAGCGCGGCGGCGACGCGGGCCTCGGCGCCGGTGTCGAGCTTCGCCAGGAGCTCCTCGAGCGTCGCGCGGCCCTGGGCGAAGGGCTGTCCGTCGAGGAACACGGCGGGCACGCCCATGAGCTTCCGGGACTCGGCCTCGGCGGCGAACGCAGCGCCGTCGATCATCGTGTGGGAGATGCCGGGGTTGAGCGCCGCGAGCGTGTTGAGCGCCTGCACGACCTCCGGGCAGTTGTGGCAGGAGAGGCTCACCCAGGTCTCGAAGCGGAGGCCCGCCGGGAGGGCGCGGATCGCGGCCGCCGTGGCCTCGTCCACCTTCGGGGGGTAGCCGCTCACCTGCAAGAGCGCGAGGATCAGCGAGGTGAACTCGTGACCGAGCGGCACGCCGGCGAAGCGTACCCGGGGCGCCTCCCCGGCGCGCGCCACCCCGAAGCTGGGGCGACGTACGTCGGGCGAAGCGTCTTCCCGGACGGCCACCTTTGGCGAGAGCGCCGCGAGCTGCTGGAGCAGCGTACGGAGCTCCCTGGCGACGGAAGAGCCGTCGAGGGCGGCGACCAGCTCGATCGGCGCCTGGAGCCGCTGCAGCGCGGCCGCGACCTGGGACTGGAGGTTGGGATCGAGCATGGTCGGGTCCTCCGGGGCTCAGAGCTTGCCGACGAGGTCGAGCGAGGGGGCGAGCGTAGCCGCGCCGGGCGTCCACTTCGCGGGGCAGACCTCGCCGGGATGGGTCGCGACATACTGCGCGGCCTGCACCTTGCGCAGCAGCTCACTGGCGTCGCGACCGATGCCGTCTTCGTGAATCTCCATGACCTTCACCAGCCCGTTGGGGTCCACGAGGAAGGTGCCGCGCTGGGCGAGGCCGGTCTCCTCCACCATCACCCCGAAGTTGCGGGTGAGGGTGCCGGTGGGGTCGCCGAGCATCGGGTAGCGGACGCGCTTGATGGTGTCGCTGGTGTCGTGCCAGGCCTTGTGGGTGAAGTGGGTGTCGGTGGAGACGCCGTACACCTCCACGCCGATCGCCTGCAGCTCGGCGTAGCGGTCCGCGAGGTCACCCAGCTCGGTCGGGCACACGAAGGTGAAGTCGGCCGGGTAGAAGAAGTAGATCGCCCACTTCCCCTTCACGTCGGCGTCAGAGACGTCCACGAAGCGGCCGTTGTGGTACGCCTTGGCGCGGAAGGGCTTGATCGGGGTATTGATGAGGGACATCGTTGGCTCCTTGGGGTTTGAAGGCCGCCCTGCGCGGCGCCCCCACAACATCGCCCCGCGAGCCTGAGCGGGCCAAGACAACGATCGGATGGATGTGATAGGGCGGGATTATCCTTGAAGAAAAAGGCCTTAGATTGTATGCTTTAGGTCTCAGGTCCGAATGATCCGGAAGGCAGGGCAGGGCGGAGGGGGCGATGGCGGGCTCTGCCGACGGGCTCCGCGGCGCCAGCCCGTCGCGGCGGCGGCCGACGTCGACCCCGACGGAGCCCCTTGGGAACTACCGCCTCTCCCCCTCCGGCCTCCCGCCTTACCGAGCGCTCACCATCCGCAGCCACGCGCGAACAGGTCATCGCCAGCGGCGTCGTACGCCTCGCTCCAGGCCCCCCAGAAGTCCTGGGTCCGCGCCGAGAAGTCGGCCACGTCGGCGTCGCGCTCCGCGGCGGTCCGCATCGGCTCCCCTTCCGGGTCGATCCGGCCGTCTGCCGTGCCCAGACCTGGAATCCGCGTGGAGAGCCGCCCCACGTCCTCCTCCTCCGCCCAGGGATCGGCGTCCCCGTCCATCGGCAGACTCCCGGGCTGATCGGACCACGCCTCCACGAAGGTGATCTCCCCAGCGTCGTTGAAGGTGAACTCTTCGTAGATCGGGCAGCCCTGCCCATCGTAGTCGAGCGACACCCGACACCGCGCGAAGGGCTGCTCCCCGAACACCCTACAGTCGCGAACCGGCACCGTGGTCCTCGGGAAGGCCGCGAGCACCACCTCGTCGACGGCGAGGGTGAGCTCCCGACCGTACCCGGTGAGCAGCAGCCACGGCGGCCACTCCCACCGCGCGACAAGCTCCGCGTAGGTCGGATCGCTGTCAGGGTCGGCGCTGGCGTCCAACGTGTCGAAGTAGCGTTGGCCCTGGTCGATGTACGCTTCATCCGCCAAGGTCGGCGCCAGGCAGGTGGACAACGCTCCGGGGCCGCTGCATGGATCTTCCGGTTGCGGCTCGGCGGACGATGCGCAGCCGGCCAGCAGGACGGCGACGAACGCGGCGGCGGGGCGGGCGAGCATCTGCGGGTCTAGCCGGCCGCAGTCGGTGGCGCCTGCGGCCGCGGCAGCGGACGGCGCCGCCAGCGCCCGCAGACCTGGCCGCGGATAGCGCCGCTTCGAGGGGAAGGCCTAGCCCACCCGCTGCATGAACCAGACGGCTCCCGCGATCACCACCAACCCTGACAGCACCGGCACGAACCTCCGCTCCCAGCTGGGCCAGCGGCGGAGGCGGAGGAGGATCGGCAGCAGCAGGAGGACGATCGCGCCCTGCCCGAGCTCCACGCCGCCGTTGAAGGACACGAGCGCCGTGACCAGCTGCGCCCGGGGCAGTCCCAGGTCGGTGAGCATGGAAGCAAAGCCGAAGCCGTGGATCAGCCCAAGCCCGAACGTGACCGCCGTGCGCCGGCCCGGCGGCGGCCGCCAGAAGTTCTCGACCCCCACGAAGACGATGCTCGCCGCGATGGCCGGCTCCACCCACGCCGGCGAGATGTGCACCAGCCCCAGCGCCGCCGCCGACAGCGTGATCGAGTGGGCCACGGTGAACCCGGTGACGATGAGCAGCATCGCCCGCAACGACGGCGCCGCCAGCAGCAGCGCGAACAGGAAGAGCAGGTGGTCGTACCCCGTCCAGATGTGCTCCACGCCGAGCAGCCCGAACCGCCCCGCCACCTCCAGCGGCTGCCGCGTGGCGGCCACCGTCGCGGTGAACGACGACGGGTCGAGCACCGCCACCGGCGCGCCCTCCGACTCCACGTAGTGCCGATGCCCCGGCTCCATCCGGGCGAGGAACCCAGCCGTGTAGGTGATCGGCCCCACCGGACATTCGGCGGGGACCGAGAGCTCAATCCCATCTCCCTCCACGCGGCGCACGGACGGGTCGCCCAGCTCGCAGGGGACGCCGTTCACGGAGAGGGTGGTGCCCGGGAGCACCATGTCGGCGATGAGCAGGCGGGACGCGGCGAGGTCCTCCCCGGGGCGGACGGCCGCACCGAGCTCAGGGGCGGCGAGGGTGACGTCAAGCTCCGTCGACGACACGCGGGCGTACGACAAGCCGGGGCGGTGCGCGTCGGCGAGGGGAATCCAGAGCGGGAACATCGCCGGCGCGGGCCTACTGGCGGGTCACTTCCCGTAACCTGAGGCGAGAAGGGGGAGCTGCCGGGCGGGCCCAGCGCCCGTCCACGCCATGGTGCGCACCTCGCCGAGCTGCAGCGCCTGGGCGCGGAGCGCGTTCTCCACCTGGCCGACGGCGGAGGCCGAGCCGAGGCGGAGCTCGATGGCCCGCCCGCCCGCATCGACCCGCAGCGCGCCCGGACCGGGCGCCCGCTCCACCAGCGCGCGCGCCTTGGCGACGATGCCCTCGATGTCGACCAACGAGGGGCCGACGCCGACGCCCGGACGGGAAGGCCCCCCGCGGCGACGCCACGCCGCGGAGGCGGTGGCCGGCACCAGCGCCATGCTGTCGGCCTCCAGGAGCCGGGTGATGCGCACCGCCGCGCCCGCTTCCGCGGCGACCGCGAGGCGAGCGCGGAGACCGAGCTCCTGCCACAGCCGCAGCGCCACCTGCTCCGCGAAGGCGAAGAGCTCGGCGACGCTGGTGGCCGAGAGGCGGACGAAGAGGGCGCCGCGCTGGCGCTGGGTGTCCCCCACCTCAGCCTCAAGCAGGGCCCGCGCCGCCTCAATGAGGTTGCGCTCCGGCGGCGGCAACATCCGCAGGCCGGGGCACTTCCGTTCCGCCAACCGGGCGGACATGCCCGGCGCCACGCCCGCGGCCCGCGCGGCAGCAGATACCTCGATCACCCGCGGCCCCACCACCGCCACGGCGCCGCTCCGAATCGACGCATCCGCGAGCGACCACGCCGTGAGCGCCGGATTGACGACCCGCACCGCCAACCATGCGCCCGCGGCCGGGCCCCCGCGCCGCAGCGGCGCCACCGCCACGGCCGGCCCCTTCGGCAGCCCGACCGGCCGCACCCGCGCCGCGAGCCCGCCCACGGCGAGCCACCGCCGGGCCGAGCAGGCCTCCCCGCTCCCTTCCACGATCCACCCGTTGGCCGCGGGGCGCCCGATGAGCGGACGACCGAGGCCGCGGGGGACGAGGACCTGCCGCACCCCGGCCACGCCGGGGATGGCGAACATCAGCTCACCGTCGGCCGGGACGCCCGCGTGACGCACGACGAAGCAGCGGCCGCCACGCGCCGCCACATCCTCCGCGAGGGTGGAGGAGGGGAAACAGGGGACAAGGCGGAGCGGAACGGCGATGGACATCGGGACCTCGCGGGTACACCGACAACATACTGAACGCTGCCCCAGGATGGATACCAAAAAATGGTCTGATCAATCAGCGGCGCCCACAAATTCCGCGGAAGGTGCACGTGGCGCAGGCAGGATCCCCGACCGGGAGCGGGGGGTGGGCCTCCGGGAGTGCGAGATTCCCCGCCACGTCCGCCAGACGTTCACGCATGGACGCGGTGGAGGTCGCGATGGTGCTGCGCGCGGCCTCGATCTCGGCGGCGCCGACGGGATGACGCGTCTCGGTGTCGTGGCGGAGGTTCACGTGCATCGCCACGATGCGGTCCGCGGGGACGCCGAGCTGCTGGGTGGCGTAGAGTCCGTAGACGCCGAGCTGCGCCGCGATGTCGGCCCCGTCGTGGTTGTCGCCGGTCTTCCAGTCGAGGATGACCACGCCGCCGCGGCCGTCGTCCACGAGCACGTCGAGGGCCACGTAGACGTCCACCCCGTCCACCGGGAAGCGGCGGAGGTCCTCCAGCTCACGGATCCGCCCGGGCACCGCCTGGAGCCGGCGGAACAGGCGGTGTTCCCAGAGCACGTGGGCCTGCCGCTCAATCTCCAGGATCGCCGCCTCCCACGATTCTGGGGGCACGTCTTCCTGGTAGTAGTGCTCCCGGAAGCCCACCCGCCTCGCGGGACGGGCGAGCCAGGAGCCATCCAGGCTCTCGGCGATCTCCCTCCGCGCGCGGTTGCGCACCGCCGCGACCACCTGCTCGACCGGTCGGGGAGCGTCCCCGTCCCGCACCCGCCGCAGCGCATCCTCCGCGACCTGGTGCACCACGGTGCCAGTCCACATCGCCCGAGTGGTGAGCTTTTTCTGCACGTAGGCATCGCGGACGTCGGTCGGCGCCGCGGCATCCCAACCGCCCCAACTCCCGTAGTAGTTGAACCAATAGGCTCGTTTGCAGCCGGCGAAGGCCTTCGAACGCGAGTGGGACCACACCAACTCGTTCACCAGGTCCGCCACGGCCGCACCTCAAGGAGCACGGTAGCACGGGAAGCAGGGCGGAGCGGGCGACGGTCCCACGCGACTCGGAGCGGGCCGCGATGGCCACCGGAGAGGGCCCCCGCCCGCTCCACCCTTCGATCGACGCCAGCCCGCGAGGGCCGTGGTTCATTCCCCGGGGACGGCGACGAGCAGAAGCGGGGTGAGCGTGTACTCACCGTCCGCGAGGAGACCGTCGCCAGCGGTACCGTCGCTCAGGCGCGCGTATCCGAAGGGGAAGGGCGCGATGTAGGGGCCGCTCCCGGTGGCGCTGCCGAGGCTGAACCAGGCGCCGAGGAGGGTGTCGGCTTCGGCTTCGAGGTCGACGGTGCCGAGACGGGCTCGCACTTCGGGGTCCAGCGTGCCGATGCCGAAGCCGATCGCGCCGCTGTAGTCCCACTTCGTGCAGCCGGAGGCGGTCACCGCTTCCATGCTCCACCACACCTGGAGCGAGGCGTCCTCCCCGAGCGACGGTGGGGTGCTCGGGACGAAGCCCTCTCCCACCACAGGGTCGCAGGTGCGGGCCGCCAGGTCGGCGTCCGCGAGGGTGAAGTTGGCGACCGCGCCATCGGCGACGGCCAGCGCGCCCTCCACCCGGGCCACCGCGCCCAGGGTGAGCCATGTCGCTTCGAAGGTGTCGTCCGGGGCGGTGTCCTGCACGTCGCCGCTGTCGGAAGCGCCGTCTTCCTGGGCGGTGTCGAACGCAGAAGTCGGCGCCCCATCCTTTACCGCGTAGTCCGTGCACGCCGAGAGGAGCACCAACGATGAGATCACGAGCGTACGCATGGAAACCCCCACGACGTCCGGCCCGGCCAACCCTGGCCGTATCGTAGCGCCGGGGTCAACGGATGCCAAGCCCTTGATCACAGCGCCCACGCGATCGCCGGCCACAGGGTGTAGGGCCGGTCGCTCGTCCACCCCGGGGCCGCCTCTCCGTCGGACTCGAGCTCCTCCGGCCAGGCGTACCCCACATCCACCACGTCGCCTTCGCCGTAGGCGACCGACCAGCCGAAGCTCTGGCTCGGGTACGGGTCGTCGGCCGAGAAATTGCTCGCGACGTCGCCGATCGCGAAGATGTCCGGGCCGGCGAACGCGGGGTCCTTCAAAAGTCCGCTCGCACAGTCGCCGCCCAGCTCGGTGACGGTGAGCGAGTACGCGGCGCGACAGGCCGGACATCCCGGGGCACGGGTGAGCGTGCCCTCGACGGTCTGGGCCCGCGCGCAGAGGTACCCCTGGTCCCCCTGGTCGGGCGACCAGTCGGACGAGAAGAACTCCCAGGTCTGGGTGCCGGTGAGGCCGGTCTCGGTGGGCACCACGGAGGCGTGCTCCACGGCCCACACGGGGGTGTCGTCGGCGCAGGCGAGGAGGAGGACGAACCAGACCATGGCGGCGTGCTAACTCAGAGCACGTACACCGCGCCCACGACGAGCCCGGTGCCGTCGAGGTAGCCGGTGGCGGTGATGCCGGCGTCGTCGTAGCCGTCGCCGTCGGTGTCCCCGATGTTGACGATCGAGCCGCCCGTGGCGGCGTCCACGTTGGCGCCGTCGTAGTGGGCGTCGGCGTCCGCGGCGGAGAAGGTGCCGGCGGAGAGGTGGTTGAACCGGTAGACGGTCCCGGTGCCCGAGCCGCCCGTGTCGCGCCCGGGGGCACCGAGGAGGACGGCATACGGGGTGGTGCCGAGGAGGTCGACACCCGCGACGCCCGATCCGAGCGCGTCTCCCGGATCCTCGCCGTAGATCACAGCGTCGGCCGCCGAGAGGGCGCCAGTCGTGTCCAGCGGGCCGAGGACCAGGTAGGCGGCGCCGGCGTCCACCCCTGTGCTGTCGCTACCGGGGCCGCCGGTGAGGAGGTCGGCGGTGCCGTCTCCGTCGATGTCGCGGACGTCCAGCACGCTGCCGGTGAGGTCATCGGTCGCTTCGCCGCGGAAGATCGCGTCGGCCGACGCGACGTACCGGTCGCTGCGGATCGGCCCGAGGAAGACGGCGACCCCGCCGGACACATGGTCGTCCCCCTCCATGCCCCAGCCGCCGACGACCAGGTCGTCCACGCCGTCTCCGTCGATGTCCGCCGCGCGCGGCGGCAAGACGGAGAGGCGATCGTGTACGTCCCCGCGGATGGTGACGGCAGCGGCGGACACGTCCACCCCGCCGGAGAGCGGCATCTCGAAGAGGTACACCGCGCCGCTCTCGGCGCCCTCGTCATCGTTGCCGGGGGCACCAAGCACCGCCTCCTTCCGATGGTCGTTGTCGAGGTCGGCGCCGAGGAGCACGCTGCTGCCAAGCTCGTCGTAGTCGTAGAGGCCATCCGCCTGCCACAGGGAGACAGTCGCCAGCTCACTGAGCCCCGCGGTGAGCTCCGCCAGATACACCCTGCCGCTGTTGCGCGCGGCGGTGTCATGGCCGGGCGCGCCGATGAGGAGCTCCGGCACGCCGTCGCCGTCGAGGTCCATCGGGCCGGAGACGGCGGCGCCCGCATCGTCCCCGAAGGTCTCTCCATAAAGGTAGGCGTAGGGGCGGTTCACCGTGATCGAGCCGGTGGTGGGGCCCGACACAATCATCACCGCACCCGAGGCCACGGGGACGAGGTTCGGCTCGTCGATCCCGCCGATCGCGAGGTCGTCGATCCCGTCGCCGTCGACATCGCCGACGCCGCCCACGCTCGACCCGAACGCACCGAGTGAGTCCCGACCGATGAGGATCCCGTCGCCGTCGGTGAAGGTGCAGCCGTCGTCCAGCCCGTCGCAGTCCTGATCGATGCTGTCGCCGCAAACCTCGAGGGCGCCCGGGTAGATCGCGGTGTCCGCGTCGGAGCAGTCGTCGCCGAGGGCGAGGGTGTAGATGCCATAGGCGTCGCACGCGCAGACGGAGGCGCCGCCGTAGCCGTCGCCGTCGGCGTCGAAGTACCAGTCGGTGCAGGCGATCGCGTCCACCTCGTTGGTGACACCATCGCAGCTGTCGTCGGCCGCGGTAGCGCAATTCTCCGGGGCGCCCGGGTAGGTACTGCGGGCGGTGTCGTCGCAATCGGTACTGTCAGCGACGTAGCCGGGGGGCTCGTCGCAGGCGTTCATCGGGGAAGCCGCGTCCCCAAAACCGTCGGAGTCGCCGTCGGCGTACCACAGGGTGCCGTCCACCGCGTTGACGTCGATCGTGCCGTCGCAATCATCGTCCTTGTCGTTGCAGACCTCGGTCGCGCCAGGATGCGCGTCGGGGTCGCCGTCGTCACACTCGTCGCATGCGGCGAGGCCGTCCCCGTCGTGGTCGGTCGTCCCGGTGAAGCCGTCGCAGTTGAGGTCCTGTCCGGTCTCGCAGGCGACGCTCTCGTCCACCCCGGGGTGGATGGTGTTGTTGTGGTCCTCGCAGTCTCCGCCGTATTGGGCGTAGCCAGCGGGGAGATCGCACGCGTCAACCGTCACGCCGTCTTCGCCCCAGCCGTCGGCGTCGAGGTCGAGGTACCAGGTGCTGGCGTCGGTCGCGTCGACATCCACGGTCCCGTCGCAGTCGTCGTCCTTGCCGTCGCAGACCTCGATGGCGTCAGGGTGGGTGAGCGGGTCGGCGTCGTCGCAGTCGAGGGTGGTGGCGACGTAGTCCTGGGGCGGATCGCAGGTCCAGACCGGCTCGACCGGGGCCCCCCAACCGTCGCCGTCCATGTCGGGGTACCACTGGGTGCCGCCGGCGACCCAATCGTCGAGGTCGTCGGGGAGAAGATCACAATCTTCGTCCACATTGAGCGGGTCGCACACCTCGGGGGCGCGCGGGGAGACGTCGGAGCGGCTGTCGTCGCAGTCGTCGCCGTTGCCGACCTGTCCGGCGGTGGGGACGCAGGCGAGGCCGGGGAGGCCGGAGCCGAAGCCGTCTCCGTCCAGGTCGTTCCACCAGAGCACCATGTCGAGGCTGTCGCCCTCCAGGGTCACCCCGTCGCAGTCGTGGTCCTTCTCGTCGCAATACTCGGGCGCGCCCGGGTAGATGTCGGGGTCGGTGGCGCCACAATCGGTGGAATCGAGCGTCCAGCCGGCGCGCACGGCGCAGTCCTGCTCGGTGGTGGCGGGGTCGCCGTAGCCGTCGCCGTCCTGGTCCCGGTAGACGGTGAAGGCGTCGGCTTCTTCGTCGACCTCGCCGTCGCAATCGTTGTCCACTCCGTCGCAGGGATCGGCCAGGCCGGGGGCGACGGTGGCGTTGTCGGGCTCGCAGTCGTCGGTGTTCTGCACCCCGTCGCCATCGCGATCTTGTGGCGTAGGGACGAGCCCATCGCCCGTGTCCGTCGCGGTGGAGCACGCCACCACGGCGGAGAGCAGCAGTCCGGTCCAGCGCATCCTCTCCACCATAGCACGCGTCACGGGGACCGCAGGCACGCTATACTCGTTCCCGGAGCAGCCATGGCCAATTCACGCGGTTCGACGATCGATCGTCTCGCCAGTCGGGTGGAGAAGCCGGGCCTGAACCGTCGCCAGATGCCGGGTGGTGGAGAAGTCTACTCCGGTGAGCTGGCCTCCCGGAGCTTGAAGGCGGTCAACGCCCGCGCGATGACCGTGGATCGCAGCATCATCGTCTCCGACGACTTCGACCCCAACAAGCCCGAAGATCAGGCGCTGTACGCCCACGAGCAGTTCCATCTCGAGAACTCCGGCGGCGTCGGGGCCAACAGCGGGCACGACCACGAAGAGGCCTCCGCCCGCGCGGTGGAGAGCATGGTGCTGCACCGCGCGCGCACCGGCGGGCACGAGATGCACGAGGCCGCGCACACCGCCGAGCCCGGAGGGGCCCCCACCGGCGCCGCAGGGGCGGTGCACGAGCGTGCGGGTTCCACGGAGAGCCATGGGGAGGCCGCGGCCGGCTACGCCGCGCTGCGGGCGAAGGGCCTCACCCACCACGAGATCGTGGAGAAGCTCGCCCGCGAAGCGCTGATGGCGATGGAGCACGGCGCGGCCAGCCGCGCCATGCGCTACGGAGACAAGAAGAGCTTCACCTAGCGGGAACGGCGTCGAGCGAGGAGCAACGCGCCGAAAACGACGGCCGTCGCCGCCGAGGCGGGGCTCCCCGTCTGGCAGCCGCACGGCAGGTCGGCGGAGGCGTCACCGGGGGGGCACGCCAGGTCCACCTCGGGGGCGTCGTTGAGCGACAGCGCCACCTCAGTGGCCCGAGCGGCGTCGCCCAGCACCACCCTGTACTGCTGGATCCGGGCGTCGGCCGTGCCGGTCTCGTCGTGGAACGTGATCGTGCCGCCGGAGCGGGAGAAGAGGCCGGCGAGGTGGGTGGACTCCGTCTGCTTGATCGCCCAGACTCCCTCGGAGACCCGGAAGACGCCGAGGGCGAGCGGGAGGCCAATGGGATCGAGCGCGACCTGGTCGGCGGGAATCTCGCGCATGGTCTCGGACAGCGAGGGGATCGTGGAGATGCTGAGGGCGTCCCAGGGGAAGACGACGTCCACGGGGTCGGCGCCGGCGTCGAGGTCGACTTCCAGGGCCAGCACATCGGCGTCGGCGGTCGTCGTCCAGGTGGCCGTTCCGGGGCGCGACGGGAACGTGAGCGCGAACGGGGCGGTCGCGGGATCGCCGCCGCCGATGGGGGCGACGCCGTTGGGCGTGACCTCGCCGGTGGCGAGGTTCACGTGGAGCCAATCGTCGCCGTCCGCGCAGGCGGGCGCGATCGCGGCGGTGGCCGCTTCGTAGGCCGAGGTGGAGTAGTCCTTCCCGTAGGCGACCTCCACCGCGAGCGGGTTCCAGCCCGAGGCGTCGCTCACCTCGCCGAGCAGCAGGTCCCGCCAGCCTTCTTCGACGAGGTCCGCGTCGGCACCATCGACGAGCTCCGCGGCCCGGAGCTGGTGACCGGCGCGAGCGTTGAGCGTCCGGACCAGCTCGTCCTCGTCGACCCCGAAGAGGCCCATGCCGCCCATCCACAGCCCGAGGTTGTCCGTGTTGTCCGGCTGCCAGGTACCGTCGACCATCGGGGGCATCGGATCGGCGAGATCGTCTCCATGGGCGGCCATGAACTCGCCGATGGTGGCGATCTTCGCGCCCGCATCCTCCTGGGCCTGGAGCTCTGCGGCGTGCTCCGCCATCGCCTCGGGGTCCTCCACGAAGGAGGAGCCGAGGTAGCAGTTCATCCGGTCGGTGGCGTAGAGCTCCCCGTCGTCGAGGAAGTGCCAGTTCACCGTGTAGGTGTCGGTGGCGTAGCCGCTGCCCCCGATGATCACCCGCACGTCGTCGCGGTAACGCCAGGTTGACTGAGGGCTGTCCGCGCCCCAGACGGCCTGCGCGAGGTTGTGGGGAAGGACGGCGGTGTGGTAGCCGTACTCCGGCATGCGGTCGAGCATGCCTTCGCCGAACTGACCCTCCTGAGTGAAGACCACGTCGGAGAGCGGTAGGTTGTTCGCCGCAAACACCGCCTGGGTGAGCTCCAGCGACTTCTGCTGGTCGCGCCAGGGGAAGGCGGTGAACAGCTGGTCCGAGTAGTGGAAGCTGACGATCTCGATCTGCCCGGACTCGGCGAGCGCGCGGAGGCGACGCAGGCTCTCCGGGTGCCGCTCCGCGAGAATCTCCACCATATAGGCTTGCATCTCGAAGTCCATGTGCCACGACGGGTGCGCTTCGAGCATCGCCAAAACCGGGTCGAATGACTCGACGACGGTCTGGTCCTGCACGCTCGCGTCGTCGTTGGGGAAGTCCTGGATCAGCCCTTCGGTGCCGCCTGCGCAGTACTGGATGTTGAAGTGCAGCAGCGAGAGGATGTAGGCGTCCATGGCGGCTCCGAGGGGCGGGGCGTATCCCGGGGGGACATGCGGAGCCGACGCACGCCGCGTGGCGCGTCGCGACCGACCGTGGCAGATTCCACCCCGCTCATGCTCCGGTCGATCGCGTCACGGTTTTCGCTGCACTGGCTCGCGCCGGTCGCCGCCGTGATCCTGCTCACGTGGGGGGCCCTCCCCTACGTGCCCGGACAGATCGACGACCCGTTCATCGTCTTCGCGTATGCGCATCGGCTCGTCGCGGCCGGGGAGATCACGTGGAACACCGGGGAGCGAGTGGAGGGCTACTCCAGCACCCTACACCTCGGGCTGATGGGGTTGGCGGCCTGGGCTGGGCTCGACCTGAGCGTGTTCGCCCGCGCATTCTCGTTCGCCGCGACCCTCTCGCTCCTCGCCTGGGTGAACCAGGTGGTTCGCGGTCGAGGGCGAGGTTGGTTCCTGGTGGCGTTGGCGTGCTGGCAGCCGCTTCAGTTCTGGTCCACCGCAGGGATGGAGACCGCGTTTGCCGCAGTTCTCGGGGCCGTTGGGTGGACAAACGCCGTGGGGGACCGCCGCGCCTGGGGTCGGGGGACGGTGATCCTCGCGGCGTACTCGTTGGTCCGGCCCGAAGGCATGGCCTGGCTCGCGGTGTCTCTGCTACGGCGCCTGCGGCTCGGCCCGGGGCGAGGCCGTCCGGAGGCGCTCGCTACCATGGCGCTCGGGCTCCTCCTCGTCTACCACGCGACCCGGATCGCCTACTTCGGCGCGGTCTTGCCGACGCCGTTCCTGGTCAAGCTCGCGGCCGTCCACCCCGCTGTCGATGGGCCAGGCGTGACCGAGGCCATCCGCGAGTTGCTCTCGGCGAGCGGCATCCTGCTAGTGCTGTTCGTGCACCGGTCCGGCGGAAGCGGCTGGGCCTGGGTCCCGCTCGCCATCCAGACGTTGTTGCTGGTTCGTGCAGGCGGGGACTGGATGGGCAACGCGCGATTCCTGCTCCCGGGCCTGATGGCATCGGGCATCGCCGCCTGGCGGTCGGGCGAGGAGCGGGCGACGGTCCATCCGGCCTGGCGGCTAGTGATGCCCCCACTCCTGGCCGCCTCATTCATGTGGGAACCGTCGCGAATGGGGCGCGTCGGCGACCCCGCTCTGGTGACCTCCGGCCTGCGCGATCGGTACTTCCTTCACCATCCCAGTGACGCGGTCACCGCCCCGTGGTCGGTGCCGTTGCTGGAGGAGACCGCGTTCCTTGTCGGACGCATTCCGGAGGGTTCGGGCGCGGCGATCTCAGACGTCGGGCTTCCAGGCAACCTCACCGACGTGCGAATCTGGGACAACACCGGGCTGACGGACCGGGAGACGGCGGAGGTGATCGCCAACCCGAACAAGACCATGACCTCCGCGCTGCGCGCCCGGTACGACGATCCGGACGACATCTGGTGCATCCGGTACGGGCTGGCCGAAGACGGTTCAGAGACGGCGGACCGGTGGCTGGTCGAGTTGATGCCGGAGGTAACCCCCTCGACAACGCCGAACTTGATCTGGCGGTGTCGACCGGGTGGTGAGCCGAGTGCGACCGTGGTCACTCGCCGCTGGACGGAGTTGGTGCAACGTTTCCCCTCCCAAGACTGGCTGCACTGGCACCTCGGGCGCGCCCTCCTCGCCAGCGGGGACTCAGACGGGGCACTCGCGGAGGTCGGACGGGCGCCGCGACTCGCAGCGGACGGTCCCGGTTGGTTGCTCTTCGGTGGGAACGGCACCGACCAGTACGAACCTACGCGGGGTTGGGCGATGTACGCCAACGGCGAGCTGGTCTCGCAGGCGGTGGACGACCGCGTGTGGGCTTCGGTCCGCGCCGCCCTGGACGTCGACGACCCCGGTGACGAGGGCGCAAAGGTCCGCCTCCGATGGATTCCCGAGTGTGGCGCTGCCCTCGATCTGAGCGTTCCCGCGCCGACCACCTTCGCGCTTCCGGCTTGTGACGCCTCGGGACCACGTCGTCTCGCCGTGGAGTTCCTCAATGATGTATACCGGGACGACGCGGATCGGAACGTCTACGTCAGGCTGGTCGGTCCCTGACGCAGGTCAGCGGGGGACGGGAATGAGCGTGCCGCCGCCGCCATCCTGGGCTTCGGCAGAGTACGACGGCCCGCCCAAGGCGATGTCGAGCGTGCCGTCGCCGTCGACGTCCCCTGCCAGCGCCGCGGACTGGCCGAACCGCGCCGCAGGGACCACGCTCTGAGCACTGATCGCTTCTCAGATCATGCTGGTTGAAGCTTTAGAAGTCTGGTGACGACCGGGACGAGTGGCGCTACGCGGTCCCAACCGCGGGCGAGCACGATCACGCCGGCGTGGGCTCC
>CAIXRH010000190.1 GCA_903921785.1 uncultured Pseudomonadota bacterium
GCGCCGCCCCCGCGGGAGGCCCCGCGCCTGCGGCAGCCCCCGCCCCGGGCGCGCCTCCCGCCCCGGCGCCGAAGTAGGTGCGGCGGGGCGGCCCGCTCGCAGCGCTGGAGGCGCTCGGCAACCGGCTCCCCGACCCCGCCGTTTTGTTCATGCTGGTCGCGCTGATCGTCGTCGCGGTCTCCGCGGCGCTCGCGGGCGTCACCGTGACCCACCCGCTCACCCACGAGCCGGTGGCGGTGCAGAGCCTGATGGAGGCCGCGCCGCTCCGGCGGATGTGGACGGACGCGGTGAAGAACTTCGCGGCGTTCCCCCCGCTTGGCGGGGTGCTGGTCGCGGTGATGGGCATTGGCGTGGCCGAGCGGAGCGGGTTCATCGCCGCCGGGCTCGGGCAGGCGGTGCGCCGTGTCCCGCCCGCAGCGCTCACCGTGGCGATGCTGTTCGTGTGCGCCAACGCGGCGCTGGCGTCGGACGCCAGCTTCGTGGTCTTCGTGCCGCTCGGCGCCGTGCTCTGGGCGCGGGCCGGACGGCACCCCCTCGCGGGCCTCACCATCGCCTACGCGGCGGTGAGCGGCGGCTACGGCGCCAACCTCCTCGTCACCGCGCTCGACCCGCTGCTCGCCGGGCTCACCGAGAGCGCGGCGCGGCTGGTGCGCTCCGACGCGCACGTCGCGGCGACGTGCAACTGGTTCTTCAACGCGGCGAGCGTGGGTGTGGTCACGCTCGGCGGCGCGCTGGTGGCCCCGGCGGTGGAGCGGCGCTTCGGCCCGTGGAGCGCCCCGCCGGAGGCCGAGGAGGTGGCCGTTGAGGCGCGGCTCGGTCCGGCGCTCCTCGCGCTCGCCGCCACCCTCGCCCTGCTCGCCCTGATCGCGCGGTTCATCCTCCGCGCCGACGATGGGAGCTGGACGCCGGTCTACGACAGTATCGTCCCGATGGTGGCGGTGGCCGCGCTCGTTCCGGGGCTGGTGTACGCCGTGGACGCGGGCAAGGTCCGATCCACGGCGGACGCCGCTCGGCTGGCCTCCGAAGCGGCGGGCGGCATGGGCGGGTACATCGTGCTCGCGTTCTTCGCGGCGCAGTTCGTCGCGTGGTTCAACTGGTCGAACCTCGGGGTGGTGAGCGCCGTGCGCGGGGCCGAGGCGCTGGCGGCGCTCCACCTCGGCGCCACTGGACTGCTCTTCGCGTTCGTCGTGCTCTCGGCCGTGCTCAACCTGCTCCTGGTGAGCGCCAGCGCGAAGTGGGCGCTCATGGCGCCGCTCTTCGTGCCGATGTTCCTCCTCCTCGGGGTGGAGCCGGCGATGACGCAGGCGGCCTACCGGGTCGGGGACGCGTTCACCAACCCCCTCACCCCGCTGATGCCCTACATGCCGATCGTCATCGCCGCCGCCCGCCGGTACGACCCGAAGGTCGGCCTCGGCACGCTCCTCGCGGCGCAGATGCCGTTCGCCGTCGCCGTGGGCGCGCTGTGGACCGCGCTCTTGCTCGGGTGGAATGCGTTGGGTTGGCCGCTCGGGGTCGGGTGAGCCCGTGACGGAGCTGGCGGCCTCGGCGCTCAGCATCGGGATCGAGGCCGCGGTGGCGCCGGCGCTCACGGCCGCGCTCGTGCCGCCCGCGGAACGCCGCCACCGCGCGTTCGTCGCCGCCGGCGTCGCCGCGGCCGGCACGCTGATCACGCATCCGGCCGTCTGGTACGGGGCCCTGGCGTTGTACCCGCGGATCGGCGTCGCGCCGACCTTGGCGGTGGTGGAGACCGGGGCAGTGCTCGTCGAGGCCGCCCTCTACTGCATCGTGCTCCCGCCCTCGCGCGCGCTCGTCGTCTCGCTGGGCGCCAACGCCGCGTCGGCGCTCCTGGGAGCCTGGCTCACGTGGTGACGGAGCCCCCCGAGGGCGAGGAGCAAGACCGGGAACTCGATCCACGCGTGCACGGCCGCCACGGAGCCGTAGAGCTTACGCGCGTCCCCAAAAGAGTTCGCGAAGTAGGCGAAGAGCGCGGCGGCCACCACAGCGGCGGCAAGCTCGACGACCGGGCGCCTCACCGTGCGCCACCGCCCCATCACCCCGATCACCGCGCCGTAGTGCAGCAACTGCCCCACCACCGCCGCCGCGAACAGCCGCTCGGCGGCCGCGCCCGTCACCACCGCCGGCACGTACGAGCCGAGGTGCGTCGCGAGGCCCCCGGTGGACAGCGGGTCGAACGTCGTGACCACAGGGAACGCCGCCACCAGGAGCGGCAGCCCGAAGAAGAGCAGCAACGGAGTGCGTAGCCGCACGCCGCGGTCCGCGAAGAAGCCGAGCGGCGTGAGGTTGTGGAGGAGCGCGAACCCGACGAGCGTCGGGACCGGAGCGAACACGATCCCGCCAGCCAGCACCGCCCCGAGGAGCGCGGCCGCGAGGCGGCTCCGCGCGTCGTGAAGCCGCGACACGACCAGCAGCACGAGGACCAGCCCCAAGCCGAGCTCCGCCGCCACACTCCAGCTCGGCGCCTTCCCGGCCCAGGTGGCGAGGCGAAGCAACGAGATCCCCAGCAGCGGCACGACGAGCCGCGAGAGCGACCCGCGGTACCGCTCCCGGACCCACGCAAGCTCGGTGTGCACATGCCAGGCCCCGAACATCGCGAGCGAGAGGGTGTACACGGCGAGGGGCGCGCACGCGGCGATCACGGCGCACCCGAGCGCGTAGGGCACGAACCAGCGCGGCAACGTCACGCGGGGTACTATCGCGCCTCCGTTCCTCGAGGCCTTCATGCTGCTCGCCCTCTCGCTCGCCTTCGCCGACATCGCCCCGGAGCCCGGCTTCGTGGAGACCTGCACCGAGAGCGTGTGCGGCCCGGGCGAAGAGGCCACCACCTGCTCGGGCAGCTTCCAGGGCCGCCCGGAGTGCGAAGCCCGCGAGAAGGAAGGCTGGACGAAGAAGTGCCAGACCCGCGGCGCCTCGGTGTGGTCCGAGGTGCTCTGTCGCCCCGGAAAGGGGGGCTCCACCGGGGGGCTCCCGGCGGCGCCGGCGAAGTCCGGCTGCGGCGGCGGCGCGGCCGGGGGCCTCGCGTTGTTTGCTTCGCTCGCGTTCTGGACGCGCCGCCGCGGGCAGCGCGCCGCCCGTCCGGAGTAGGTGAGCGCCCGCCCCGGCTGGCTCGCCGACCGTGGCACCCCGACCGCCGACGTCCGCCCCCGGAAAGGCGGGGCTCGACCACCACCCCTTTGACACGCTCTCCCCTCCCCGCGGGTCCGTGATTACAGACACGGCACGCGGGCCGTGGCAGATTGGCCCCAGGAGCTACCATGGACGTCCAGACCGCAACCCCCGCCCCCACCGCGGCCCCCTCCGCAACCCCGCTGCAGCTCACGCCGGGCGCGGTGATGCAGATCAAGCGCATGCTCTCCGAGAACGACATGGAGGGCTACGGCCTCCGGTTCGGGCTCCAGGGCGGCGGCTGCTCCGGCTACAGCTACCAGCTGGAGTTCGAAGAAGCGCCTCAGCCCGAAGACGAAGTCTACACGTTCGATGGGGTGAAGGTCTTCCTCAACCCCCTGCACCGGGCGTACCTGGAGAACTCGGTGGTCGACTACCGCGACGAGCTCATCGGCGCCGGCTTCCACGTGGAGAACCCCAACGTGAAGCGCACCTGCGGCTGCGGGACCAGCTTCGACGTCTGAGTGCGCATCCGCTTCGTCGATCGTGGGCTGGAGGCGGAGGCCGCCCCCGGCGTGACGTTGCTGGAGGTCGCCGAGGCACACGGGGTGCCGATGGAGGCCGCCTGCGGCGGCTTCGCCGCGTGCAATACCTGCCGGGTGGAGGTGGTTGAAGGCCAACTCTCCCCGCGCGACGACGTGGAGCTGCCGTTCCTCGACCACGAAGGGCAGCGGCTGGCGTGCCAGGCCCGGATCGTCGCGGACGTGACGGTGCGGCTCGCGCCGGGCTGATCGGGGGTTGACGACCACGGGCACAGCGCATACATGGCGTGGGCTCTCGGCCGGGTAGCTCAGCTGGTAGAGCAGGGGATTGAAAATCCCCGTGTCGGCGGTTCGATCCCGTCCCCGGCCACCATCTCCGCACGGCTCACCCTCTCCGGGTGGGCCGTTCGTGTTTCCGGGCCGGTTAGCTTCTCCGCGTGTGGGTCCTCCTCGTCCTCGGCTGCACCAGCGACGCCTGTCGCCTCTTGTGCGCCACCACCGCGCAGCGCCTCGAAGAGTGCCTCCCGGAGTGGGGCGCCACCTGGGAAGACTTCGACGCGACCTCTCGCGTGGACTACGGCGACCGCTGCCGCGCGCAGTGGGACGACGAGCGGCTCACCCTGGAGCTCCGTCAGCTCGACGTGGCCAACGGCGAGTGCACCACCGCCGACGACGAGCTCACCGGCAACAACGGGGCCGACAAGCTGAGCTGCGACGAGCTGCGGCCGCTGTACGTCGAGCCCTGATACGGTCAAGGAGCCGCGCGACCCCCGCCGCGCGCCCTCGGACGCGATATGAGCGCGCGGCGAGGTTTCCGCTCATGGCTGCGCGCTACCTGGACTGGCTCACCGACCTCTTCGCCGAGGCGCAGGTCTCCGTCACCGCCGAGAACGCGGGGTGGATCGACACGTCCTTGCGGCGGATCTCCGGCGTCGCGGCGGGCGCCAGCGAAGACACGGTCTACCGCGCCCTGAAGTCCCGCTGGCTCGACCAGGGGCTCCCCGGTCGGCAGATGCTCGCCTCCTTCCTACGGGATGAGGTCTTCTCCCGTCGGGACTCGCCGATGCGCCCCAAGGAGGGCGACGCCTACTTCACCAACGAGTGGGCGCGCAGCCACGTGAAGTAGGCCGCCGCGGCCCGCCTCAGACGATCTGGATGCCCCCGCCCACCTTCTCCCGAAGGTGCGCGGCGAACCGCTTGAGGTAGTTCGAGGTGTCGTCCAGGTTGGCCTTGTCGGTGCTCTTGGTGAGGGCCATGCGGCCACGCTTGAGCGCCTGCTCGGCCTCGGCGACGTCCTGCTTGTGGAGCACCGCCTTGTGCTCGCGCACCAGGGTCTCCAACGCGACGATCTGCTTCTCCACCGCGAAGCGCAGCTCACGAGACTCCGCGGCGGCGTCGTGCTTGACCTCGTGGGCGACCGCTTCGGCGCGCGCCTCTTCGATCTCCAGCTTGGTGAGCCCGGCGGGCGCGCGGATGGTGATCTGGTTCTGCACGCCGCGCCCGTCCCGCGCGGTGACGTTGACGATGCCGCTCGCGTCGATCGCGAACTTCACCTCGATGCGCGGCACGCCCCGCGGCGACGCATCGATGCCGACGAGCTCGAATTCGCCGAGGGAAACGTTCTCGGTGGCGAGGTTGCTCTCGCCTTGGAGCACGTGGATCTTCACCGCGCGCTGGTTGTCGACCACGGTGCTCACCAGCTGCACCTTCTGCGCCGGGATCGTGGTGTTCTTGGGGATGAGCTTGGCGAAGCGGCGCCCCTCCACCTCGATGCCGAGGGAGAGGTTGGTGACGTCGAGCAGGGTGACCGACTTCACCTCGCCTTCGAGCACGCCGGCCTGGATCGCGGCGCCGATCGCCACCACTTCATCGGGGTTGAAGGCGTGGTTGAGCGGGCGCTTGAAGAACTCCTTCACCAGCTCCTTCACCCGGGGGATGCGGCTGGAGCCGCCGACCATCACCACCTCGTCCACGTCGTCGAGGGTGAGGTCGGCCTCGGTCATCACCTTCCGGCACTCGTCGATCGTCTTCTCGAAGAGCGGCTGGGCCAACGCCTCGAACTGGGCGCGGGTGAGGGTGACCTGCAGGTGGCGCGGCCCGGACGCATCGGCGGTGAGGAACGGGAGGTGGATCTCGGTCTCCGACGTCGTGGAGAGCTCGATCTTGGCGCGCTCCGCGGCGTCCCTGAGGCGTTGGCGGACGATCTTGTCCCCCGACACGTCGACGTTGTGCTCGAGGCGGAACTGATCCAGAAGCCAGTCCACCAGGACCCGGTCGATGTCGGCGCCGCCGAGGGCGTTGTTGCCGCGGGTGGCGCGCACCTCGCCGACCTCCCGGTCGATGTGGACGATCGAGATGTCGAACGTGCCACCGCCGAAGTCGTACACCGCGATCGTGGCGTTCTTGCGGCGATCGTGCACGTACGCCAGGGCGGCCGCCGTCGGCTCGTTGATGATGCGCAGGACGTTGAGCCCCGCGATGGTGCCGGCGTCCTTCGTGGCCTGTCGCTGGCGGTCGTTGAAGTGGGCGGGGACGGTGATGATCGCCTCGGTGACCGGCTCGCCGAGAAAGTCCTCCGCGCTGCGCTTGAGCTTCTGGAGGATCATCGCGCTGATCTCGGGCGGGCTGTACAGCCGCCCGCCGACCTTGATCGCCACATCGCCGTTCCGCGCTTCCGCCACCTCGTAGTTCACCAGCGGGATGTCCCTCGCCGCTTCCCGGTAGCGCTTGCCCATGAAGCGCTTCACCGAATGCAAGGTGGCATCTGGATAGATGAGCATCTGTCGCTTGGCGATGTCGCCGACGAATCGCTCACCCGCCTTGGAGAAGCCCACGACCGAAGGGGTGACCCGACCGCCCTCTTCGTTGATGATCACCCTCGGCTCACGCCGATCCATGAAGGCCACGACCGAGTTGGTCGTGCCGAGGTCGATGCCGATCACCTTGCCCATTCCGATCAACCTAAAGGCACGCGGGGGGGAACGCAATCACGGGGAGGCGGGCGGGCTGTCCCGAACGGTCAGGGCGGTGAGCAGCTCCACGCCCCGGAGGGCGCCGACAAACCGCGCCCGCTCGGCCCCGCCAGGATTGAGGACAACCACCACCGGGATCCGGTCCGGCCACCCGGGCACGAGGCGCGCGACGGCCGCGCCGGGATCCGCGACGACGAGGTGGGCAATCGGCAAGGTGAGGCCGTGCTCGACCGCGAATCGTTCGACCCGGGGACCCTCCTTGGCGTCGTCGAGGGAGACGAGGAGGGTGGAGACGCCCGGGGCGCCGTCGACGAGCCGTTGGAGCTCGGGGAGCTCGCGGGCGCAGGGCGCGCACCAGGTGGCGAAGAACGCGACGACGAGCGGACCGGCCGTGGGGTTGGCGAGCAACGACGCGAGCTGGGCCTCGTCGACGGAGTGGACCGTGGAGGCGGCGCTGGGCGCGCCCGGTGCGGACGGCGCCGGGGGCGGGGATGCGGCCGGCGGCGCGGGCACCGGCGCGGGCGGCGACGAAGCCGTTGGCGCCGACGCCTGCGCGTCGGGGGGCGAGGCCGCCCAGCTCGGCGCCGCGACCGCCCCGAGGATCGGGAGCGCGGACGTGAGCAGGACGCGGCGGAGGAACGGCACGGGGTTGGATAACGCACCTGGATTGCGATCCCGCCCCCGATGCGCTACCTCGCCCGCAGGAGCCCCCCCGATGATGCTGCTCGCAGCGGTTGGATTTGCGTTCGCGCTCACGCCCGAAGTGGAGGAGTCCGAGCGGCTCGCCAACGCGGGGGACCTCGAAGGGGTGCTCAAGACCCTCGAAAGCTACGTCGCGACCCACCCCGACGACGCGGAGGCCCTCTGGCGGCTCTCCCGCGCGCTCTACGAAAAAGGCGAGGTGCTCGCCCAGTCCGTTCCCGACAAGGAGCGGATGCCGATGTACACGCGCGCCCAGACGCTCGCCCACCACGCCCGGGAGATCGACCCGGAGAACGGCGAAGGTTGGCTCTGGGAGGGCGTCGCCATGGGCCGCATCGCCACCGCCTCGGGCATCCTCTCGCAGCTGAGCACGGCGGACGACATCGAGCACCTGTGGATGGTCGCGCTCTCGAAGAAGACGAAGTACCGGATGGAGTCGGGGATTTCGTCCTTTCCGGGCGACCTCTACAACGCCCTTGGCCAGTTCTACCGCCTCTGCCCCGACTGGCTGGCGATGAAGTGGATCTCCGGCACCCGCGGCGACATCGACCAGTCCGTGCACTACTTCCGGCTCATGGTCGCCGACGATCCCGGTAGGTTGGAGGCACAGAAGGAGCTCGGCGTCGCGCTGCTCTGCAAGGGCTACAAGCAGGACGACGAAGCGGCGAAGGCGGAAGGGCGCGTGTGGCTGAAGAAGGCCGAGGCGCTCCCCTACAGCTACCCGACCGACGTGATCGACCACCACC
Organism: uncultured Pseudomonadota bacterium; assembly: GCA_903921785.1. Taxonomy (GTDB): domain Bacteria; phylum Myxococcota_A; class UBA796; order UBA796; family SXON01; genus SXON01. The sequence continues at coordinate 8,086 of CAIXRH010000190.1, forward strand.
AGATCCCCAAGATTCTCGCCCGGGAATCCGAAGCCTGCGGCTACTCGCGGGACGGCTGGGAGGACACCGCCGAGTCCGCGTACGCAGGGCAGAAGTAAGGGGGGTCCCACCTCCCGCCCCTCCTCCACCCTCGCGAGCCAGGACAGGCGTCGGCGCGCGCCACGGGGGCCCCCAAGCGCGCTCGGGCCTCGGCGCCGCGATAACGGCGTTCGTGGTCCCTCGCCGTCCGCTCCTGCTCGCGCTTTTCGCGCTGACCGCCTGCATCGGCCACCGCACCGGCGAACACGATCCCTTCGCCACCGCGCTCGCCGCCGCGGACCTGCGCTGGGCGGCGCGCGCGGAGACCGGCAGCGTGGACGAAGCTGAGCGGGCCTACCGGGCGCTCCTCGCGCAGCGCCCTGACTCCGGGGAGGTGCTCTGGAGGCTCGCCCGGGTGGAGTGGTCCCGCGCGCTGATCGACCCGGCGAACGCCTCGACCTGGCACGAAGCCGGCCGCCAGGAGGCCCTCGCCTGCATCGCCGCCGACCCCGCGCTCGCCGACTGGCTCGCCCATCAGGGCGACCGGCTCACGACCGAGGTGCTCACCGCCGCGCACATGCCCGCCCAGTGCCTCGTCTACGGCGCCGCCCACGTGGTCCGCTGGGTGGAGCTTCGCGGCGCCGGCGCTGCGCTCGATCTGGAGGACGCTGCCCCGCTCCTCGAGGTCGCCGCTTCGACCGCGCCGACGGTCGAGCCGGCGCTCCGCGAGTGGGCCGCCGCCCGCGTGAGCGTGCTCTCGGGCGGCGCGCCCTCCGCGGCCCGCGCCCACTTCCGCGCCGCCGTGGAGGCCGAGCCCGGCCTCCACTTCTTCCGCGTGGACGCCGCCGACGCCTTCCCCGATCTCACGGACGCGCTCCCCTCCCCCCCGGAGACCGACGCCTGGGCCCTGGAGAACGGCGCGGCCCCGGTTAGCCCCGCGCCATGAACGGCGCCGACCTTCCTCGCGTCACCACGACCCTCCCCGGCCCGTCCAGCCGCGGCTGGGTCGATCGCCTCGCGGCGCGGGAATGCCCAGCGATCACCGCGCGGCGTGCCCGCCGCGCCGCCCAGATCGGCGCCGCCGACACCGACCCCATCGTGTGGGCGGAGGCGATCGGCGCCAACGTGATGGACGCCGACGGCAACGTCTTCGTGGACCTCACCGCCGGTTTCGGCGTCTGCGCGGTCGGCCACCGCAACCCCCGCGTGGTCGCCGCAGTGCACGGTCAGGTGGAGACGCTCATCCACGCGATGGGCGACGCCTTCCCCGACCCGCGGCGCATCGAGCTGATGGAGGCGCTCGCGGCGCGCACCGGGATGGACAGGGTGATCCTGGGCACTTCCGGCTCCGACACCATCGACGCTGCGGTGAAGACCGCCGTCGTCGCGACGGGCCGAAGCCGCATCCTCGCGTTCGACGGCGGCTACCACGGCCTCGCCTTCGGTCCGCTCGCGAGCCTCGGCTACCTCCGCTCCATGATGCGCGCGCCGTTCGCGGGGCTCCTCGGCACGCACGTGGAGTGGGCGCCCTACGGCGGCGAGCTCCCCGATCTCAGCGGGTTCGCGGCGGTCCTGGTGGAGCCGATCCAAGGCCGCGGCGGCATGCGCGTGCCCCCGGCGGGCTGGCTCGCCCGACTGCACGAACGAGCCCGGGCGGCCGGGGCGCTGGTGATCCACGACGAGGTCTACTCGGGCTGTGGGCGCACCGGCACGTTCCTGGCCACCGACCTGCGGCCAGACCTGCTCTGCCTCGGGAAGGCGCTCGGCGGCGGCTTCCCCGTCTCCGCCTGCCTCGGCACCGCCGCGGCGATGGACGCCTGGGGTGCGAGCACCGGCGCCGCCATCCACACCCAGACCTTCCTCGGCCACCCGGTCGGCTGCGCGGCGGCGTTGGCCGCCCTCCCCGAGATCGACTGGATGCTCGCCGACGTGGTGAAGCGCGGCGAGCAGCTCGCCGAGTCGCTGCGCGCGGTTCCGGGCGTCACGGCGGTCACGGGCGCGGGGATGATGCTCGGCGTGCACGTGGCGGACAGCCTCGCAGTGACGAAAGGCTTGCTCGATCGCGGATACCTCGTGCTCCCTTGCGGCGAGCACGCGGAGGCCCTGGGGCTCACCCCGCCCTACGTGCTCACCGAGGCGCAGGCGAGCGGCTTCGTCCGGGCGCTCGACGAGGTGCTGCAGTGTCGCTGACGGAGCGGCTGCGGCAGTTCATCGAGGGTGGCGGCGGCGACTTCGATGCCCTCGCCCGCGAAGCCTACGCCGCCCAGCTCACCGCCAGCCCGGCGCTGGCCGCGATGTTCGGCGACGAGCGTCCGACCCGTTGGGACGAGCTCCCCGCGGTCCCCGTCGCGCTCTTCAAGGAGCTCGATCTCGGCCCCCAACCTCCCCTCCCGGGCGACGTCACCTTCCGCACCAGCGGCACGACGGGCCAGGTCCGTGGGGCCCACCGGGCGCGCGACACCCGGCTCTACGACGCCGGGACCGTGCGCCAGGCGCGGGCGCGGGTGCCCGCGCTCCCGGAGCGCATCGTCTCGTTGTGCCCGGACGAAGCCGACAGCTCCCTGGCGCACATGCTCCGGCGGCTCGGCGCTGTGGAGCCTTGCTTCCGGGATGGCGCGGTCTCCACAGACGCTTGGGCGCGGCTCCAGGTGCCGGGGCCGGTCTTCCTCGCCACGACCGCCTTCGCGCTCGACGCGCTGTTCGCGCTCCCCGGCGCCGCGCGGCTCGGCTCCGACAGCGTCGTGATGGTCACCGGCGGCTTCAAGGGTCGGCGGGTGCGGCTGGACGCGCCTGGGCTCTACCAGGCGATCCCCGAGCGCCTCGGCAACCCGCGAGTGGTCGGCGAGTACGGGATGACCGAGCTCTCCTCCCAGCTCTGGACCGATCCGGTCGCCGCGGGCGAGCTGCCCGGCACGTTCGTCGCGCCACCGTGGCTTCGGGTCTACGCCGCCGACCCCCTCACCGGTCGCCGCGTGGACGGCGAAGGGGTGCTCCGCTTCGTGGACCTCGCGAACGCCGGCACCGTGCTCGCGATCGAGACCCAGGACGTGGGGCGGGTGGAGCCCCACGCCGACGGCGACCGCGTCACGCTGGTTGGCCGCCTCGAAGGCGCGGAGCTGCGCGGGTGTTCGCTGCGCGCGGAGGCGGCGCTCGGCCGGGTCTGAGGGCCGGCTACGGCCCCGTGTTCCCGGCGATCGTCACGGCACCGCCGATGTGGGCGGCGCCGATCGCGGCCACGAGCGCCTCGGCGTCCGCGTCGGAGAAGCCTTCGTTGGTGGTGATCGTCACGGCTCCGGTGATCGACGTGATCGTCGTGAGCGGGGAGAGATCGGCGGTGGGGTTGTGCTCCATCACCAGGTCGCCGCCGACCTTCCGGAGCGCGGCGAGGCTGGGGATCGCGCTGGCGCCCGCGCGCCAGTCGGTGTCCCCGCTGAGGTAGTCCTTCCACGCGTAGCTCGTCTGCAGGTCGAGCCCGCCGACCTCGGTGAGCGCGCCGAAGCTGTCCAGCGGCGCCTCCTCGGGCCCGAACGCGAGCGTGCCGCCCACTCGGGTCAAGGCGTCGAACCCGGCGTAGCTCCTCACCCCCATGTACCCGTCGAACGAGAGGTCCCCGGTGACCTCCGTGAGCCCGTCGAACCCCTCGTAGTCCGGGAAGGTGCTGAACTCGGCGTAGCTGCCGTGGGCGGTGTAGGACTTCTTCGTGGCGCCGAGGGTGAGGCTGCCAACCCGGCCGAGGGCCTCCAAGCCCAGGAAGTTCGTCGGGGTGTACAGATCCACGAACACAGCGTCGCCCGTGACCTCGGCGAGCCCGGCGAACCCGGCGAGGTCGGTCAGGTCGGCGCGACGGACCTCCAGGCTGTCCAGCGCCGTGACCCCCTGCAGCCCGTCCGTGCTGTCGACCACCGCCTCGGTGATGGTGAGGCTGCCCAACGACGTGAGGCCCTCCAACCCGCGGAACGACCCGATGGACGCGACATCCACGACCCAGCCCCCTGACTCGCCGCCGCCGACGGGTCCGTACACGTACCGGTCGCCTTCGATGCGGATCCCGCCCGCCGTGGTCAGCGCGGTGAGTCCGGCGAAGACGTCGGTGGAGCCGTAGTTGCACACGCCGTCGATCCAGAGGAGCCCGCCCAGCTCGGCCAGGCTGCCCAGCCCGTTGGTCGACTCGGGTACGTAGTTGTAGTCGTGGCAGGACACCCGGAGGTCTCCGCCGATCGAGGTGAGCCCGCCGAGGCCGGTGAGGTCGGTCAGCGGCGCCTCGGTGAAGCTGAGGCTGCCGCCGATGGTCTCGAGGTTGTCGAGCCCGGCGAGCGACGTGAGGGTCCGACTGTTCATCGTGTAGCTGAACGTGACGTCGCCGCTCACCTCGCGAAGGCAGGAGAACGCGCTGAGGTCCGGGTCATCCCAGGCGCCGGTGATGGTGAGGTCGCCGTCGATCGCGTCGTAGGTGGCGCAGAGGGTCGCAGCATCGGCGGCGGTCGGGCCGGACACGCTCCCGGTGTACCAGGTTCGCACGGGCTCGGGGTCGTCGGCGGTGACGGGATCGCAGTCGTTGTCGAGGCCGTCGCCGGGCAGCTCGACGCCCCCGGGGTGTACGCCCGCATCGGTGTCGTCGCAGTCGTCCGCTGCAGCGGAGCCGTCTCCGTCCAGGTCGTCGTCAGGCGACGTCGGGTCGCAGTCGTCGTCGACGCCGTTGTACGCCGTCTCCGTGTTCCCCGGAAAGACGGAGGCGTTGCCGTCGTCACAGTCCTCCGTCGCGTCGACGCCGTCGCCGTCGAGGTCGACGGAGGCGGTGCCGGTGTCGGCGGTGTCTTCGTCAGGCGAGGCGTTGTCGCCGACCGCGGTGGCACAGCCGACGAACGAGAGGGAGAGGAGGAGGAGCATGAGGAGATTCTACCGCGTTTCCGCCGCGCCAGCGGCCAGATCGCCCGCCTCCCACCACCGCCCGAAGGCCACCGCGGCAGGGGCGAGCCGCCCGTTGGCGACGCGTCCCGCGCGGAGCGCGGGAGAGCGGAGCCCAAGGGCGGCGACCGTGCAAGCGGCGGAAGTGGGTACGGCACTCAACGTGCCGGGGACCCCACTTCCGCCGCGCCAGCGGCCAGATCGCCCGGTCCCCACAACACCGCCCGAGTGGCACCGCGGCAGGGATGCGAAGTGGGTGGCCGCTCCGCGGCCAGTCGGCGCTCCGCGCCGACCGAGGCGCTCCGCGCCGAGCCCCGAAGCAGCCCGGCGCCCGGCCTCCGGCCGGGCGGCCGCCGCCGTTCTACCCTCTCCGCCGATAATTCGTGGTCTTCGGCGTCCATTCCGGGTCCTTCTCCCGGGTGGTGTAGACAAAACGATAGCGGGCCTCGAGCTCCTCGGCGATGCGGGCGAGCTCGTCGTCGAGGAAACGCGGGTTCCCCTTCACCTTCTCGGCGATGCCGCTCTCGAGGTAGGCCACCGTGTCGGGTTCGCCCTTGTAGTACTTGGTGAAGGCGGTGTAACGGAAGAGCGGCCGCAGACGGTGCAAGTCCTTGGTACCCGTCGGCAGCGGGAGGAGCTCGATGCCGCCGCGGGAGGCCCGGCTGTCGAGCTTGTCGAGCACGTCCTCCAGCGCGTCGGTGAGGTTCTCCACCGAGCAGTGGGTGGCGAAGTCGTCGTACAAAAGTCGCATGACGGCGCGCGCTTCGTCCGTCGGGATGACCGCCTGACGTTCACGGCCGAGGCGACGCAAGAGCATCATGAACGGAACGGGCTGGTTGCCGGTCTTCGCGATGAGCTCGGGGTCCCGGAAGTCGGGCTGGCGGTAGGGGAAGTAGCGGGGGTTGATCGCGTCGAACCCGCCGCGCCCGTAGAAGAGGATGCGCTGGAGGGAGACCGGATCTTCGGGGGAGAAGTACTCCATCTCCGCGGCGAGATCGATCTGCATCCCGAAGTTTCGCCCGGGCTGATCGGGCGCGGGGAGCTGGATCTTCCCCATCTGGTGGAGGTCCTGGAGGTACTGCACCGCCAGCTCCACCGGCGCGATGCGAAGCCAGTAGGAGAGCACGGTTCCGCGCGCCTCGGGCTTCATCACGATGTGCGAAAGGAACACCACGGTGAGCGTGGCGTCGTACGCGGGATTGAGGAGGATCACCCCATCCCGCGCGCCGAGGAGCCGGCCCTGATCATCCTTGGCGACGAGCAGGAAGTACCGCATGAAGGTGCCCGCGGCCGTGGGCTCGTAGGGGTCTTCCAGAAGGAAGCTCTTCACCGCCTCGATCCGCTCCATGCCCCCGTGCGGCCCGAACTCATTCCACAACAGCTCGTACGCCGCCGCGAAGTCGGGGTGGCTGGGAAATCCGATGCTCCAGACCTGGAAGTTTCGCGTTTCACGCTCGACCATCTCCACCACGTCCTGCTGGTAGAGGTCCTTCATGCAGAGGCGGACGCGGCGAGTGTCAGGCACGGATCACGGCGGGAGCTACGGGAGCGTGCCTTATCCGGGGGTGCGCTGGCAAGCCGCGAAAAGGGATAGCCTGTGACCGATGCCGCTCACGCTGGACACCAACACCTCCCTCTGGGCCGCCCGCGCCGCCCCCCGCGCGCCCCTCCCCGCGCTGGCCGAAGCGCTCGAGTGCGACGTGGCGATCGTCGGCGGCGGCTTCACCGGCATGTCCACCGCGTACCACCTCGCCCGGCGCCACCCCGAGAAGCGCATCGTGCTTTTGGAGGCGAAGAAGGTCGCTAATGGGGGGAGTGGGCGCAACGGCGGGCTGATGCTCAACTGGGTCAACGGCGTGGAGCCGGGGGACCCCGGTCGGGCCGCGGGCATCTGGCGCGCGACGAAGCAGGGCATCGATCTGGTGGAGGGCATCATCCGCGAGCACGCGCTCGACGTACGCTGGCGGCGCGACGGCACGCTGTCGGTGCACACCCGCGCGAAGGGCGCCGAGGAGGCGGCGCGCGAGGTGGAGGCGTTGCGCGCGGAGGGGCTGCCGCTTCAGTGGCTCGATGGGGCCGCGCTGCCGTCGCACCTGCGGATGGTGGGAGCCGTCGGCGCCGTCTTCGACCCCACCTCGGGCCACCTCGATGGGGTGAGCTACCTGGAGGCCCTCCTGCCCGTGCTGCTTGGGCTCGGGGTGCAGGTCTACGAAGAATCCCCAGTGCTCCGGGTGGTCGAGGGCGCCACGTGTACGCTCACGACGCGCGCGGGCAGCGTCAAGGCGAAGGCGCTGGTGCTCGCCACCAACGTCTACACGCCGCGGCTCGGGTACTTCAAGGACCGGATCTTCCCCGTCTTCTCCCACGTCGTGGCGACCCAGCGCCGCGACGCCGCCACGTGGGCTGCGCGGGGCTGGGCACCCGGCGTCGCCGGCTTCGACGACGACCTCGATCGCATCGCCTACGGCTGCATGACCACCGAGGGCGAGGTGGTTTTCGGGGGTGGCCACAACGCGGCGTACGGCTACCACTTCGGCGGCGGCGTGAGCTTCAAGGGCACCGCCGACTTCGCCTCCGTGCACAAGCGCTTGCTCCAGTACCTGCCCGAGGCCGCCGACATCCCCGTCGCCCACCGGTGGACCGGCCCGGTCGGCCTCTCGTGGAACCGCATCTGCGCGATGGGCGTCCGCGGCGCCGAGAAGAACGTGTACTACGCCCTCGGCTATTCCGGGCACGGGGTCACGCTCTCCAACCTCGCGGGCAAGGTGATCGCGGACATGTACGACCACACCGACGACGCCTGGCGCGGCCTGCCGTTCTACCAGGGCGAGATGGCGTGGATCCCGCCCGAGCCGGCGCGGTGGATCGGGTACCACGTGATGACCCGCCTCACCGGGAAGTCCCCGCGGAAGCGGGGAGTGAAACACTGAGGATCGCCCTGGCGACCTCCGCGGCGGCGAGCGCGGAGCCGGGAGCGAGGAAGTGGGTGGCGTCGCCCCAGTTGGCCGGGTCGGGGCCGACGGCCCCCCGCACGTCCGCCAGCGGGAGCCCGCGCTCCTGCGCAACCTTGCGGATGCGGTCGTTGTAGCCCTCGAACGCCGCGAGCGTGGCCGATGGCGAGAGCCCGAGGAGCACGGCGGCCTCCCCGATGTCGCGGCGGAGGTCCTCTCCCGCCTCGCCGCGTGCCGCCCGGAGGGCGTGCGTCGCGAGGATCGGCTGGGCCCCGGCGGCCTGCACCTCGTCCACGGCGCGGACAAGCTGTGCTTCGAGCTGATCGAGCTCCACCGCCGCGATCCGCCGGGTCGAGAACGCCATCTCGGGCGGCGAGAGCTGCGGGCGGGCCCGCTCGAGCACCTGCATGATCGGGAGCGCGCCGAGCCACGGATTCCCCGCGAGCCCCATCGGCGGCGTGGCGCCCGCCAGCCGGCGGAGCTCGTTCGGCCCCTGGTAGATCACCACGAACCGAGGGTGCACCTTCGTGCTCCACTCCCGGAAGCTGTCCAGGTTGCCCGCGAGCACCTCTCCGGGAATCCCCGCGTTGACCACCTCCACCGGGCCAAGCGCCCCTCCGAGGAGCGCCGGGAGGCGCGCGGGCCAGGCGGAGGCGTCGTCCGGGGCGTAGATATCGAACGTCGTGGAGCCGCCCAGGCACCACACCCGCGTGGTGTCGGTGCGCGAGAGATCGGGGTTGGGCGCCCGAAAGCCCATCGGACCGACGTGGATGGAATACCAGAGCCCGGGGAGCGACGCGCCGGGCTTCAGCCGCGGGCGAAGGCCGGGCTCGTAGAGCCCGTAGGGGCGATCGGCGACGTAGATCGTGCCGTAGACGACGAGCTCACCCGCAAGCGCGAGCACGTTGAGGCCGAGGACGAAGAGCACGAGCGCGAGCGCGGCGAAGCCAAAGCGGCGCGCGATGCGACGGGAAGGTCGGGAGCGGTTCATCCACACGCCACGTATGTCTCCGCCGCCACACGATGCAAGCCCCCCGCGAGGACGCTCGCCACCGTGCTACCGTACGCGAATGTTCGCACTGCTCCTGCTGGCGTGTACCGGCGCCGATCCCACCGTCGTCAACGACTCGGCGACCACCGACGCCGATGCCGACGGCTACACGCTGGCCGACGGGGACTGCGCGGACGACGATGCCGCGGTGAACCCCGGCGCCACCGAGAAGGCCAACGACCTCGATGACGACTGCGACGGCGTGGTGGACGACGGCACCGTCCGGTTCGACGACGACGGCGACGGCTACACCGAGAAGGACGGCGACTGCGACGACACCCGCAACACGGTGCACCCTGGCGCGGACGAGGTCTGGTACGACGGGGTCGACAGCGACTGCTCCGGGGGCAGCGACGACGATCAGGACGGCGACGGCCACGCCGCCAGCGGCTTCGGCGGCGACGATTGTGACGACACCGACCCCACGGCGTACCCCGGCGCCGACGACGTGCCCTACGACGGCGTGGACAGCGACTGCCTCGGCGACGACGACTTCGACGCCGACGGCGACGGCTACGGCCTCGACGACTGCGACGACGCCGACGCGGCCGTTCATCCCGGCGCCCGCGAGGTCTGCGACGGCCACGACGACGAAGATTGCGACGGTGAGGTGGACGAAGCCGCCGAGGTGCTCGGCGACGCCCGCGCCTGCGCCGCCGACAGCTGCCTCGCGATCCGGCTCGCCCGTGAGGGCGCCCCCGACGGCACCTACTGGATCAACCCCGGCAGCGGCACGATGGACGTGACCTGCGACATGACCAACGACACCGGCGGCTGGACCCTCGTGGGGAGCTTCCGGTGGCCCGGCACCACGGCCGGCGTCCCCGGGTGGACCAGCGGGACCGCCGTCGGCTCCACCACGAGCGACATCACCCAGACCTTCAAGCTCTCCGACGCCGACATCAACGCCCTGGTGCAGTACCGCTACCGCGCCCACGGCACCGCCTCGACCTGCGTCAACGGTCCGTGCACCGTGGACACCACGCTGTACTGGGCGGGCGACTGCGTCTACGACTCCGGCCACTCCTCGACCGGCACCTGCACCGCGGCCTACCGCACCTACGATCTCGAGGGCTACACCGAGCTCTCCAGCCCGTGCTCCTGGCACTACGGCCTCACCTCCGCCGTGTGCGGCGTGACCAGCCAGTTCGGCACCAGCCACGACGGCGACCATGTCTTCGTCGGGCTCATCGACGGCAGCTACACCCACGCCTACGACGGGCGGGCGGGGGAGGATCCGAGCATCGAGGTTTGGGTGAGGTGAGCGTCCCGCCGGAGCGGACGCTATCCTGGCGCCATGTTCGCCCTCGCGCTCCTCCTCGCGTGTGACGACGGCCCGGGCCCCGCCCCCGGCGGCCGCCCCGACCCCGGCGACACCCCTCGTCCCGACGACTCCGGGGACTCCGACGACACCGGCACGCCCCCCACGCCGCCCACCTTCGCCCGCGTGGACGCCCTCTTCGACGTGCCCGCGAGCCCCTGGTTCGGCGTCACGGCCGGGCTCGAACCGAAGGACCCCGCCACCGAGTACCGCGTGCCGCCGCCCTGGGAGGACAACGGCGACGACCTCGTGCAACCCTGGTTCGACGTGGGGAACAACAGCCTGCTCGCGGAGATCGACGTGGGCGGGCGGGTGGAGTACCCCGTGGTGCGCGGCCCGCTCGACGGGTTCGCCCCCGGCGTGGACGGCTCCGCCAGCTACGCCGCCACCGACTTCCTCGCCGGCTCGCCGTGGACGTTCACCGTGGACCTCGGGCAGGGGCCCGTCGCCCTCGATCGGCTCGACGGCACTTCGGTGGACGTGCTCGGCGACCGCCTCTACCGCTGGAACAGCGCGGTGGGCGACCTCGCGGTGTCCTTCGTGCCCTTCGCCGCCAGCGACGGCGCCCTCGCCACGCCGCAGCCCCGCGCGCTCCTCGCCGCCTTCCGCCTGGAGAACACCGGCACCACCCCCCTCGACGTGGCGCTCGCCGCTCCCGCCGGCGTGCCCGACGCCGACCACCTCGACGCCGTCACCGCCCCCGCCACCCTCTACGGCCCCGCGCCCTACGCGGGCGCCAACCACACGGGCGACGAGAACTGGATCCCGAGGTTCGCCGAGGTGGGCTACGCGGTGCCCGGCTACGAGGCCGTGCTCCCGCTCGACGGCGCGGCATGGGACGAAGGCAGCACGCGCGTCTCGGTGGTTTTGGCGCCGGGCGAGGCCCGGGTGGTCACGCTGGGGTTGCTCGTGGGTGGCGGGGTGGCGGAGCTCGCCCACACGCGCGACCAGCTCCGCGCCCGCGAGCCCGTGGACTGGCTCAACGGCACCTGGGGCCGGCTCGACTCGCTGCTCGGCACCCTCTCCGTGCCCGACGAACCCTACGTCTCGGAGATGATGGCCCGCTACGCGATGTCGGCCGACGACGCCTTCCTCTTCGACGGCACCGGCCGGCTCCACCACGACCACGGCGGCTCGTGGGTGCTGATGGGCCTGATCGCGCCCGACTACCTCACGGCGCTCCTCCCCGGCGGAAACCTCGGTGTGAGCTGCCCGGCGGAGGCGGCCACGGTGAGCTGGTCGCTCTACGGCACCACGCTGCCGGCGATCCTCGCGGGCGAGGTGTACCGCGGCTCGGGCGCCACGGCCGACTACGGCGCCGACAGCACCTTCGAGACGCAATACCGCTGCCTCGTGGCCGGGATCCTCGCGACGGAGGAGCCGGGCGTGGCGCTGTACCCCTCCCACTACATCTGGGACGGCCCCTCACGCGGCGACTACCACACGGGCTCCAACCTCGCCGTCTGGGCCACGCTCACCTGGGGCGCCCGCTTCGCCGACGAGCTCTGGGGCGACCCGGCCACGGCCGCCGCGTGGTCCGCGAAGGCCGACGAGGTGCGCGCCGCGCTCCTCGCCCACGGCGTGATCGACTCCTGGTTCGACGACCGGTTCGTGGAGGGCGCGTGGGCGGACGGCCACATCGACGGCGCCGTGACCTGCCACGACGGCGAGGAGATCATGGTCGGCGAGGCGTCGATCTTCGACTTCGTGGCGGCCGACGACCCGCGGCGCATCCGCCACGGCATCGCGGCGATGTCCACGGAGAACGGCTTCTACGAGCCGGCGGTGGACGCGATGTACTGGGCGGACGGCGCGCCGGTCACGGCGCCGGGCTGGCTCACGGCGCTCTCCGGCGCGTCGGACGGCCCCGCGCTCGAGAAGGCGCTGGCGCTCTGGCGGAGCCGCACCGACGTGGACGGCTCGATGTACTGGTGGCCGTACGACAGCCCCGCGGCCGACCCCGCCGACATCCGCCGCCGCATGTCCTTCGCCGACGGCGTGCCGATCGACACCGCGAAGGTGGACTACGCCACGAGCAACGCCCTGGCCCTGCTCGTCCACAACACCTTCGGCCTCTCCGGCGACGCCCCCACCCACACCGTCACCTTCCGCCCGAACGTGCCGTGGTCCGGGTTCACCTGGGCCGCCGCGCCCGTAGGCGCCGCCCGCTTCGACGTGGCCTTCACCGACGACGGACACACCGTCTCCGCCACGTTCACCAACCGCGAGGCCGAGGCATGGGCGGCCACCGTGGAGGTCGTGGTGCCCGACGGCGCCGCGGCGGACGGCGTGGCGCCCACCGGCCGCTGGTACACCCGGGACAGCCTCGCGGAAACGGCCCAGCTCGCCCCTGGTGAATCGCTCACCGTCGCGCTGCCCTACGCCCCCGACACCGCGGACTCCTGCGTGGCCGCCGCCTGGGACGAGCTGGCCGCCGCCAGCGAGGCCGTGGGCGACTGGCAGCAGATCGCCTGGGCGGATGCCGACGACGACGACCTGCCCGAGGGGTGGGCGTTCCGGCTGCTCGAAGAGGCCCGTTGCGCAGACCCGGCGGTGGAGGCTGCCTACACCGCGAACCACGACCGCTGCGCCGGCCTGGGCTGGGGCGCCGACTGGGCCACCGTGTGCGCGAGCTTCGCCACGATCTCCCCGGCGTCCATGGCCGTCGTGGACCGCTGGAACGGCCACGCCCTCGGCCTCGCGCCCTACCGCGTGGGGGGCGAGGCGCCGCTGGCCGCCACCGGCGACCTCGACGGAGACGGCACGGACAACCTCGGGGAGTTCACTGCGAACGGCGGCGCGTCGGGCAGCCGCGCCCGCTTCGCCGTGGCGGCGTCGGGCGGGTGAGCCCCCCTCACCTCCGCAACGACACCCCATCGAACCCCTGCGGCAACAATGCCCGGATCGTCGTGGTGTGTTGCTCCCCGTTCACCCCGGCGACGACGACCTCCGCCTCCGGGCCGAACTCCCAGATCACCTGGCGGCAGCCGCCACAGGGGCTGGCGGGCGGGCTGGAGTCGGTGATGACCACGACCCGGCTGATCGCGCGCTCGCCCGCCGCGATGGCCGTGCCGATGGCGGTGCGCTCGGCGCAGACACACAGGGGGTAGCTGGCGTTCTCCACGTTGCAGCCGACGTAGACCGCGCCGGACGCGCCGACCACCGCGGCGCCGACCTTGAACCGGCTGTACGGGGCATACGCGCGCTCTCGGACCTCGGAGGCGAGGCGGAGGAGCTCCTCGTCGCTCACCACTTCTCCACCACGCGGGCGAGGAGCGCGCCGAGCCGCCCCGCGGCCTGACGACACGCTTCGGTGACCTCGACGTGGGTGAGCTCAGTGGTGCCGAGCCCCGCCGCCGCGTTGGAGACCACGGAGAACGCCAGGACCTCCATCCCCGCGTGCCGCGCCGCGATCGCCTCGTGCACGAGGCTCATCCCCACCACGTTCGCGCCGAGGCGCGCGAGCATGCGGATCTCCGCGGGCGTCTCGTAGCTGGGGCCGAGCATGGCCGCGTACACCCCCTCGGGGAGCGGCGTGCTGCTCGCGGCCTGCGCGATCCCCCGGAGACGGGGGGAGTAGAGGTGGGTGAGGTCGGGGAAGCGGATGCCGATCTCGTCGAGGTTCGGGCCCTTGAGCGGGTTCGCCCCCGAGAGGTTGATGTGGTCGGCCACCAGCATCACGCTGCCCGGGCCGAGCGCCGGATCCACACCGCCGACGGCGCTGGTGAGCACCAGCCCCTTCACGCCCCAGCGGGCGCAGGCGCGCACCGCGAGCACCACCGTATCGAGCTCGTGACCCTCGTAGACGTGCACGCGGCCCTGGAGGAGCAGCACCCGACGCCCCCCGAGAATCCCGTAGACCAGGCGGCCGGCATGCCCGCCGACGCCGCTGCCCGGGAGCCCGACCGCCGTGGCTTCCACCACGCGGGCCTCGCTCACGCGCTGGGCGACGTCGCCGAGGCCGCTGCCGAGGACAATCACCACGTCCACAGGGTCGCCGAAGGTCTCGCGCAGGCGCGCGGCGGCGGAGTCGATGCGCGCGAGGCGCGACGCAGGGTCGGTCATGTCAGCTCCCTATCCCGCTTCTGCTCACTGCGGCCCGCGGCCGGCCGCGAGCAGCTCCTCCAGCGTGCGCCACGAGTCCGCACCCGGCATCCCCGCCTTCCGCAGGTAGGGGGAATCCGCGAGCCGCGCTTTGCCGCCGGGGTCGATGCGCCAGAGATCGATGCGCCCCGCCACGTCCCGTTGGGGGACGCCGTAGAGACGGGCAAGCACGGGGTCGAGCTTGGCGAGGTCGGCCTTGGTGAGCGCCTGACGGTCGAGCACCAGCTCGGTGATGCCCATCGCCCGCAGCGTGGTGGTCGGCTCGGTCTGGGGGATGAGCCAGCCTTCTTCGGGCTCCAGGAGCCCGAGGACGGCGACGACGCCGGGCTCACCGAGCACCGGATCGCCCTCGTTGACGCCCCGCCCGTCCCGGTAGATCGGCCGCCCGTGGAGGATCGCCTCGTGGCGCCACAACGCCGCCCGGGTGGGTTCCCCGTGGATCGCCCGGGTGACGGGCAGGTGCAGCACCGTCCCCGAACGTTCGGCGAGGGAGCGGACCGCCTCCGGCACGCTCGCGGGCATCGCCGCCGGCAGCCGGGCCACGCACACCATCCCCTCGATCGCCACCAGCGCCGCCACGCCGAGCGCCCGAGCGCCCGCCGCCTCCCGCACCGCCAAAACCAACGCCGCCGCCGCCACCACGCCCGCGCCGCTCCACCCCGCCTCGGCGCCGCACGCCGCGAGGGGGAGCGCCGGGAGGGGCACCGGCAGGAGGCGACCGTAGAGGATCACCGTGGTGACCGGCCCGACCGCCAACGCCGCCGCCGCCAGCCCCGCCAGACGCAGCCGCCAAGGCCCACCCGAGAGGAGGAGCCCCAGGGGCAGGAGCGCCCCGGCCGTGGCGGGCACGAGCGCTTCGTGCTGGACCGCCGCGACCGCAGGCAACCCGAGGGTGTCCGCCGCGCCAGGCTCTCCCAACGACGCGAGGAGCGGGGCGAGCACGAACGGGAGGGCGCCTGGGGACAGCACGAACCCCGCGACGGCGAGCGCGGCGCCCGTGGCCGGGTCGATCACCCCGACGATCCCGGTGATCACCGCGGCTCGGAGCGGCGCCGCCGGCCAGGTGACCAACGCGAGCGCCGCCGGACCCAGGCACACCGCCCCGGGGATGCCGTGGAGCACGCCGGTGGTGATCGGAGCGGACAGCGCCGCGAGCCCGGCCACGGCCCAAGCGACTCCGCCCAGCGACCGGTCCCGCCCCGTGGACAGGGCAGCCGCGAGGGACGCGCCGGAGAGGGCGCTGCCGAGGGCGAGTGCAGCGCGGAGGGCGCCGGCGTCGCCGAGGGTCGGCGTGAGCGAGCGGGCGAAGCGGGCGAGGAAGCCGTGGGCGTCCAGCAAGGCGGCCGCGTCGGGGGCGAAGCCGCGCGCGACGAGCGCCAGGGTGATCCCGGCGGAGAGAAAGGCGGCGGCGAAGAGGGTCGACCAGCGCACGACGCGGGCCGCTATCCCGCTTGCCGACGGACCGCGCCGGGGGTAGGCAGGCCGCCCTTCCGGAGCACCCCATGTCCCAGCCCAAGAGCAGCAACATCCACTGGCACGGCGCGATCGTCACCCCCGAAGAGCGTCAGGCCACCGTGGGCCAGAAGGGCGCCGTGGTGTGGCTCACCGGCCTGAGCGCCAGCGGCAAGAGCACCATCGCCCGCCGCGCCGAGCAGCTCCTCCTGGAGCGCGGCCACTCCGCCTACGTGCTCGATGGCGACAACATCCGCTTCGGCCTCAACAAGGACCTCGGCTTCTCCCCGGCCGACCGCACGGAGAACATCCGCCGCATCGGCGAGGTGGCCAAGCTCTTCGCGGACGCGTGCGTCATCACCCTCACCGCCTTCATCTCCCCCTACCGGGCCGACCGCGACAGCGTCCGCGCCATCACCCCGGAAGGCACGTTCTTCGAGGCGTACGTGCAGGCCCCCATCGAGGTCTGCGAAGAGCGCGACCCCAAGGGCCTCTACAAGAAGGCCCGCGCCGGCCAGATCCCCGAGTTCACCGGGATCTCCGCCCCCTACGAGGAGCCGCTCAACCCCGAGATGCTCATCAAGACCGGCGAGGGTTCAATTGATGAATGCGCAATGCAGATCCTGAAGGAGCTCGCGGCCAAGGGCATCATCTCGCTCTAGTCCGCGCTGGCGCCGCGGGGGGTGGGTCACGGTGGGCTCACCTCCCGGTGGCGCAGGAGCGTCGCGAGCCAGGACCACCGTCGGCGGTCGAGGTGCCGCTGCGGTGCCCGCGCCGGTTACGTCGCGAAAAACGGAGCCGCCCGTGACCCAATCGACCTCCACGTCGCGCACGTTCGCCGCCACGCCCGATGCGGTTTTCGCCGCGTTCGCGCCGACTCGCCTCGCGCGCTGGTGGGGCCCGGCCGGCTTCACCAACACCTTCGAGACGTGCGAGCTCCGCGACGGCGGCGCCTGGCGCTTCACCATGCACGCCCCCAATGGGGTGGACTACCCGAACGAGTGCACCTTCCTGGAGGTGCGCCCCGCGCGGGTGGTGATCCGCCACACGGTCCCTCCGTACTTCACCCTGTCGATCGAGCTGGCGCCCGCGCCCGGCGGCACCGAGGTGCGCTGGACCCAGGCCTTCGACTCCGCGGAGACCTTCGCCCAGGTGCGCGCGATCGTCGAGCCGGCCAACGAGCAGAACCTCGACCGCCTCGCGGCGGAGGTTGAGCGCGGCGGGTAGGTGTCCGGAGACGCTCCGAGGTAGAGCCTGCTCCATCGTGCCCGGCTCACCGAGCTCCTGGTGCTCGACGAGGACCCCTGGCAGGACGGCGCCCTCCGCGCCCGTACCCGCGAGGGCCTCGACGCGCTCCTCCTCCGGTTCCGGGCCACCTACCCCGGGATCGACACGATCGCGGTGCCGGAGCTCGGGTAGTCCCGGGGGGCGCGCGCCGCTGGGGCTACCGGAGCTCCCTCCGAATCACCAGCTTCAACCCCGACCACGTCTCGTCCACCGCGCAGACCTTGATGTCCACGAAGCCCAGCGGCAGGGCGACGGCCCGGATGGTGTCCTCGGTGACGTCGGTCGGGACCTTCGCCGCCTTCTTCGGCCACGACACCCAGATGCTCGCGTCCGGGCGCAGGAGCGCGCGCCAGCGCCCGAGCGCCTCCGCCAGGTCCGTCCGGGAGGTGGTGAAGAGGTGGAAGACGTCGGTGCCGGCGTCGGGCTCGCCAGCGAGCTCGACGCGCTCGGGCAGCGGCGCCAGCAGCGAGC
>CAIXRH010000191.1 GCA_903921785.1 uncultured Pseudomonadota bacterium
GGCTGCGGGGGCTCTCGCGGCGTTTCCGAGGCGGCTGACGCCCGCCTGAGAGCAGAAGTCGCCGAGGTCGGGGCAACCGCCGCGACTTGTGAGCGATTCGCGGCCTCCCGCCGCTCACAGCTCGCCGAGGTTCACCAACCTCCGGGGGTTGTGCACGGCTGCGGGGGCTCTCGCGGCGTTTCCGAGGCGGCTGACGCCCGCCTGAGAGCAGAAGTCGCCGAGGTCGGGGCAACCGCCGCGACTTGTGAGCGATTCGCGGCCTCCCGCCGCTCACAACTCGCCGAGGTTCACCAACCTCCGGGGGGTGTGCACGGCTGCGGGGGCGGTCTCTGCGTCTATGCGCCTCCGCGTGCGCTCCCGACAGCGCCTGGCGGCCACTCCGCGCCCGCCGAGGCTCACAACTCGCCGAGGTCGGGGCACCCGCCGCGACTTGTGAGCGATTCGCGGCCTCCAGGCGCTCACAACTCGCCGAGGTTCACGAATCTCCGGGGGGTGTGCACGGCTGCGGCGGCGCCCGCCGACGCGGGTCTGGCTCGCGACC
This sequence comes from uncultured Pseudomonadota bacterium, assembly GCA_903921785.1. Classification (GTDB taxonomy): domain Bacteria; phylum Myxococcota_A; class UBA796; order UBA796; family SXON01; genus SXON01. Next base: position 542 of record CAIXRH010000191.1, read on the forward strand.
GTGGAGGCGGGCCGGGAGGGGGAACCCCCGCCTAAACCCCCGGGCGGAAGTGCCCCCACTCGATGCCGAGCCGCCGCATCCGGCTCCGGAGCGTGTGCGGGTTCACGCCGAGCGCCGCCGCCGCGCCGAACGGCCCCTCGATGCGGCCCAGGCATCGTCGGAGCGCCTCCTCGATCGCCACCCGGTCTTCGCCGGCCGCGGGCGGCGTCACGCCGGGGGCCACGGCTGGCGTCACGCCCAACGCCGGCCCGACCGAGAGCGCGTGACCATTGCCGAGGATCGCCGCCCGCTCGATGACCGCGGCCAGCTCGCGCACGTTGCCGGGCCAGGGGTAGCCGGAGAGCGCGGCGAGGTCGGCCTCGGAGGGGTCCAGGGCGCGGCCGAAGAGGCGGAGCCCGGCGCGCTCGGCGAAGTGCCGGGCGAGGGAGGGGATGTCGCTGCGGCGTTCGCGTAGCGCGGGCAGGGACACGGGAAAGACGCTGATGCGGTACCAGAGGTCCTGCCGCAAGCGTCCGTCGCGCACCATCGTGCCCATGTCGCGGTGGGTGGCGGCGACGATGCGCACGTCCGCCGTGTGGGTCTCTCCGCCGCCGACCCGCTGGAACGACCCGTCCTGCAGCACCCGCAGCAGGCGCACCTGCGCCGCCGCCGGGAGTTCGGCGACCTCGTCGAGGAAGAGCGTGCCGCCGTCCGCCCGCTCGAACCAGCCCTTCCGCTGGGCGATGGCTCCGGTGAACGCGCCCTTCTCGTGGCCGAAGAGCTCGGAGTCCACCAGCTCCGTAGGGATGGCGCCGCAGTTCACTCGGAGGAAGGGGGCGTCGCGGCGGCGGGAGCGGGTGTGGATGGCGCGGGCGACGACCTCTTTGCCCGCGCCGGTCTCGCCGAGGATGAGCACCGGCGCGTCGGTGGGGGCCACCTGCGCCACCCGGGACATCACCTCGCGGAGGCCACGTTCGGCGCCGATGATCGCGTCGCTGACGTCCTGCCGGGCGAGCCGGGAGAGGAGCGCGCTGCGGTCCTGCTCGGCGGCTTCCCGGAGGCGCGCGAGCTCGTGGAGGCGGAGGTCGTTGGCCAGGGCCAGGGCGAACGGCTCCAGCAGCGCCTGGACGGTCTCGCGAGCCGCGCCTTCGCCGCCGACGAGGAGCACGCCGAGGAGGCGGTCGCCGTGGGCGAGCGGCCCCGCGATCACCGGTCCTTCGATGCCTTCGGGCGCACACATCCGCGCCACGCCCGTGACCTCCCGGTTCGGCCAGGACTCGGCCACCTCGCGGATCGCCCAGGCGACCAGCGCGTCCCGGCGCGGGGAGGGGAGGGGGCTGCGGGGGTCGAGCTCGGCGACGTCGGCGCCGACGTGGGCGACCGTCTCGAGCCGGCCGCCTTCGGGGTCCCAGCGGCGGACGAGGAGCCACGGCGTGGGCAGCGCGACCTTCAGGCGGGTGGCCAGGGCGGTGGCGGTCTCCTGGATGCCCTCGTGGCGGGCGACCTCGCGCCAGCAGGCGCCGAGCGTCTCGACGAGGGAGGACGGCGTGGTCATTCGGCGGCTCCAGGGGTGGGCCAGGCGCGGGCCTGGGTGATCTCGACGGCGATGCGGCAGCCGGCCTCCACCCCGTGCAGGAGCGAAGACCGCCGGGGGAACTGGGCGAAGATCGGGGCGGCGGCGCGGTCGAGCCAGGCCTCCACGCGCACGCGGTCGCCGATGGTCATCACCCGGCGGACGGTGGCGGGGCCCTCGTCGTCCCGCCAGAACTTCAGGTCGTACGCGCGGACGACGACGTTCACCGTCGCGCCCTCGGCGAGCCCCTGGACCTCCGCGCCCACGCCCCCGACCCACGCGCGCCCGTCGCGGACGACGCCGGTGAGCACGTTCACGTCGCCGACGAAGCGGGCGACGAATTCGGTGGCGGGCTGGTCGAGGATCTCCACCGGGGAGCCGGATTGTTCCAAGCGCCCCTGAGAGATGATGAGCACCCGGTCGGCGATCGCGAACGCTTCGTCCTGGTCGTGGGTGACGAAGATCGAGGTCGTGTGCACCTCGTCGTGGAGCTTGCGGAGCCACCGGCGCAGCTCCTCGCGGACCTTCGCGTCTACGGCGCCGAAGGGCTCGTCGAGCAGGAGCAGCCGCGGGCGGGGCGCGAGGGCGCGGGCGAGGGCGACGCGCTGCCGCTGCCCGCCGGAGAGCTGCGAGGGCATCCGGTCGCCGAGGCCGCGGAGGCCCATCACCTCCAGCAGCTCCGTGACCCGGGCCTGCTGTTCGGACGCCGCCACCCCGCGCACCGACAGCCCGAACGCGATGTTCTCCCCGACCGTCATGTGGCGGAAGAGCGCGTAGTGTTGGAAGACGAAGCCGACCTGGCGCTCGCGGGCGTGGAGGTGGTCCACCCGCTCGCCGTCGAGCCACACCTCCCCGGAGTCGGCGGTCTCCAGGCCGGCGATCATCCGGAGCACCGTGCTCTTTCCGCCTCCCGAGGGGCCGAGCAGCGCCACGAGCTCGCCGGGGCGCACCTCGAAGCTCACGTCGTTCACCACGCGGGTGGCGCCGAAGTTCTTGACCAGGTGATCGACGCGGATTCCCATGGACTACTCCCGGTCACGCTGGAGGACGAACAGGAGCGCCACCGCGACGGCGGCGAGCAAGAGCGCCATCCCGTAGGCGGCCGGCTCCTGGCGCTCCTCGATCGCGCTGTGGATGAAGGTGGTGGCGGTCTGGGTGCGGTTGGCGATGCCGCCGCCGACGACGAGCACGGCCCCGAACTCGCCGAGCGCCCGCGCCGAGGTGAGCGTGGTGCCGACGACCAGCCCCGAGCGGAGGTTCGGCAGCGTGACCCGCCAGAAGGTCTGCCAGCCGGTGGCGCCGAGCGTGGCGGCGGCCTGCTCTTCGCTGTCCCCGAGCTCCTCCAACACCAGCGCGACCTCGCGGAGCGTGAACGGCAGGGTGACGAAGAGCGTGGCGAGGAGCACCGCGGGCCAGGCGAACGCGACCTGGAGCCCCACGGCGTCGAGCGCGGGGTGGAGCAGGCCGTTTCGCCCGAAGACCAGGAGGAACGCCAGACCGGTCATGACCGGGGAGAGCGCGAGGGGGAGCTCGACGAGCGCGTCGAGGAGGCGCCGGCCGACGAAGCGCTGCCGCACCAGCACCAGCGCTCCAGCGACGCCGAAGATGCCGTTGGCGACGATGCACGCCGCGGCCACGCCGACCGAGAGCCCGATGGCGTGGAGCGCCTCGGCGGAGGTGAGCGCCGCGACGACCGCCGAGAACGAACCCGCGACCGAGAGCGCGAGGGCGCCGAGCGGCACCACCAGCAGCAACGCCAACCACGCGATCACCGCCGCGAAGACGACGCGGGCGGGGCCGGTGGGGCGACGGCGGCTACGCACGGCGGGCTCCGGCCCGGCGGGCGAGCGCGGCGCCGAGCGGCTGGAGGGTGAGCGCGATGGCGAGGAGCACGAGGCTCACCGCGGCGGCGCCCGACGGGTTGCCCGCTTCGACCTCGCCGAGCACGTAGACCGGGGCGACGAGCGTGCGGTGCGGGATGTTGCCCGAGACGGCGGCGAGGGAGCCGAACTCAGCCACGGAGCGAGCGAAGGTCTGCACGGCCCCGGCGGCGATGGCGGGGAACAGCGGCGGCAGGAGCACGCGGGTGAGGGTGTAGAACGGGGTGGCGCCGAGGGTGTACGACGCTTCTTCTTCGGCGGGGTCGAGCTCTTCGAGCACCGGCTCCACGGCGCGTACGCCGAATGGCAGCGTCACGAAGAGGAGCGCCAGCACGATGCCCGGCTTCGCGAACGCCACCGGGATGCCGATCCCGACGAGCCAGTGCCCGATCGGGGTCTGGGGGCCGAACAGCGCGATGATGAGCACGCCCGCGACCAGCGTCGGGATGGCGAGGGGGAGGTCGACGAGGGCGCCGATGGCCCGACGCCCGGGCACGTCCCAGCGGACGAGCACCCACGCCAGGGCGGTGCCGGCGATGGCGTTGAGCACGGACGCGACGGCCGCGGTCCACCCGCTGAGCCAGAGCGCGTCGACCGCGGCGGGGTCGGAGATGGCCGCCCAGAACGCCGCGGGGCCGTCGGCGATGCCCCGCCAGGCGAGCACCAGCACGGGCACGGCGACGAGCGCCGTCACCCATGCGGTGACCCCGCCGCGGAGCGCCAACGCGCCCGCACGTCCGGACGGCCCGTGGTTCACTTCGCCTCGGGCGCCGCTGCGTCGTACACCCCGCCCTTCTCGAAGACCTTGGCCTTCAACGCGCTCCACCCGCCGAGATCGGCGATGGTGAACAGGTCGGTCGGCGCGGGCAGCCCCGCGGGCATCGCGGAAGCATCGACCGGACGCAGCCCGTACTCGGCGAACGCCTTCTGGGCCTCGGCGGTCTGCACGAAGGCCACGAAGTCCGCGGCGATCTCCTCGTTGCCGTGCTGCTTCGCGTAGCTGTCCACCACGGCGATGGGGTTCTCAATGAGGATGGTGCTCGACGGGACCACGTAGTCCATCGCCTGCCCCTCCTTCTTCGCGACGAGCACCTCGTTCTCGTACGTGATCGCCGCGTCGCCCACGCCCTTCTCGAAGTTCACGATCGACTCGCGCGCGCCCTTGTCCATGACGCTGACGCGGCCGAGGATGCCCTTGAGCAGCGCGGTGGAGCCGGCCTCGTCGCCCGCGGTGACGCCCGCGTGGCCGCGCAGGCCCGCGCCCCAGATCGCCAGGACGTTCCACATCGCCCCGCCGCTGGTGCGCACGTTGGGCGTGAGCACCTCCACGTCGGCCCGCGCGAGGTCGGGCCAGTCGTGGATGCCCTTGGGGTTCCCCGGACGCACCGCGATGACCGCCAACGACCGGGTGACGATGCCGCCCGACTGCCCGGCGCGCCAGTCGTGGGTGATGAGCCCCGCGTCTTCGAGCACCTTGACGTCGGGGTCGAGGGAGAGGGCCACCACGTCGGCCGCGAAGCCCTCCTTCACCGCCCGCGCCTGGGCGCCGGAGCCCTGATAGGACTCCTCGAACTTCACCTCTTCGCCCGTCTTTTCCTTCCAGTGTTTGGCGAAGGCGGGGAGGATCGCCTTGCCGTACGCCTCGCGCGGCGTGGTGTACGCGGCGAGGGTGAGGGTGCGCGTCTTCGGCGCCGGAGCGGCGTCGGGAGCGGGGGCGGAGCTGCAGGCGGCGAGGAAGAGGGCAAGCACGGGAGTTCCGGGTTCACGGCCCGGGGAGCAAGTCCCGTGCCCACGCCCGTGTCCACGAAAAACAAGGTTCGACGTTGAGGGGCGGGGTCAAACCAGGACGGACGCACGGAAAATCCGTGACGAGTGACGGCGGCGCGCGCGGGGGGCCCGAGGGCAACGGGGTCGAGGGGCTGGGGGCGCCCCACCGGCTTGCCTTCCGGTCGGCGTCGGCGGTCGAGCAACGATCGGGGCGAGACTGGCGAGAGCGGGCGCGGCTGCCGCCGGGGTCGTGCTCGGCGCCTCAGGCTCCGCCGAGCTCGCCGATCCATGCCTCCACCCGGCGGAGCTCGGCGGCGAGGCGAGGCGCGGTCCGCAGATGCAGCCCCGCGAGCCAGGCGGCGTACCCGACCGCGGACACCGCCGCGAGCGGCAGCGGCACTGCGCCCGCGGCCGCGAGCGCGCCCCAGAGCCCGACCGGGACCAGGGTGAACGCCCAGGCCGTCCGCCCGCGGATGGAGCAGAGGCGGGTCTGGAGGTGGCGACGGCGACCCTCGAGGAGCTGCAGCGGCGTCCCGGTGAGCAACGCGTCGGCCTCCGCGGCGCGCGCTCGGAGCCGGGCGACCGCGCGGCCCGTGGCGACGGCGAGCACCGCGGCGAAGACCGCGAGGGCCCCCTGAGGCAGGTCGCCGCGCCGGAGCGCGTCGCCGCCCGCGCCCAGTGCGAACGTGCCGAGGAAGAGGGCGGTCGCGTAGCCGACCCGCGCCTCCCACCGGGCGACGTGACTGAGCTTGGGCGGGGCGAATTCGAGGGTGTCGGGCATGGGGGTCCTCCAGGTGCGGGTGAGGGCGTCGAGATCGGGGTCGGGGATCATGGGTGCTCCAGCAGCGCGGCGAGGCGCGCCTTGGCGCGGAAGAGGCGGGTGGCGACGGCGTTCTCGGAGATGCCCAGCACCTCGGCGATCGTGGGGTGGTCGAGCTCCTCGAGCGCCAGGGTGAGCACCTGCCGTTGGGCGAGCGGGAGCGCGCGGACGGCGGCGTGGAGGCGCTCCCGGTCGGCGTGCGCGACGAGGTGCGCGAGCACCCCGGGCGCCGCGTCCGCCACCTCACCGTCGCTGGGCTCCGGGAGCTGTCGCCGGCGGAGCGCGTGGCGCAGCCCGACGTTGTGGGCCACGCGGAGCACGAAGGTCTTCACCGAGGCCTCGCCACGGAACCGCTCCAACGCCCGGACCAGCGCGATCGCCACCTCCTGCGCCAGCTCCTCCCGATCCGGCCCGGGCGGCGCGTAGCTGGCCACGACCCGCGCCAGCGCGGCGCCGTGGAGAGCGCGGACCTCGTTCCAATCGGTCATGCCCCTTCAGTACCGGATCGGGCGCGCTCCTTTCGCGGCGCGCGCGATTTTCCGTACGATCGCCGCCGCGGCGCCTACGCGACGGGGCCGCTCCCCTCGGGCCCGCGGGAGCGGGCGGCGGCGCCCGCTCGATCCGCGGAGACGGACTACCGTCTCGACACCTCGCCGATCGGCAGCCCCGCCCGACCGGGCGAGCCTACGCGTAACCACCGGGGATGGACGACGGGTCGGCGTAGTTGCGGAACAGCGTGTACTTGCCGTCGAATACCAGCTTCACCGTACCAGTCTCGCCGGCGCGTTGCTTGGCGATGATCACCTCGGCGAGCCCCTTGTCGGGGCTGTCGGGGTTGTAGTAGTCGTCGCGATAGATGAACATGATCACGTCGGCATCCTGCTCGATGGCGCCGGACTCGCGCAGATCGGAGGGGAGGGGGCGCTTGTCGGTGCGCGACTCGAGCGATCGGTTGAGCTGGCTGAGCGCCAGTACCGGAACCTGGAGCTCCTTGCTGAGGATCTTCAGCCCGCGCGAGATGGCGCTGATGACGTTTTCCCGCGACTCCTTGGTGCCGCCGGAGCCCTGCATGAGCTGGAGGTAGTCGACGACGATGAGCGAGAGGCTGCGGCGTTTGGTCAGGAGCCGACGGGCTTTCGAGCGCAGCTGCGCGATGGTGAGGCCCGGCGTGTCGTCGATCTCGATGGGCATCGCGTGGAGGTCTTCGACGCCCTGGGTGAGGCGGCGCCAGTCCGCGGCGTCGAGGCGGCCGGTGCGGACGCGCCCAGCATCGACCTCCGCCTTGGAGGTGAGCAGCCGGGTTGCCAGCTCTTGCCTGGACATTTCCAGGGAGAAGATGCCGACCGCGCCGTGCTCGGCCGCGGCGAGCGCCATGTTCAGCGCCAGCGCGGTCTTGCCCATCGCGGGACGGGCCGCGAGGATGGTGAGCGTGCCCTTGTGAAAGCCGGCGAGCTTCTTGTCGAGATCGTAGAAGCCCGTCGTGACCCCGGTGACCGCCCCGGGCGCCTTCGCACGCTCCTGGATGACCACGAACTGTTCGTCGATGACCTCGGAGAGCGGATGCCAGTCGCTGCGGCCGCTGAGCTGGCTGATGTCGAAGATCGACCGCTCCGCCTCGTCGAGCAGCGTCGGGAGGTCCTTCGGCTCGTTCTTCACCACCTCGACGATGTGGGCGGCGGCGTCGATCAGGCGGCGGCGAACGCTGGTTTCCCGCACGCGCTCGGCGTACGTGATCAGGTTCTCCACGCTCGGGCAGGCGTTGGGGAGCGCGGCCACGTAGGCCACCCCGTCGTAGTCCTCCGCCTTCCGTCGGCCGAGCTCGTCGATCACCGTGACGACGTCGGCGACCACGTGGCGCTCCTGCAGCTCCAGGAGCAACGCGAAGAGGTTCTCGTGGGGAGGACGAGAAAAGGCCGCCGGCGTCAGACGCTCGGCGACCTCTTCGATTTGGCTGGGATCGAGGAGCAAGCCTCCGAGGAGGGCCCGCTCCGTTTCCCAGCCGTGCTTGGACATGTGCGAGGGCTAACCCTCTTTACCCGCGGATGACGTAGACCTTCACGGACGCTTCCACGCCGCGGAGGACCTTCACCGGCACCTGGAACACGCCGATGTTGCGGATGGGCTCTTCGAGCACCACCGACTTCTTGTCGACCGCGATGCCGGCGGCCGCGAGGGCCTCCGCCACGTCGCCGTTGGTGACCGAGCCGAAGAGCTTGTCGCCCTCGCCGGTCTGACGCTTGATGCTGACCGGGGTCTTGCTGATCTTGTCGGCAAGTTCCTTGGCAGTCGCGAGCTCCTTCGCGTGGCGGGCGGCCGCCATGCGCTGGAGGTGCTCCTGCTGGCGCACGTTCCGGCTGTCGGCGAGCACCGCGTAGCCGCGGGGGAGGAGGAAGTTGCGGCCGTAGCCGTCCGCCACGTCCTTGATCTCCCCGGTAGTGCCGAGGTTGTCGACGTCGGCCTGGAGAATGACCTTCATGTGAGGCTCCGAATCGTAAGGGTTGAGGCCTAGTCTTCCAGCACGGCGTCGAGCTCGCCTTCTTCTTCCTCGGCCTCGGCACGGTACCGGGCTTCGGCCTCTTCTTCGGCCTTGAGCGCGGCCATGCGCTCGATGCGGAGGCGCTTGCGCTCCTCGGCGAGGGGGCGACGCTCGTCGGGGACGACGTCGGCTTCGATCTTGACCGTGAGGAAGCGGAGGAGGTCGTCCTCCAGGCGCAGGTTACGCTCGACCTCGAGAACCAGCGGCGAAGGACCGCAGTAGTTGAGGTAGATGTAGTGCCCGCGGGCGTGCTTCTTGATGAGGTAGGCCAGCTTGCGCTTGCCCCAGTCCTCGGCGACCAACAACGTCCCTCCCTGATTGGCGACGACGCCCTCGATCTTGGAGGTGATGCGGGTCATCTGCTCGTCCGTGAGGTCCGGGCGGGCGACGTAGGTGGTCTCGTATTCGTTGAGGATGGTCATGCGTGCTCCACGCGGATGGAGGAGGGGCGGCGGACGCCCCGTGGAGTCAGGAGGAAAGGACCGGCTCGGGCCGGCCTTGATTGAATCGGTTCATCGTGGCGGTGACGCCATCCCGGACCACGCTCTCGACCGCGTCCGCCGCGGTGTCCAGCATGGTCTCCACGGACGGCTCCTCGGCGGGGGTGAACCCTGTGAGGACGTAGTCCGCCGGATCCCACTGCGCGGGCGGACGCCCCACGCCCATGCGAACCCGAACGAAGTCGGTGCCGCATGCGCGCTGGATGTCCCTCACGCCGTTGTGCCCGCCATGGCCCCCGCCCACACGCACCCGAAGGCGGCCGAGCGGGAGGTCCATGTCGTCATGGATCACGATCAGATCAGCGGCGGCGACCTTGTAGAAGCCGAGCAGCGACGCGGTGGGTTGCCCCGACACGTTCATGAACTGCTGCGGCATCGCCAAGGTGGCCTTCTTCCCGCCGACCGCCACATCGCCGACCAGGGCGCCGAAGAGCTTCTTCTCTACGGACGTGCCCGCCCGGCGCGCCAGCCGCTCCACGACGCGGAACCCGACGTTGTGTCGGGTGCTCGCGTAGCGGGCTCCTGGGTTGCCGAGGCCGACGACGAGGTGCATGCTCGACTACTTCTTCGCCGGGGCGGCCTTCGCCGCGGCCTTCGCCGGAGCGGCCTTCGCGGCGCCCTTCGCCGGGGCGGCCTTGCCACCCGGGGCGGCCTTGGCGTCGGCGGCGGCCTCTTCGACCACCTCCTTCACCTTGCCTTCGACCGTGACCACGTTGAAGTCCTGGCTGAACACGATGTTCACGCCTTCCGGCGTGGGCAGCTGCGAAGCCTTGATGAAGCGGCCGATCTCGAGGCTGGTGACGTCCACATCCACCACCTTGGGGATGGAGAACGCCTCGCACTCGATGTTCACCGCGCGAGCGAGCAGGCGGAGCTGGCCGCCGGAGCGGACACCCGCGGCGCGACCGCTGGCGGTGACGGCCACGCGCACGCTGACGCGCTCGCCGGCCTTGACCGCCAACAGATCGATGTGCTCGACCTTCCGCGAGAGCGGATTGCGCTGCACTTCCCGCACGAGGCAGGGGTGCACGACGCCTTCGAGGCTCACGCTGATGATGGTGTTGGGGTTGTTCGTCTTGCGGAAGATCGCGGACAGCGCCTTGCCGTCGATCGCGACGGCCTTCGCCGCCTCGCCCGCGCGGTAGAGGTTGCCCGGGGTGCTCCCGGCGTTACGCACCTTCCGCGCGTCGCCCTTGGTGCCGGCGGGACGCGTTTCGGCGTTGATGCTGAAAGTCTCCATTCGTTCCTCGGCCCCGTGGGGGCAGCAACGTCGCGGCCCCGGAGAACCCGGAACAGGCACGCGTGTACGTGCCGGATGCTACGCCTTGGACGTAGGAGCCTCTCGGCCCGACGTAGCGGCGCCCCACGGGAGGTGGGGCGGCCGGCGGTTATCTCCGGGGGCCAGCGGTGTCAAGGGCGGGAGCGGGCGACGGGCCCCGGAAGGTTCGCCGCCCTGCTCATCCCGGGCACACCTGCACCGTGGCGCTGACGAGCTTCGGCACGTAGGCGCGGTTGCCGCCGGCCGCCACGTTGGCGACGGGCGCTCCCCCACCGACCACGCCGTCCTCCAGCGTGAGCACGCAGGGCGCGCAGGCGATGCCGACGTCGGCGCTGAGGGACACGGTGAGGACCGAGGCTTCGGTCCCGGCGGGCGCGACGCGGTCTCCGGTGAGGTCCCAGACGACGGCGGCGGTGGCGCCGTCGGCGGACACGTCGCCACGGGCGAAGCCACCGTCCCGGAGCCCAGGTGGGTCGTCGACCCGGTCCGCCGCGGCGCCGGTGAAGCGGACGGCGGTGGCGGTGCAGCCGCTGGTGCGGAGGCTGACCGAGATCGCCTGCACGTCGAGCGGGCCTGTCGTGAGGGTGATCGTGGCGTCGGCGCTGGCGGGGGTGCCCGACGCACCCGTGAAGGCCGTGGGCGGGGTGACGCCGAGGGCGAGGCCGTCGCCGCACGGAGCCTCGTCGAGCTTGGGCGTTTCACAGGCGCCGGAGGCCAGGGAGGGGAGCTGCATGCTCCCAGTGAACAGGTGGTACCAGAGGGCGACGCCGTCCCCCGCGTCGAGGACGCCGTCCGCGTTGCCGTCGGCCGCGGCGAGGCAGGCCACCGGAGCGCCGCCCCGGAACAGCGCGGACTGCACGGCGACGCCGTCGGCGATGTCGGCCACGCCGTCGCCGTTGGCATCTCCAGGCACGGGTGAAGATGCGACGCGGGCGGCCTGCTCGCACGTGCTGGCGGGCGGGAGTTCATCGCTTGCACAGCCGATCAGCGCCAGGACGAGCGCGGCGGTTAACATGCCTTCATGTACCCCCAACTGCGCGCGTCGGTCAACCCCGGCCTCGGCTACGGCGTGTTGCTTACGCTGCTCTTGGCGGCCTGCGTGGCGGAGCAACCTGCGCAGCGCCCCGATCCCGGGCGGCGTCCCGGGGAGATGGGGCTGTCACCCGACGTCGCGCGCCGCGCCGAGAGCGAGCCGCGGCGCACCGGCATCGATGCCACCCGCATGTTCGGCGACCGCAAGCTCGGCGGCCACATGGGCGAACTGAGCGACGTCGGCCGCCGATCGCTCGGAGACACCTGGACGCCGCTTCAGGACATCGGCGCCCACGTCACCGACGCGGCGCCGGGTGGGGGCGGGGAGGCCCTTGAAACCGAGATCGACGCGCTCCCGAAGGCTCGGGCGAACCAAGGCGCGGCGGGGCTCACCCTCAGCCAGCTCTTCGGCGACACCTTCCATCCCGGCCTCTGTGAAGACGCCGAGCTGCAGATGCCGCTGGAGCTCGACGGCGACCGGTGGGACGCGTCGCTCTCCGTTCCCAGCTACATGGCGTTCGTCAACGATCCCGAGGCCTACACCAGTACGATCCCGGCGGCGTGCGTCGCCGCGGTCGCGGATCACGCGGGGGACGTCGCGGCCGCGGAGGGCGACGGCTGCGACGAGACGGACATCCACCAGTTCCTGGCTGAGGACTCCGCCTGCCGGGCCTGCGTGGAGGGCTCGGCCGGCGACTACGCGAGCTGTGTGGATGCAGGGGAGTGTTTCGACGAAGCACCGCAGACGGTCTGGGTGGACGAGGACGGGGAGGAGGTGTGGTACCAGGAGGCCACGGCCGAGATGTGGGCGTGCGCGCCGGACGAGACGGTGCTCACGATCCTCCTCGCCGACATCCCGGCCTCGGGCGTGTTGCCCCCGGCGTTCGACCACGCAGCCTGGGCCTACCTCTGCCTCCCGTACTGGGACGAGGGCAGCGGCGGCGTCTCCTACACCTGCCTCTCGGGGGAGGGCGGTCCTCGCAAGGGAGACGCGCTGCTCGAGGGCATGGTGGGGCGCGTCAACTGGATGCACCCGCGCAAGGACGACAGCGTGGAGTACCACGCTAACCTGCAGTACTGGGTGGACTCGATCGAGCTCCAGAACGACGCGATGATCCGCTGGTTCTGGGGTTTCTCCACCGGCGCCGGCGTCTTCTCCATGCCGTCGGATGAGCCGGACTCCAACGGCAACGGGGTCTACGACATCGAGGATGAGAACTACGGGTATCCGCTAGGCGGGTGGGGAATCAACCCCTACGCGCTGAGGCCCGACGGCACCGACCCGAACGACGCGGACGACACCCTCGCCCGCGATTGGGTCGGGACCATGGCCATCAAGTTCTCGACCACCCGGGACGGCGTGCCGATCAGCGTGGCGAACCACTCCCGCTGCACGACGTGGGGCGACCCCTCGGACGACGGTGTGCGGCGCTGCCTGGAGATGGGCCCGCCGGCGTACGGCTGGCAGAACGATGTGCAGAACACCTGGTGGGACAGCAGCTTCACCCAGGCCTATCCGTTTCCGGTGGCCACCCTTGGCTCTACCGGCTTGCCTGACCCGAAGGTCCCCGGCGACGTGGTGGCGCTCGTCGCCGGCACGCCCACCCTCGCCGACGTCGACTGGGACGCCTGCTCCTGGCCTGACACCTTCGTGCCGGATCGAGCGCCGATGGAGGACACCCCGGCTGACTACGGCGGCCCCGCGTCGTTGTGGGCCGACACCTGGGACTTCGGCAAACGCGGCGGGCTCGATCTCCGCGCCGTGCTGTACACCAACCAGGCCCGCGACTTCTGCCCGGAGGACACCGAATGATCGCCCTCATCCTGGCGTGCGCGACCGCCACCGACTCCGCCGAGGAGGCCCCGGTGACGGTGGTGCCCTCCGAAGGCGCCTGGACCATCGCCTGGGACACCACCTACGGGGGGGACTGCAAGCTCGCCGACATGGCGACGCGCCAGCCGGCGACCATCGAGTGGACCGTGGAGCTGGAGGAGACCGGCTTCACGATGCGCGACGAGTTCAACTACCCGATGGGCTGCGACGTTGCCGGGGACACGTTCGCCTGCTCCCTCGGCACCTACCACGTGCCCTGGGACGACTCTGGCTACGACGCCACCGAGTACATCGGCACCGACCTCTCCGGCACCTTCGCCGACCCTGAGCACTTCACCGCGGACTACACGATCCACGCGGAGTGCGAGGGCGGGGACTGCGCGGAGGTGGGGCTCCAGTACGGAGATGCGTTCACGTACCCCTGTTCGGCCGTGGCGGGGATGACCGGGACGAGCGGGTGAGCGCCCCCAGGGTCGACAACGCTCCGGCGGCGGCATAGCGCCGCGGTTCGCCCGCGCGGTGACGCGCCAGCAGGAGTCAACGATGAACGAGGATGGAACGGAGCGGCTCGCCAAGGTGCTGGCCGCCCGAGGGATCGCGAGCCGCCGGGAAGCCGAGCGGCTCATCGCCGAAGGGCATGTGCGCGTGGCGGGGCAGGTGGTGAGCCACCCCGGGCACCCGGTGAAGCCCGACGACCCGTCGATCCGCGTGGACGACAAGCAGCTCCCCGCGGCGCCGAAGCTGGTGTACTACGTGCTCTACAAGCCGAAGGGGTACATCGTCACCCGGGCGGATCCGAACGCGCGGCACTCGGTGATGGAGCTGATGCCCGAGCTCCCGGAGCGGGTGGAGCCCGTGGGTCGCCTCGACATCAACACCGAGGGTGCGCTCTTGCTCACCAACGACGGGGACCTGGCCCATCTGCTCACGCACCCGAGCACCGGTGTGCCGAAGCGGTACCTCGCCAAGGTCTACCGTACGCCGTCCGAGCGCACGATCTCCCGCATGGAGCACGGCCTCCCGCTCGACGACGGCAAGACCGCGCCCGCGAAGGTGCGGCTGATCAGCGCCACGGACCAGGAGAACGCCTGGGTGGAGATCACCGTCACCGAGGGGCGGAACCGCCTCATCCGGCGGATGTTCGCCCACGTGGGGCACCCGGTGAGCAAGCTCGTGCGGCAGTCGTTCGGCACCGTCTCGATTCGCGGATTGGAGCGCGGGCACTTCCGCGCGCTCTCCGCGGACGAGGTGTCGCGCCTCCGGGAGATCGCAGGCGGCACGCCCGCGGCGTCGGCCGGGCGTCGCCCCGCGAAGAAGAAGGAAGGTTTCGCCAAGGCGGACCCCAAGTGGCTCGAGCGTCGGCTCGCCGGCAAGAAGAAGCGCGCGCTCAAGAAGGGGTAAGCGGGGCGGTGAACGGGGGCGCGGGTCGGTCGACGTGCGGGTATCGTACGCGCCTCCCCCGGTACGCCATGCTCCTGTTCGCCGTGTCCTTCGTCGCCTGTGCGACCTCCACCGTGGTCGACACCGCGCTCACGGACACCTCGGACGCGTCCGAGACCGGGGACACCGCGATGCTGGACCGGCCCGCCGCGGGGCACAAAGCGTGCGGTCCCACCGACGCCATCGTGCAGGACTTCCTGGTGGGCACGGACGTCTGCGACGGTCCGCCGGCGGGGGAGTTCGCGCGACTGAGCCCGTTCGCCCTCACGTTCACCGCGGGCGAGCACTTCTCCATCGCCGATGGAACGATGATGGCGTGGTGGCAGACCACCCCGGAGGACGGCGCGAGCGCCACCACCGCCGAGCTCGACGTGACCGAGGTCGGCACCACCGTCGACTTCACCTGGGGGCTCGTCGTGGACGGCGTGGAGCACCAGGGTACCGCCCACGCCACGATCTGCACCGGCGACGATCCGCAGTGCGGCTGAGCCGCCGGCCCGGCGCATCTTCTCGCCGCGGAAGCCTTGACGCCGAGTCGGGCTCGGTTAGTAGGGGGGACCTGTCGCGGGGTGGAGCAGCCAGGTAGCTCGTCGGGCTCATAACCCGAAGGTCACAGGTTCAAATCCTGTCCCCGCAACCACTTATTGGGTACGAAGAAAGCCCCGGAATCGCGAAAGCGGTTCCGGGGCTTTCGAGTCTCTGGCTCAATCCGGGCTCAAACGAAATTTGGGGCTCGCGGCGCACGCGCTTGGGCGACCGGAGTGGTGGGCGCAGTCCGGCAAATTTGAACCGGCTCTCGGAGCGCCTTGGTTGACCAGCAGGCGGTCTCCGGGGTGACGGCCGCCCTCAGTGAGCGCCCCGACCGCACCGCAGAGCGAGCGTGTCAACCCCGCGAGCGGCCGCGTCGGGTCGTCACCTCACGGCGATTCTCGGCACGACTCCCCCCGCGTGATCCACTGGCTGGCGGAACGTGATTCGCGTCGCCGCCAGGCCGTCATTCCGGAACTTCCGCTCGGCGTAGAGCGCGAAGTCGCGCTCGTGGGTGGCGAGAAAGACCTGGAAGCGGTGGTGGAGGGCGAGAACGCGGAGCGTCTCGATGAGGTTGGTGCTGTGCACCACGTCGCTGTACTGCGCTGGGTCGTCGAGGAGAACTGCAGGCCAGCGGCTCCAGCGGAACGCGAGCGCCATCGAGAGCTGGACGGCCAGGTTGACCCCCGAGAGCTGGCCTTCACTCGCGAGCGCAAGTAGATCAGCCCCCGCGCCGACCGTGGCCGTCATCCGGGTCTTCCGCCGCGCCTCGGAGAGCGCGATGACAGCGCCGCTGATCTGCCGGTCGAGGATGAGCGAGCCCAGCATCGGCTCGAGGACAGGCCGCAGACGCGCATCAAGGGCCGCGTACATCGAGTCGCGCTTTGCTTGCGCCGTGTCCGCCATGCGCTCGATGTCGACGCGCGCCTGCGCCGCGCGCGCGTGGGCTGCCACGGCGGCATCCGCCTGACCTTCCAGGCGCTGCGTGTGCGCCGCCCAGGCCTCTGGTCCCGCGCCCCCGGCCTCGGCGTCGAGGCCCTGCGACTCGGCGTCGACGGCCGCATGATCGAGCCACCGGCCCAGTCCTTCGATCACACCGACGAACGCGGCCACGCGGGAGTCGAGCGTGAGAATGATGGTGCTATGCGCGTTGAGCGCGCCGTCGAGCGTTGCGGTGCTAGGCGGGACGTCCAATGCGTGCCCGGTCCACCTGCGCGCCAGCGCTTGCTCCTGCGCAGTTCGGAGATCACGCGCCCCGCGTGCGGAGACCGCTGCCTCAAGGGCGGAATTCGCGGCGACTTCCACCTGAGCTTTGGCAGCCTCCGCGGCGTTTTTGGCCTGGATCGCCCCACGAAGCGTCTCGGCGGCCGTGGCGACCGTCCCACGCGCGGCCGCGATCATCTCGTCGATGGATACGTCGTCCGGGAGGCCGAGCGCTCCCCGAAGGCTTGAGGCCCGCGCTTCGCACTGCACCAGATCCGCCTCCCCGCGCTCCACGGCTTCGCGCGCGCGGTCGCGCGCCGCGCTGGCGACAATCAACGCCTCTTCAGCCTGTGCCAGCGTCGCGTTGAGCACCGGTCCGCCTTCGAACGAGGCGCCGGGGAGCCCGGCCACCACCGCCCGCTCCGACTCTAGCGCCCGCAGGAGCGAGTCGAGATCCTCCTCCTCGGCGGACGCGCGTATGTCTGGCATGCGAGCGCGCTGCGACGCGATCTCCCGATCCAGCACGCCGAGCTCCTGTAGCGCGCTCTGGTAGGCGTGCTGGGCGCTGCTGTGGGTCTCCGTCGCGTCCTGGAGGGAGCGCATGGCCGCAGCCTCCTGGGTGACCGTCTCTCGTAGCGCCGCCTCCGCCAGTGCCACGGCTGGGTTCTGACGCTTCGTCGCCGCGTCGACCCGCAGCCGCAGCTCGCCGACGTCGTAGGGCGCGAGGCAGAGCGGGCAATCGGGCGTGAACTCCCCGACATGTCGCGCCAGCGCGGCGATGAGTCCCTGAGCCTCACCCGCGTCTGCGCGGACGGCATCCGCCAACTCGCGCGCGCGCGCAGTTTCGGTCTTGCACGCGTCCAACCGGAGGCGCGGGGCGTCCAGGGCCGCAGCGGCCGCGTTGACCGCGATACTCCACCCTTCGCTCGCCTGGACGAGCGCCGGA
>CAIXRH010000192.1 GCA_903921785.1 uncultured Pseudomonadota bacterium
AGGGCGTGCCGGCGGGCGGCGCCGCCCGCCGGCACGCCCTCACCGGGTGCGTCGTCGTACGACCAGCCGCCAACCGTTATTACCGCCGAGCCCCGCCACCGCCGCGCGCCGCCATCCGCTGCTTGTAGACCGCCGCGAGCAGCTGCGCGACCGGCCCGTAGAACTCGGCCGGGATGGGCAGCCCGAGCTTGGACTTCGCGTAGAGCGCCCGGGCCAACGCGCGGTTCTCGATGATCGCCACCTCGTGCTTCGTGGCCTCGGCGCGAATCTTGAGCGCGAGGTGGTCCACGCCGCGAGCGAGCACCCGCGGCGCCGCGCCCTCTTCTTTCCGGTACCGAAGCGCCACCGCGTAGTGGGTCGGGTTCACGACGACCACGTCCGCTTCTTTCACCTTGTGGAGCATCTGCCCCATCGCGATCTGGCGCTGGCGCTGCCGACGCTTCGCCTTCACCTTCGGGTCGCCTTCGAACTCCTTGTTCTCCTCCTTGATCTCCTCCTTGGTCATCTTCATCTGTTCGGAGAGCTGGTACTTCTGCCAGCCGAAGTCCGCGGCGCCCACCGCGAGGGAGACCGGGATCACCCGGGTGAGGAAGTCGCGGAAGAGCTCGCCGAGGAAGGCCGCCTGCGCCCGCATGTCGAGGGTGGCGATGACCGGGAGCGCATCCAGGTGATCCCGGATGCAGGCCCAGGCCGCCCAGCCCACCGCGAACGCCACCACGCTGCTCTTGAGCAGCTGCATCCACGGCTGGATGGAGAAGAACTGGCTCTTCGCGTTCTGGAGCGGGTCGAGGCGTTCGAACTTCAGGGCGAGCGCGTCGGTGGACAGGTTGAAGTTGGTGATCAGCACGCCAGCGAGCATCGAGGACGCGGTCACCGCGGCGAGCACGATGAGCAGCGGCGGGCCGATGGTGAGCCCGATGGTCGTCGCGATGGAGTGGCAATCCTCCATGGTGAGCGTGCCGTCGGCGATGCGGGCGTGCATCGCGTCCTGGAGGTGGCGGAACCCCTCGGAGAACATCCCCATCGTCCCGATCAGGGTGCCGCCGCCGACGGTGAGGATGACCGCGCTGGCCAGCTCCTTGCTGCTCGCGACCTTCCCTTCCTCGCGAAACTGTTGTACGCGATGCTCAGTTGCGTCTTCTGTTTTCTCTTGTTCGGTGTCAGCCACCGCCCATCTCCACGATGATGCGGTGCACGGGGCCCCAGGCTCCCTGCAACGTGGTGGCTTCGACCTGGAGCATC
The DNA here is from genome assembly GCA_903921785.1 of uncultured Pseudomonadota bacterium. GTDB lineage: Bacteria > Myxococcota_A > UBA796 > UBA796 > SXON01 > SXON01. The sequence continues at coordinate 1,243 of CAIXRH010000192.1, forward strand.
GCCGGCAGCGCCGCGCCGAGGAGCACGATGCCGGCGATCACGGTGAACGAGGTGCCGATGGAGAAGAACAGCTGCAACCCGGGCGCCATCCGCCCGAGCACCATGAGCGCCAGGTTCACCATCATCGCGAAGAAGACCAGCGGGCCGGCGAGGCGCACGCCGAGCATGAAGACGGTGCTGGCGACCTCGAAGAGCACCGCCCCGGCGCCCAGGGGGTTCACGATGCTGCCCGGGGGCAGCTCCTGGAGCGAGCCCGCGAGGGCGCGGATGCAGTCCAGGTGCATGTTGGTGGCGAAGAAGAGCCCGGTGGCCAGGGTCTGGGCGAGGGCGCCGAGGGTGCTCCCGTGGCTGCCGGTCATCGGGTCGAGCATCGAGGCCATGGAGAGCCCGATCTTGGCGCTGATCACCTCGGAGGCCAGCGACACGGCGCCGGTGAGCATCGCGACGACGAACCCCATCGCCACGCCGAGGATCACCTCGCCACCCGCCACCACCACGAGCTGGGGGATGGTGTTGGGGATGTGCACCGGCGGCACCGTCACGTAGAGCACGGCCGCCAGCGGCAGCGCCACGCCCATGCGCACGGTGCGGGGGATGCCCTTGTTGCCGGTGACCGGCATCGCCATGAGCATCGCCGCCACCCGCGCGAACACGAGGAACCCCACGAGCAGCGGCGTGAGGTCCACCTTGTCCATCAGGGAGCCTCGCCCCGGGACGCTTCGGGGATGCGGTCGAACGAACGGGTGGCGTAGGCCACGGTCTGCTCGAGCATCCACCCGCCGCTGATCGCGAGGACCGCGATCACCGCGACCAGCTTCGGCAAGAAGGTGAGGGTCTGCTCGTGCACCTGCGTCACCGCCTGGATCAGCGAGACGATCGTGCCGACGATGACGGACACCAGCAGCACCGGCGCCGAGAGCATCAGCGCCATGCGCATGCCCTCCTGCCCGATCCGCATGACCTCGGACGGGCTCATCGCACCACCCCCGCCGCGAGGTCGCGGATGATCAGGGCCCAGCCGTCCATCAGCACGAAGATGATCAGCTTGAACGGGAGGGAGACCACGACGGGCGGCAGCATCATCATGCCCATGCCCACCAGCACGGAGGAGACGACGAGGTCGATGACCAGGAAGGGCACGAACACGTAGATGGTGGTGATGAACGCGGTCTTCAGCTCGCTGAGCACGTAGGCGCTCACCACGGCGGCGGTCGGCACGTCGTCGAGTGTCTCGGGGGCCGGAACCTGCGCGACCTCCAGCACCGTGGCCATGTCCTCGCGGCGGGTGTTCTTGAACATGAAGCCGCGCATCGGGTCGAGCGAGTCGTGCAGCGCGGTCACCGAGTCGGTCTTGCCCTCGAGGTACGGCGAGACCCCGCCCTCCCACGCGGCGTTGAGCGTCGGCTGCATCACCAAAAGGGAGAGGAACAACGACAGCCCGACGATGACCTGGTTCGGCGGGGACTGCTGCAGGCCGAGCGCCTGCCGCAGCATCGAGAAGACGACCACGAAGCGCACGAAGGGCGTCATCACCACCAGCATCGCCGGGATGAACGACATCCCGGTGAGCATCAGGAGCAGCCGCACGGAAGAGGAGATCGGGGTCTCCACCACGCCGTCCGCGACCGCCTTCACCATCTCAGCGCCAGGGTCCGCCGCGGCCGCCAGCGCGGGCGCGGCGGCGTGGGCGAGGTCGGCGAGGAGGAGGAACATCACCGCCCCGTCTCACGGGCGACGATCGCCTGGAACCGGTTCTTGATCGCGCCGCCGGCGGGGGTGCCGTTCGCGGCCAGCTTCGGCGCTTCGGCCTGCTGGGCGAGGAGCCGGTCGACGAGCTCGCGCACCGGGGGGATGGGCTCTTCCGTCGCGCCACTCGGACGGGGCTCAGCGAGGCGGAGCCGCGGGGCGGGCGTCGGCGCGGTCAGGCGGGCGTCGCGCAGCGGCGGGCCGACGATGCGGCGGTCGGGCTTGCTCACCGGCTGGGACATCGTCGGGGAGACGTACACGGCGCGGGCGGGGGCGGGCTCCACGGCAGCCGGGAGGGTCGGCTCGGGGGGGATCGCCACGGCGGGGGCGGTCACCACCACGGGCGGGGCGTGCTTCACGCCGGCGTGGGGGTCCTTCGGGAGCACGACCAGCGAGGGACCGGCGGGCTCGGCGTCGGGCGCAGGGTGCCGCGCCTTGACCAGGGCGGACATCCCCGCCTTCTTCGCCTCGACGTTCACCACCGGGGCGCGTGCGAGCAGCGCCGCGGCGCCGCGACGGACGGGCTCCACCACCGGCTCGATGGTGTCCTTCACCGGGGTGACGTCCGGCGGCGGGGGCAGGTAGGCCTCCACCTGGGGCGACCAACCCGGGGCATGGCTGGTGAAGCGGCCGCGGAGGTGGCCCTTGCGGCGGGCGGCGCGCGGGAGCTCCGCGGCGGGGGGCTCCGCCACCGGGGCGAGGTCTTCGGGGTCGAAGAACCGCGGGGCGCGGGCATCTGGCGCGTCGGTGGGGACGACGCCGCGCTCTTCGAGCACCTCGTCGAGCAGGCTGGCGAAGCCTTCGGCGCGGGGCAGGGTCGTCGTCGGCTCGAGATCGCCGAAGTCGGAGAGCGACAACTGCGCCGGCGTGGCGGGGTGGGACTCGGCTGCCGTGTTCACGGCGCCGAGGTTCTCGATGAGGCTCAGGCCGGTGGGGCTGGAGCCGACGAGCAAGCGGCGGGTAGCGCCGTCGCCGTCGATCACGTCCACCACGAGGAGCGTGCTCTTGTCGCCGAGGGCGTGGCGCTGCACCACCGAGAGGGTGGAGGGCTGGACGCCGAGGGCCCGCTTGCGGAGCTGCCACGCGGCGACGAGGCCGACGCCGGCGAGCACCGCCGGCCACGCCCAACCGGTGCTCGGCATGCTCGTGCCGGTGGGCAGCGCCTCGAGCGCGGGGGCGGGCATCGTGTCGAGCACGGAGGGGGTGGACGCCGTCGCGGGGGCCGTCGGGGTCTCGGGGGCGTCGCGGAGCGAGAGTGCGGCGTCCGGAGAGAGCGAGGCCGCCGGCGTGGCGGCGTCCACAGGGGGCTCCACGGCCAGGGCCGGGGAAGGGAGCGCGGCGGCGGGGGCCGGGGCCGCTTCCGGGGCCGG
>CAIXRH010000193.1 GCA_903921785.1 uncultured Pseudomonadota bacterium
CGCCCACTCCCGCGCCCGTGAAGGCGGCGGCTCCGCCGGTTCCCGCCACCCTGAAGCCTGCCGCCGCGCCCGCGCCGGCACCCCGTCCCGCCGCCCCCCGCGCTGCGCCGCGCCCCGAACCCGAGCCCGAGCCTGAGGACGAGCCCGAACCCTCGTCCTCGAAGGCGTGGTTGTTGTGGGTCGGGGTGATGCTCCTGGCCGCGTTCGGCGGGGTGGTCATCGCCGCTGGCATCGTCGGCTGGCGCTACTACGTGTCGACGCAGGTCTCTTCGCCTCCGGCCATCACCGAGACGGCCCCGGGCACCGGCGGCGCCGGTACCCCCGTGGCCACCCCGCCGCCCTCGGCGCCGGCGGCGCCCGCCGTCGTCGCCGGCCCGGACGACGTGAAGTTCGTGGTCGCCGGGGAAGCCCGAACGTTCGCGGCTGACTGCGGGAACGGCGAGGTCACGGGAACCACGGAGGTGGTGGTCAAGGGCCCGGTGAGCGGAACCTGCCACCTCACGCTGGTGAAGAAGGACCGGAGCCGGCTCCGCGCGGACGTGGAGAAGGTGGCGGCCGGCACCTACACCTGCTTCGCGGGCGACGCGAAGAGCTGCACACGGTGAGCTCGCCCGTCGTGATCACCGCGCTCGCGGTGCGCACCGCGGGCCGCCCGGACACCTTCAGCGCCGCCCCCGAGGCGGACGCCGCCGTGCTTGACGTCCCCTACGTCGCCCGCGTCCCCGAGCTGAGGGAAGACACGGCGTTCCCGGACGATCGAAAGGGGAGCCTCGCCGCCGCCGTGCTCGCCGAGCTGCTTCCGGCGATCCCCGAGGCCCGACGCGGCCTCTGGCTCGGGACCGGGCTCTCGTCGCTGACGCCGGACGAGCTCCAGCGCGACCTCTACCCCCACCTCCGCAACGGCGGCTTCGACCGCGCTTCGCTGGCGCGGGACCTTGACCCCACCCACCCCGCGCCGCGCCGCCACGAGCCGGACCGGGTCACGCGCGTGCTCGCAGAGCGCCTCGGAGCGAGCCGCCACGAGACCAACTTCTCCGCCTGCGCCGCCGCCGCCCAATCGATCGCCGCAGCGGCGCGCGCGGTCGCCCGCGGCGACGTGGACGTGGCCCTCGCCGGCGGCCACGACTCGATGCTCCACCCGCTCGGCTACCTCAGCTTCGTGGTGCTCGGCGCGCTCTCGCCCACGCGCGGCCGCCCGTTCGACCGCCACCGCGACGGCTTCCTCATCGGGGAAGGCGCCGCCCTCCTTCAGCTCGAACGCGAAGAAGACGCGCGCGCCCGGGGCGCCCCGATCCTCGCGCGGTTCCTCGGCGCCGGCTCGTCGGTAGACGCCTACAACGTCACCGCGCCGCACCCCGAAGGCCGCGGTGCCGCCCTGGCGATGCGGCGGGCGCTCCGCGACGCGGGGCTCGCCCCGGCGGACATCGAGTACGTCAACGCGCACGGTACCGGCACGCCGGTCGGCGATCTCGCCGAGTCCATCGCCATCCACGAGGTGCTCGGGGATGTGCCGACGACGTCGTTCAAGGGTGCGTTCGGCCACTGCATCGCCGCCGCGGGCGCCGTGGAGCTGGCCTGGTGCATCCGGGGAATTGCGGAGGGACTCGCCTTCGGGACCGTCGGCTGCGAGGAGGTGGACCCCGCGCTTCGCTGCCACGTACAGACCGCAAACGTCCCCCGGGCCCCGCGGGTGCTGCTCTCCAACAGCTTCGGCTTCGGCGGCCAGAACTGCGCGTTGATCGTGGGGAAGGCGTAGGCAGCCGGCGGCGGCGCGTCCTAACGGCGTCGCGAGAAGACCGTCCGCGGCGCTTCATCCCGGGCGTACGCCCGGATCCACGCGGCGAGGCGCTCCCACTCCCCCGTGCGCTCCTCCTCCGGGTAGACCGCGCGCATCAGGCCGTGCCAGGTCTCCGGGAGCGAAGGCGGCGTAGGGACGGGAGGAGTCGAGACGGGCGGCGGCCGCGGCGTGGGCCCCGGTGGACCGACCACCCCGTTGCCCTGGCACTCGTCCCCCAGGCTCGCGTCGTCGAAGTCGAAGGCGGGGAGCTCGATCGGCGGGCGGGGTTGGCGACGCGCCATGGCGTCGGTGTCGAGGACCTCGGCGAGCGAGGTGGCCGCTTCGATCCGCGCCGTCCACGGCGTGATCCCGTGGCGTTCGCACACGAACTTCAGCCAGCTCGTGTGGTCGAACTGCATCGTCATCACCCCCTGCTTGACGTACGGACCGACGACGATCGACGGCACCCGGAAGCCGAGCTGGTCGAAGCCCTCGGCGGCATGGTCATCGGCGGTCGTGGGGGGCGGAACATGGTCGAAGAAGCCGCCGTGTTCGTCATAGGTGATCAGCAGCAAGCAGTTGTTCCACTGAGGCGAGCGCGCCAGCGCCTTGTACACAGTGGCGAGGAACTCCTGCCCCATCGCCACGTGGTGCGGCGGGTGGTCGTCGTTGAAGGCGAAGCCCGGGTCGAGCCACACCACCGGGGGGAGTCGACCGGCCTCCGCGTCGGCCACGAAGTCTTCCAGGTACTTCGCCGAGTGGTAGTCCCAGGCGTCCCGGATGAGGAAGAGGAAGGGGAGGTCGGTGAAGTAGTAGGCGTGGTCCACGCCCGCCGCGGTGAGCTCAGCCCACACGTTGGGCAGGGGGTAGGTGCCGTCGGGGGGCCAGTCGTTGCTGGTCATCCCGTCCGAGGTGCCGCAGTGGCCATAGAAACGATTGGGCCACGTGGGACCCATCACCGAGCAGAAGTACCGGTCGCAGAGCGCGTATTCGTCGGCGAGCGCGTAGGTGATCGGCAGGTCGGAACGCCGCTGGTAGCCCATCACCTCCGGGCCGCCGTAGTCCTTCACGAACCCGTCGTTGAGCCCGCCGTTGAACTGGTCGTGCGACGAGCCCCAGCCATGCCCCGGATCGGAGACGCAGCCGACCTCGTTGGGGTACGCCGCCACCGTCACGCCGTCGGCGTCCACGTTGGCCATCTCCGCGGTGAGCCCGTCCACCTCCGCTCGCCCCTCCACGAGCTTGAGCGAGCCGAGCATGTGGTCGAAGCTCCGGTTCTCCATCATCACCACGATGATCGTGTCGATCGTGGCCGGCCCCGGGTCCGTCGAATCCGTCGTGCCGGACGTCGCGCACGCCTGCGCGCCCACGACTGCCCCCGCGCCGACCAGGACCTCGCGCCTCGACACCGCCATCGCCCACCTCGCGGGCCGACCTTAGCATGGGCGAAGGCCGAAGGAAGCAGGGGCGCCACCCACCGCCCTGCCCGGCCGGCAGCAAGCCCAGGCGCAACGACCGTCACCGTCTCCGGGAGCGCCGCCCGCTGGCCAGCTCAAGCGGAACGAGCGCGAACCCGAGCAGGGGCCCGAACGCCAGCCCCGCACCGATCACGGCGAAGCTGAGCCAGAGCGTCACCCGCTCTGGCAGCGCGGAATCCGCTTCGGACAGCAGCAAGGCCAGCAGGATCGCCCAAGCGTGAGCATGCTGGCGGACGGCAGGTAGGCGGCGGCGATGAGCGCGGGAGGGAGGGGCGGCGCTTCGTCGGGCGACGCGCGGAAGTCCGCGGGGTCGGCAGCGGCGCGAAGGGCGTCATGTGTTTGCGGTAGCCAGGCGGCCGCCGAACCGGACGTGCACAGGACACGGTTGCACGGAAGTGGCACGACCGGGGACCCGGGGGCGCCCCGACGCCCCTCCTCGCCATTCTCGCCCCGGCGGCTCCTCGACCGCCGCCCCCCCCGCCGGGCACGCCCGCCCTCGACCACCACCCCCTCGACCTGCCCTTTGTCCTCCGCGATCTCCCGGTCGCGGTCCACGCCCGACCCCCCCGACGCGCACGCCCAAACCCCGCTTCCCCCGCGGTTGGCCCGCTCCGTGCATAGCTGTTGGGCATGATCACGCTCCTCAGCCTGTTCGCCTGCGAGAACGCCTTCCTCCCGCCGGTTCCGCGCGGCAGCCTCGTCGTCTGCGTGGACGGCGTCGGCTCGTCCGGCACGCCCCCCGCGTCGCTGGACTTCACCGCGCCCCTGACCGCCATCGACGACAACGACTGCGGCACCACCTTCACCCTCGACGACGGCGCCGGCACCACCCACACCGTGTCCCTCGCCGCGACGGACGCCGAGGGTGCCGCGCTCACGCCCGACCTGTCCGCGCTGGTGGGGACCGCGCTGAGCCTCCAGTGGCGCTATGCGCAGCCCTGGGGCACCGTGTCCGGGTTCTCCCTGAGCGACGCCGACGGCCTCGTCCTCGCCGCCGACGAGGGCACCTGGGGCGGCGCGCTCGGCGACGCCATGCCGACGGGCCTCAAGGTGATGGCCGGCGGCGACATCATCAGCTTTGACGACGGACAGTGCGGCAACCGCGCCGGCCATTCGATCCTCTTCCAGGGCGACGCGCTCGTGGAGCTGGAGCCCGTCTCCCAGGGCGATCTCGCGGTGGGCGGCGTGGACCTGACGGCGACGGCGCTGCTCTCCGACAGCTACGACGAAGACGCCGGCTGCTCCGTGAGCGACACCACCGACGCCGTGGTCTGGGCCGTCTGGCGCTGAGGGGCGCGCCCGCCACCAGAGCCGCGCACCGCGACTGCCGACTCAGCCAACCGCGGACTTCCGCAATCGACACACAAAGAACCCCTCGAACCACTCGCTCGGCGCCAGCCGGAGCGCACCCCGCAGCTCAGGCGGGAACTTCTTCCCCTCCCACGAGAGCACGGCGGGGCGGCGGCCGGGGATCGGCAGGTCGATCGGCTCGATCGCGGCGTCCGCGTGGTGGCGGAGGTGGGTGGCCACCGGCGCTTCGTCTTCTTCCGGGGCGAAGGTGCAGGTGGAGTAGACGAGCACGCCGCCGGGGCGGAGGAGCCGCCACGCCGCGCGCAGCATGCTCACCTGCATGTGGTGGTACTTCTCCACCCGCTCCATGGACCAGTACCGGAGCGCCTGGGCATGCCCGAGGTCGAGCATCCCCTCCCCTCCACACTGCGCGTCGAGCAGGATGCGGTCGAAGGCGCCGGTGAGGAACTTGTCGAGGTGCTGCCCCGGATGCGCGGTGATCGAAGCGGACTTCACGCCGAGGAGGCCGGTCACCTCGGTGAGCTTGTCCGCGCGCAGGGCGTCGTTGAGCCACAGCTCCGCGTCGTTGCCGACCATCGCCGCGATGTGGGCCGACTTCCCGCCCGGCGCCGCGCAGACGTCGAGAATCCGCTCGCCAGCCTGGGGCCCCAGGACCACCGGCGGCACGAAGCTCGCGGCGTTCTGGAGGAAGACGCGCCCATCCTGGAACAGCGGCGACTCCACGACGCGGCGCTTCTCGCCGTGGAGGTGGTAGGCGTCCGGGCACCAGGGGATCGGCTCGAGCTCCACGCCGAGCGCCCGCACCTCCGCGAGCGTTCCCTCGCGGTCGGGGGTGCGCAGCGGGTTCACCCGCAGGCTGGAGCGCAGGTTCCCCGAGAGCAACTCCAGCACGCCGGACTCGGGGAGCCCGAGGGCGGCGCAGGTGCGGCGGAGGAAGAGCTCCCGGGTGGGGTCGCGGCCACGGGGCGGTCGGGACATCAGCGGATCCTACACAAGGCGGGGAGCTCGGTGGCGCAGTCGATCGCGCCGCCGGCCCAGGAGCTCGGCCAGATCGCCTGACAGCCGCCGCCGCCGTAGTCCGCCCACCAGGCGGAGTACCCGGACCAGGCATGCTCCTGCCAATACGTGGAGAAGACCACGAGGTACCACTCTTCTGTAGAGGCGGGGTACCCCAGGGCAGCGTCGTGGGCGCCACACTCGGCCACCGCCGCGGTGTGGTCCACGGGGTCGCCGCAGAGGAGGAAGCGGGCGTCCCCGAAGGACATCTCCTCGCAGCTGTCGCAGGTGGCGGCGTCGTCGAAGAGGCCGTTGCAGTCGTCGTCGCGGTGGTTGCAGGCTTCGGCGGCGCCGGGGTGGATGGCGGGGTCGCCGTCGTCGCAGTCGGTGGCGGTCGAGGCGCCGTCAGCGTCGGCGTCGGTGTCGGCGCCGGTCTTGTGGGCGACCCAGCTCCGCATGAACGCGGCCCGGGAGCGGATCCAGCCGGGGAGGCGCGCGATGGCGTCGGCGTGGGCGCCCGGGGAGATGGTGGTTTGCGGGTCGGCGGCGAAGGCGTCCGCGATCTGGGCGGACCACGCGCCGACCCGCGCCTCGGCCACGTCCGGATCGTAGGCGTCCGTCGCTTCGCCGAGCGCGGCGACCCACCGCGGCCCCCAGGTGCTGTCCGCCGCCACGGCGTCGAGGTGGGGCTGGGTGTTCGAGTCCCGGTAGAAGGTGTCGGGATCGGCGAAGTACGGGGCGGAGTCGAAGGTGTAGTCCATGTCCCAGGGGAGGAACTGCATGCCCTCCGACGGGTGCTCGTACAGGTAGAAGTTGTGGTTGCAGCACCAGTACCCGTCGTCCTGCGGGACCAGCGCCTCCCCCGCCCACTCGCGGAGGTTGCCGTCGAGGTCGGTGTAGGCTTCTTGCCAGGCCACCTCGGGATGGGCCCAGAAGTCGGCCACATGCTGAGGATCGGCCTGGTCTTCGTTCACGCTCGGCACGCTGCCGTACTTCCACAAGACGCCGGTGCTGTCTTCCCGGCCCATCACCCTCTGCAGGTACTCCTGGTCGGGGAACTCGACGTTCTTGTAGAGGCCATACATCTCGCCGTTGATCGAGAGCGTGGCGTTGTTCGCGCACGGCGCGGCCACGCCGAGGTCCCGGAGGTAGGCGTAGGCCAGACGATCGCGCAGGAACGAGGGGTCGTACCAGGACGCGTCGAGCTTGAGCTTGCGGAGGCCGTGGTAGCGCTGGTCCGGGTTGGTCTGGGTGAACGAGACCGCGAACTGCATCTTCGGGCCGATCCACGAGAAGCCGGGGTTGCCGCTGAGGCGCACCGCCGCGTCGGGGATGGTGACCACCTCGCCGTCCACCGTGCCGGTGAAGCTGGCGGGGTGCCACTGCTTCACGCCGGACGCGTAGTCCGCCTGCAACCCGGCCCACTCTGCGCGGGAGAGCTCCAGGTCGAAGCTGGGGAGCACGTCCTGGGCGTAGATCGCCGGGCAGCCGTCGTCCGACGGCGGCTCTTCCGTGCCGGTGTCGGTGCCCGGGAGCACGTCGGCGCCGCCCGCGCTGTCGGAGCCGGCCGGCCCGTCGGGGTCGACCGTCTCCGGCACGCAGGCGAAGAGCGCCGCGAGGATCACTCCCGCCTCAGTGCCCGTGGCTGTGGTCGTGCCCGTCGTGGCCGTGCGCGTGGCCGTGGGACAGCTCGCCCTCGGTCGCGGCGCGGATCGAGCGGATCTCGACCGCGAAGCGGAGGTCCACCCCGGCGAGCGGGTGGTCGGTGGTCACGGCGATGCTGGTCTCGTCGATGTCGACGATGAAGAGGGTCATCGTCTGGCCGTCGGGGCCGCGGGCGCCGAGGGGCATGCCGATCTGCGGCTGGAGCTCGGGGGGGAGCTGGTCGAGCGGGACGCGGAAACCGCGGCCCGAGCTCTCGCCGTACCCCTCCGCAGCGGGCACGTTCGCCTCGATGCGGTCGCCCACGGCCTTGCCGAGGAGCTGGCGCTCCAGGCCGGGCACGATGTGGCCGGCGCCGTGGAGGTAGGTGAGCGGCTCTCCCTCGGAGCGGTCGATGATCGAACCGTCGGGAGCGTAGAGCACGTAGTCGAAGGAGACGACAGAACCAGGAGCGATGAGCATCCCGAGGGCTAACCGCCCCCTCCCCTCACGACGAGCAGGAGAGTGCAGAGCAGCCGGCCTTGTTTCGAGCCCACTCGGGGCGGCGACCGGCGAGGCGCGCGTGGTCGGGCTGCTCGGAAAACGGCCGCCGGAGCACCTGGAGGAGCGCCTCGATCGGCGCGGAATCGCCCGCCGTCGCGGCGTCGATCACCTCCTGCACCACCCAGTTGCGCGGCAGCACCCAGGGGTTCGCTGCGTTCATCCGGGCGCGCCGCGCCTCGGGGTCGGTGTTGCCGACCCGGACCGCGTAGGCGGCGAGCCAGGCGCTCCACCGCGCCTTGAGGGCGTCGTCCGGCGGCGCATAGAACCCGTCCAAAAGCGGCGCGAGGCGATCGCCCGCGGCAGGCACGTCCGCTAGGCGACGGAAGACGATGCTCCAGTCGGTCTCGGCGACCGCCATCGTCGAAAACAGCTCGCCGACGAGCGGGTCGTCCCCTTCCGCGACCGCGAACCCCAGCTTCTCCGAGAGCCGCCCCCGCCACGCACGGGCGAAGAACCCGGGGTACTCGTCGAGGACCGCTTCAAGGCGGGGGATGCCGGTGTCGCCGACCAGCGGCGCGAGGGCGCGCGCGAGCCGGGCGAGGTTCCAGTGGGCCACGCCGCCCTGCTGGCGCCAGCGGTAGCGCCCCTCGCGGTAGTCGGTGGTGTTGGGGGTGAAGTCGGGGTCGAACGCGTCGAGCCAGCCGTAGGGGCCGTAGTCGATCGTCAGCCCGAGGATCGACAGGTTGTCCGTGTTCATCACCCCGTGCACGAAGCCCACGGACATCCAGTGGGCGACGAGCGCGGCGGTGCGGCGGCACACCTCCTCGAACCACGCGACGTACGTGTCGGCGCCGGGCGCGCCCAACTCGGGGAAGTGCGTGGTGACCACGTGGTCGGCGAGGGCCCGGAGCAGGTCGAGGTCGCGGCGGGAGGCGGGCAGCTCGAAGTTGCCGAAGCGCACGAAGCTCGGGGCCACCCGCGCCACCACGGCGCCGGGTTCCTCCTCCGCGTTCCCGTCGTAGAACATGTCCCGCACGACCGGCTCGCCGGTCGCCACCAACGAGAGCGCGCGCGTGGTGGGCACGCCCAGGTGGAACATGGCTTCGCTGCAGATGAACTCGCGGATCGACGAGCGCAAGACCGCCCGCCCGTCTGCCGTGCGGGAGTAGGGCGTCGGCCCCGCGCCCTTGAGCTGCACCTCCAGCCGCCCCCCGGGCCCCTGCACGTCGCCGAGGACGATGGCGCGCCCGTCGCCGAGCTGGCCCGCCCACACCCCGAACTGATGCCCGCCATAGCAGGCGGCGAACGGGCGGCTTCCCTCAGGAATGCGATTGCCGCCGAGCACGTCCACCGCGGGACCCGTCGCCGCGGGACGCACCACGCCCAGCAGCTCGCCGACCTCGTCCGCCCACGCGAGCAACTTCGGCGCGCGGACGGGGGTGGGCTTCACCGGCGACCACGCGGCGCCGCGCACTTCGCGCGGCCACGGGTCGAGGCTGGGATCGCCGGGGAGGGTGTCGACGAAGCGGTTGCCGAACCGGACCTGGTCCAGGGAGGGGTTCATGGTGCGGAGGTCGTAGGCGCGAGCGCGGTCGCTGGCGAGGGCGAAGGTCGGGAAGGGTGGCGAGACTTACGGGCCCCGCCCCGGGTCGCCGCGCGAGGTACCGCAGAACACGGGGTCAGCGGTGGTACCCTGCACGCGGCCACCCATGAACCTACACCTCGCTGCAGCTCCGTCCACCCCCGCGGCCCGTGCTCCGGAGCACGCCTCCAAGCGCCGCGCGTTCGACGCCAATCCCCTGCTCGCCGGGTTGACCGGTCCCGCCCGTGACGCGCTCTTCGACGCGTTCTCGGCCTACGGTACGGTGCTGTAGGGCGAGGACGTCACGAAGGCCCTCCGGGACCACGTCGTGCTGGCCGGCCCCTATGTCACCGTGCAGGTGAGCTGGAAGAACGCCGAGGAGCAGGCCTCGGGGATGATGATGCTCGGCGATGTGGTCGGCGCCAGCGAGGTGGTCCCCGCCTCGACCGACCCGTGGGCGGCGCCCACGCACCCGCGCGTGAACCGCGCGATCGTCATCTCCCCCGGCGGGATCCTCTACTTCGCCGAGATCACGGCCATCCGGGCGCTCCTGGACGGCCCGCACGGCACGGCCCTGGGGCCGGTTCTGGAGCAGGTCGTCCGCGCCCAGTGGCTGCTGAGCGCCTCCCTGCTTCAGGCTACCGTGGGCTCCCTCTGCACCCGGATGGCCGCCGCGATGACCGCCCACGTCGCCCAAGCCGGCGAGGTGTTGCGGAGCCCGACGAACGAGCCCGCGCTCGCCGTCATCGCGCCCTCCGGGCGCGTCGACGTGACCACGCACGACGCGGACGGCCGCGAACTCCCGAGGTTCCCACTCGGGATGGGGTGCGCGCTCGCGCTGGCGCCGCGCGGCGATCGAAGCCCCCGCACGCAGTACGTCGCCCGAGAGCGAACGAGCTACTTCGTGTTCTCGCTGACGCCCCGCCGCATGCGCGACCGTCGCGAGCCGCTCGCGGTCGAGGCACGGCGCCTCCAGGGCCTGCTCGACGCCATCTCCGAGCACCTCGAGTTGCTGGTGCGCGGCCTCGCGCGCGAGCCGCTGTTCGCCGGGGTGAGCCGAGAGAAGCTCTACCTGCTCGCCCAATCCGCGTGGCTCATTCCCTGCCCCGCCACGTTCCCGGCGCCGAGCCCGATCGGCGACCTTCCGGGCCTCTGCGTGGTGGTGAAGGGCTGCATGTACAGCCACCGCCACGTCCTGCCGCCGCATGCAGGCGGCGCGACGCACGAGCCCATCTTCGACACGATCGACGCCTTTGAGGCCGGCGACGCGTTCGGCGCCCAGGGGGTGCTCGAACACGACGCCCTCGGGGGGAGCTGGCGCGCGCGGATCAGCTCCGTGGTCGCGTTCATCCACGCCCAGCGGGTCTACGACGTCTTCGAGGGCGACGCGACCTTCGCCGAGAACGTGCGCCGCGCGAAGGCCGCGCTGGTGAAGGGGCGCCGCCTCGCCGCCCTTCGTCGCCCCGAGCTGCCCGCGCTCCTCGGCGCGCTCCGCGACGACGGGGGCGCGTGGACCCCCGGGCTGCAGGCGCTGCTGCTCGCCACGATGGAGCGGGGAACGGTCGCGTTCCGCGAACGTTCGGTGATCGTCCGGAAGGGTGCGACGCGTACGCGGCCCGAAGGTCCAGGCAACGTATGGATCTGGACGGAGCCGTGGCCGAGCGACGCCGACTGGCCTGCCCTCCTCGAGGACCTGCTCCACACCGGGGCCCGGCTGGCGGTGAGCAACGTCGTGCTGGAGGACCCGCCGGGCGACCCCGCCCATCGCGACGCGTTCGCGCCCGCGTTCTCCCGCTGCCTCCTGGTGAACGTCAACGGGCACGCAAAGCTCGACCCCTGGTGGCCCGCCGACACCGCGCTGATCCACCTGTGGTTCCACGAGGGCGCGACCGCTCGCGCCGCCCAGGCGGCCGCCGTCCCCCCGCCTCGTACGCTGCGCGCCCACACGACGCTCGACACGATCGAGGGCCTCGCCGCCTCCCTGCTCGACGACGCCGACGCCCGCCAGAAGCTCGCGTTCCGACAGACCCGCGATCCGGGGCACCGGGCGCTCTTCCCCCTGGTGGACCGCCTCAGCCGCCACCTCACCCACCGCTCGGTCGGGCTCTCGCTCTCCGGCGGGGAGTCCTGGGGGTTCGCGCACATCGCCTTCGTCGACGCGCTGGTCTACGCGCGGATCCCCATCGACATGATCTCCGGTACGTCGTCGGGGGCGGTGCTCGGCACCTGCTACTCGATCGGCGGGCTCGAGATGATGAAGACCTTCATGGAGGCGATCTCCCACGAGCAGGCGATGCTGGCCGCGTCGTGCCTCACCTCGGTGTTCTTCTCGCGGTGGCTCGAGCGGTTCTGGTCGAAGCGCCGATTGGAGGACCTGGAGATTCCCACGCTCCCGGTGGCGACCAACGTGCAGTACTCCTGCCCGGAGCCGATCCTTGAGGGGCCCGCCGCGGCGGGGAACCGGCTCTCCGGCTCCTTCGCGCCGAGCTACCCGGGCACCTCCACCGACGAGGCCACCTTCGTCGACGGGGCCTTCTCGGCGAACCTGCCCGCCGACGTGCTCCCGCCGGAGGGGATGCGCCTGGTGATCGCGTCCAGCGCGATGTCGCCCTCGCCGTCGACCACCCCGCGCCCGCCGCGCGTTCCCGGCCGGGTCGGGGCGGTCCTCGCCGACCTCAACCCGATGCGCCGGGTGGTGGACACGTATGACGGCTCGCTCACGCTCGCGTACGCGGCCGGGGTGGTGGGGGCGCGTGCGGCGGCGCGTACCTTCCAGGCCGTCCGCACGGACGTGTCGCTGTTCGACATCAGCGGCAGCTGCGACGTGCAGAACCTCGCGCTCTCCCAGCCCGGGCTCTGGGAGACCGTGCTCGGCGCGCACGCCCACTACCGACGGATGTGCCGCCCGCGGATTCCGTGCGCCGACCTGCCGCCCTTGGAGCTGGGGAAGTTCGCCGAGTGAGGCTACTCGGGAAGCGCCGGCGGCTTGGGGCTCCCCCACCCCACCGGCCCGCCGCTCTGCACCCCCGCCAGCAGCGCCACCTGCCAGCCGGAGCCGGTGTACCCGGACGGGCAGTCGCCCAGGCAGTTGAAGTTGAGCTGAGGTCCGAGCTCGCCGAACGCCTGGAGCCCGAAGACGGGCCGCACACCAAGGGTCGATGCCTGGACGCGCACGCCGAACCCCGCGCGCACGCTCGGCAAGCGCGAGGAGATCGCGACCCCGGCGTCGACCGGAATCCGCAACTCCCAGCCTGAAAAATCCGCGACCGACGGGTCGACCTGCACCCCCACCGAGGCCGCGACGTACTGCGGCAGCACGCTCGGGAGGTGCAGGAGGGCGTCGTACACCGAGACCACCACCGCGCCCCGCACCGAGGGCTTGCCCCAGCCGAGCTCGAAGCGCCCGCCGAGCCCCGGTGTGAACCGGGCCCAGGTCCCCGGTTCGTCATCAAGCGAATGCGAGTTGCCCGCCATCGGGACCATCCCAAAAACCGCGTAGGATAGCGGGCTCGGCGGCGCCGTCGACGGGAGCGGTGTCGGGCCGGGCGCCGGCTCGGGCGGCGCCGCGGGCGCGGCGAAGGCGCGCGCGAACAGGAGCGTCAGGAAGACGTGCCCGGACATCGACCACCTCCCCTACCGACTACGTCCGCGAGCGACCTGCTGTGACGTCGTGGATCGCCCGCCGAGCCATTCTCACCGCGGCGGCTCCTCGACCACCGAGGCCGCCCGGGGGGCAGGACGGCGCACCCGCGCCGCCCCTCACCAACCGCTCAGTGCATCCCCTTGCCGCCGCCGCCCTGGCCCTTGAACTGGCGCCACGCGGCGTCGGGCTTGGCGTTCTCCCCGTACTTCCCGGCGGCGTAGTCGGCCGCCATCTTCGCCAGCGAGACGGTGGGCACGTTCGCCGCCTGCCCGGCCTGGCCGAACTGGCGCATGCGCTCCTCGCAGATGACCTGCATCGCGGCGCGGGCGGGCTTGAGGTAGTCGCGGGGATCGAACTTGTCGGGGGTCTCGGCGAAGACCTTGCGGATCGCGGCGGTGATCGCGAGGCGGTTGTCGGTGTCCACATTGATCTTGCGGACGCCCGAACGGATGCCGCGCTGGATCTCCTCCACCGGCACGCCGTACGCCTCCTTCATCTTCCCGCCGTACTTGTTGATCTCATCGATGAGGTTGCGCGGAACGGAGGAAGAACCGTGCATCACCAGGTGACAGTTGGGGATCTTGGCGTGGATCTCCTCGATGCGCTTGATCGCCAGGACGTCGCCCGTGGGCTTCTTGGAGAACTTGTAGGCGCCGTGGCTGGTGCCCATCGCCACCGCGAGCGCGTCGATCCCGGTGCGCTGGACGAAGTCGACCGCCTGGTCGGGGTCGGTGAGGAGCTGGTCGAGGGTGAGCTTGCCCTCGGCGCCGTGGCCGTCCTCCTTGTCGCCCGTGCCGCTCTCGAGCGATCCGAGCACGCCGAGCTCGCCCTCCACCGACACGCCAAAGCTGTGGGCGAAGTTCACCACCTCGCGGGTGACCGCGACGTTGTACTCGTAGGAGGCGGGAGACTTGCCGTCGTCCTCCAAGGAGCCGTCCATCATCACCGAGGTGAAGCCCATGCGAATCGCCGAGATGCAGGTCTCCGGGGAATTCCCGTGGTCCTGGTGCATCACGATCGGCAGCTCGGGGTAGAGCTCAACCGCGGCCTGCATCAGATTACGCAGGAACACGTCGTTGGTGAACTGCCGCGCGCCGCGGCTGGCCTGCACGATCACCGGGCTCTTGGTGGCCCGACCGGCCTCCATGATCGCCTGGATCTGCTCCATGTTGTTCACGTTGAGCGCGCACACGCCGTACCCGTTGGCGGCAGCGTGATCGAGCAGGGGACGCATGGGAATGAGCGGCATGTGGGGGCTCCGAGGGCGGCAGGGAGGTAACGCGGGAGAGAGGGGGGGCAAGGCACAGGGGGTCCCCCCTCTCGTCCTGGGTGGCGACGACGGCGAGCCACGACCGGCGTCGGCGGTCGTGGCGCCGCCGGGCGAGCGGTGATCCCGGTGAGTCGGGATAGTGCGCCCCATGCAACGCTTCGCCGTCCTCGACTTCGAGACCACCGGCCTCTCCCCCGACAACGGCGACCGCGCGACGGAAGTGGCGATCGTGCTCACCGAAGCCGGGAAGGTGGTGGATCGGTACCAGAGCTTGATGAACGCCGGGGTGTACATCTCCCCGTTCATCACCCAGTACACCGGGATCACCAACGCGATGGTGAAGGCGGCGCCGCCCGCCGCCAAGGTGATGAAGGAGGCGGCGACGTTCGTCGGCGGGGCGACCATCGTGGCCCACAACGCCTCGTTCGACCGGCGGTTCTGGGCCGCGGAGCTCGAGCGGCTCGGGCAGCCGGCGCCGAACCCGTTCTTGTGCACGCTGCTCCTGTCGCGGCGAATCTACACCGACGCGCCGAACCACCAGCTCGGCACCCTCGTCTCGCACCTGCGGCTGCCGAAGGCCGGCGTGGCCCACCGCGCCCTCGCCGACGCCGAGATGGCCGCCGCGCTGTTCCACCGCATCCTCCACGATCTGCGCACCGTGCACCGCGTGCCCGAGCCCGATCCGGCGCTGCTCCTCAAGGTCCAGGGCTGCGCGAAGACGGCGGTCCCCGCGCTCCTGGCGAGAGCAGCCGGCGGCTGAGGCACCGCGGAGGGCGGCTGGCCGCGTCCCGTAGGGTCCTCTGAGCCACCGGGCTGGGCGGCAACGCCCACGGCAGCGAACGCACCTCAGGGTCCACGCCGCGTTTGTCCTCGTCAACAACGGCACGCTTCTTGCGGAGCTCCTGGGGCAGAGGTGCACCATGCACACGACCCTGGTCCGTCCGTTCCGCGAGCTCGGGATCACCGACATCGCCTCGGTCGGGGGGAAGAACGCGTCGCTCGGCGAGATGGTCCGCACCCTCGGGCCGCTGGGCGTCGCCGTCCCCGACGGGTTCGCCACCACCGCTGACGCGTACCGCGCCTTCCTCGCGCTCAACGGCCTGGATCACGCGCTCCGCGACCTCCTCGCGGGCCTCGATCTCCACGACGTCACCGACCTCCAGCGCCGCGGCCTCGCCGCCCGCCAGGCGATCCTCGCTGCGCCGCTGCCGGAGGCGTTCGCTGCCGAGATCACCGCCGCCTACGCCGTCCTCGGCGCCGACCTCCCCGGCGGCATCGACGTGGCCGTGCGCTCCAGCGCCACCGCCGAGGACCTCCCCGACGCGAGCTTCGCCGGCCAGCAGGAGACCTACCTCAACGTCCGCGGAGACGCCGCGCTGCTCGACGCGATCCGGAAGTGTTTCGCGTCGCTCTACACCGACCGCGCCATCAGCTACCGCACCGAGCACGGCTACGCCCACGAGGCGGTCGCGCTCTCGGTGGGCGTGCAGCGGATGGTCCGTTCGGACCTCTCCGGCGCGGGGGTGATCTTCACGCTGGACACCGAGTCCGGGCACCGCGGGATGGTCCTGGTCACCGCCGCGTGGGGGCTCGGCGAGAATGTGGTGCAGGGCAGCGTGGCACCGGATGAGTACCTCGTGTTCAAGCCGACGCTCGCCAACGGCTGCCGGCCGATCGTGCGGCGGGAGCTCGGCTCCAAGGAGATGCGGCTCATCTACGACACCGGCGGCAGCCGCGCGGTACGAAACGTACCGGTCGGCCCCGTAGACCGTGCCCGCTTCGTCCTCACGGACGACGAGGTTTTGTCGCTCGCCCGGCAGGCCGTGACGGTGGAGGAGCACTACACGAAGATCAGGGGAACCCCGACCCCGATGGACCTCGAGTGGGCCAAGGACGGGCGCACCGGCGAGCTGTTCATCGTGCAGGCGCGCCCGGAGACCGTACAGTCTCAACGCACCGCCGCGTTCTCCGAACGCTGGCACCTCGACGGCACCGGGCCGGTCCTGCTCACCGGCGTTGCCGTCGGCGACCGCGTCGCCACCGGCCCCGTGCGCATCGTCCGGGAGGTCAGCGAGCTCGGCACCTTCCGCGACGGCGACGTCCTCGTCTCCGCGCGCACCGATCCCGACTGGGAGCCGGTGATGCGGCGGGCGGCGGCGATCGTCACCGATCACGGCGGGCGAACCTGCCACGCCGCCATCGTCAGCCGGGAGATCGGGCTCCCCGCGGTGGTCGGCACCCAGACCGGCACCGCCGAGCTGGTGGACGGCACCGTGGTCACCGTGAGCTGCGCCGAAGGCGCCGTCGGTCGGGTGTACGCCGGGAAGCTGGAGTTCGGCGTGGACCGTACCGACCTGAGCCACCTCGCCCGCCCCCGCACGAAGATCATGGTCAACGTGGGCACGCCCGCCGAAGCGCTGCGGGTCTCCGCGCTCCCGAACGACGGCGTCGGCCTCGCCCGTGAGGAATTCATCATCGCTGGCGGCATCGGCATCCACCCGATGGCGCTCTTGGACTGGCACCGCCTCCCCGACGCCGCGGTGAAAGAAGCCATCCACGCCCGCACCGGCGGCGCCGCCGACAAGCCCGCCTACTTCGTGGATCGTCTCGCCGAGGGCGTGGCGCTCATCGCCGCCGCCTTCCACCCGAAGGACGTGATCGTGCGCCTCTCGGACTTCAAGACCAACGAGTACGCGAACCTGCTCGGGGGCAAGGCCTACGAGCCCGCGGAAGAGAACCCGATGATCGGCTTCCGCGGCGCCTCCCGCTACACCCACCCCAGGTACCGGGAGGGCTTCGCGATGGAGTGTCGCGCGCTCGCCAAGGTGCGTGGGGAGATGGGGCTCACCAACCTCAAGGTCATGGTGCCGTTCTGCCGCACGCCCGAGGAGGGGCAGGCGGTGGTGGAGGAGATGGCGAAGCACGGCCTCGTTCGTGGCCGGGACGGCCTCGACGTCTATGTGATGTGCGAAATCCCCGCGAACGTCATTCTGGTCGACCGCTTCGCCGAGGTCTTCGACGGCTTCTCGATCGGCTCCAACGACCTCACCCAGCTCATCCTCGGCGTCGATCGCGACTCCGACACCGTCGCGCCGCTCTTCGATGAGCGCAACCCCGCGGTGCTCTGGGCGATCCGCCGGGCGGTGCAGGGCGCCAAGGAGGCCGGGCGCAAGATCGGCATCTGCGGCCAGGCCCCGAGCGACTACCCCGAATTCGCCAAGTTCCTCGTAGAGCTCGGCATCGACAGCATCTCGCTGAACCCCGACGCCGTGGTCAAGACGACGCGGCAGGTCCTGGAGGTGGAGGCGGGGTTGCCGCCTACGGCCACGCCAGCGTGACGTCCATGGCCTCGCCGGAGCCGCCCACCTTCAGCCACACCGTGTCCTTCGCGGCCCAGTCCGCGCCCTCCGGCGCGGTGACGTTCCAGGAGTCCGGCGGAGCGTAGCCGAACACCTCGGCCTGGGTGGTGCGGGCGCCGCGGAGCTCTCGCCCGTCGGAGGACCAGAGCTGCACGTCCCGGTCGTCGCCCCAGGTGATGTCGAGCTCGGTGAGGCCGGCGGCGAGGTCGCCGCACTGGGGGCAGCCGACCGGAAGCGGGTAGAACTGGCCGGGGATGAGCGCGAAGGTCCACTCGTCGGCGTCCGCCCAGGGCGCTTCGGGCGGCGGGGCGTCGTCGGCGTCACAGGCGGCGCCGATGCCGTCGCTGTCTTCGTCGGCCTGGTCCGGGTCGGCGGTGGTGGGGCAGCCGTCGCAGGCGTCGCCCCACCCGTCGCCGTCGGCGTCGGTCTGGGTGTCGGGGTCCCAGGGGCAGATGTCGCCGTCGTTGGGCGTGCCGTCGCCGTCGAGGTCGTCGTCGCAGGCGTTGCCGGTGCCGTCGCCGTCCACGTCGGACTGGGGGGCGCCGGCGAGGTCGGGGCAGAGGTCCACGGCGTTGGAGAGCCCGTCGCCATCGTCGTCCTTGCACACGTCGCCCTTGCCCGGGACGAGCGGGCAGTCGTCTTTTGCATCGGCCACGCCGTCCCCGTCGTCATCCCCGTCGCAGGCGTCCCCCTGGAGGTCCCCGTCCGCGTCCGCCTGGGTGGGGTTGGGGACGGCCACGCAGTTGTCCGTCGTGTCGGGGACGAAGTCGCCGTCGTCGTCGGGGTCCACCACGCTGTACGTGCCGTCGCAGTCGGGATCCGGATCGTCGGTGACCGGGGTGCCCTGGCCGAGCACGAAGGTGGCGGTGAACGCCTTGGTCACCCAGCACCGATCCTGGGCCGTCCACGGGTCGTCGGGGCGCTGGCCGGCGTCGGTCTGGGCCTTCCACACGTCGATCTGGGTGACGAGCGCGCCCCAGAGCGCGTAGGGGTCCGACTCGGTGTCGAGGTGATCCGCCAGGGTGAACCAGGCGAGCCGCGCGACGCGGTCCATCCCCATCGGCTGGAACGAGTAGCCGTTGTGCGTGCCGCCGACGATGAGCAGGGTCCACACCTTGTTCGTGATGCCGCTGTTGGTGTGCACCCCGCCCCGGTCGTTGCCCTTGCCGGGATTGCCCACCGGCAGCGGGTCGTTGCCGATGCCATCGCCCGCGACGATGTCGCTCGGGTGGCCGAAGTTCTGGGGGTTGACCATGTCGCGGATCCCCGCTTCCCGGCCCGGGATGCCCTCGCCCACGATCCAGTTCGTCGAGCCGGAGAACTCCACGTCGGTCAGCTCACCGAAGAGGTCCGCGAACGACTCGTCCAGCGCGCCGGGCCAGCTCCGGTACGGCAGGTGCGCGGCGGCCTCCACGAGGAGGTGCCCGTACTCGTGGCCCACGATGTCCAACTGGATCCAGCCCGGCGAGAAGCCGAGGAACCCCCGGGAGGACTGCGCCACCGCGTTGGGCCCGCCCACGTCCGGGTCGTTGGTGAAGTCGACGTTCACGCCGAGGTCCACCCCGGCCTCCACGTTCCAGCTGTTCACTCCGAACCGGCGATCCACCATCCCGGCTGCCAGGGGCAGGTAGTCGTTGGCCTGCAAGCCGTCGAAGTTGCTGTCGGCGGCGGTGGACCACGTCGGCTCCGCCTCGCCGTCCACGAACCAGAGGTTGGTGTCGGGGTAACAGCCGTGGAAGCCGATGTCGGGGTGGTTGCACACCCGCCAGGTCTCGGCGGACTCGGTGCGCTCGGCCGGCTCGTCGAGCAGGTGGGCGCCGGTGTTCGCGTCGTAGAGGCCGTAGGTTTCGCTGCCGAGCTCATTGACGAGCACTCGCCACGCCAGGGTCGGGGCGGCGGGCGCCCCGTCCATCAGGCGGGCATCGAGCCACACCAGCTCGGCCGGGCTCAGCGGTTCGGCCGCGGCGTTGGCGAGCGCGTACCCGAGCGCCTCCCGGGGTACGTGGGGCTCGGCGTCGTACGCAGACTCGTCGACGTTCGGCAACCAACGCCCGCTCACCTGACGCACGTGCTCTCCGTCGCCGCTGACGGTGAGCGACGTGCCGAGCACCCGCACCCCGCCGATCCGCTGGCGCCAGCGCACGACCACGCCGCCGTCGTCCACCCGCACGTCGGCCGGGGAGAGGGCCCGCGCGGGGTCGGCGATGCCGAAGACGTCGGCGTGGGCGGCGAGGAAGTCCATCGCCGCCGTGGTCGGGTCGGCGCCGAAGTCGGGCGCGGACCACTCGCCCTGCACCAGCGCGGGGACGCCGAGCCCCGAGCCGCGCACCGTGGCCGGCGTCGTCGAATCGTCGGCCAGGGACGTCCACGCCGCGAGCGTGGCGGTCTCCGGCGCGTCGGGCGCCTCGGCCTCGGGGGGCAGATCGGACGCAGTGGCACACCCCGTCAACACGAGGGCGAGCAGGATCGGGCGCATGGGAGCCTCTGCCGCTCCGCCTAATCCGTCGTGGTGCGCGGGCGCGCGCCGCCGCCTCGCCAGGTTCGCAACGCACCGTTCCTCGACCGCCGACCGTCGCCGGTCGGGCAAGGCCGGTCCCGATCACCAGCCCCTCGACACGCTCCTTCTCGACCTACCTCGCCGCCTTCCTCGCCACGAACGAGCAGCTCCCGCCGATGCCGAGGTGGGCCCCGATCGTGTCGACCTGCGCGACCGCGGCCGCAACCGGGATCGCCACCTTCGCGTAGAGCTTCTGGAAGCGGCTGGCCTCGGCGCGGGGAAGCTCACGGGTCGTGGGCGTACCGGCGGCGTCGCGGGCGTCGTTGCGATGGCGCAGCTTGCCGAGCCAGGGCATCAGTCGGTGGTCGTGCAGCGGCTGGACCCAAACGTTGAAGCTGGTGGAGTCGAGCACATCGAACCCCGAAGCCTCCAGCCGGGTGCGCATCTGCATGCGCGTCGGGAGGCGCTCGTGGTAGTGGCCGACGCTCGCCTGGCGGGCGGCGAAGTCGGCGGGGTCGCGCCACCGCTGGTAGCCGTCGAAGCTGCCGCGGAGATCGGCGACCGGCAGGTGGCAGACGAGGCGCCCGCCGGGGCGGAGCACCCGCGCGGCTTCCCGGAGCGCGAGGTTCAGGTCGGTCACGTGCTCGAACACGTCGAACGCGACGAGCGCGGCGAAGCTGTCGTCGGCGAACGGGAGCGCCTCGGCCACGCCCACGACCCAGCGGGTGGTCGAACCCCGCGCCGCCGCCAGGGCGTTCTGCGCCTTCACCCACACCGGGCTCACGTCGAGCCCCCGGCCCTCGATCCGGTGGTGCCGCTCCAGGTACGGGAGCACGCCCGAGCGGTGGCCACCGATCTCCAGCGCGGGATCGCCGGGTTGAAGCTCGAGCGCGTCGAGCAGCCCCCGCTGGTGCACCAGCGTGAGGTTGTGGGGGTGGTCGAAGTCGGTGAGCTCGCCGAGCTTCTCGTCGTAGATCTCCGCCTGCTGGGCGGCGTTGACGTCCCGACGGTCGGGGCGGAGATCCCAGCCGCCGGCGAGCGCGGGCCAGCGGCGACCGGAGGGACTCACGAGATCGGGGCCGTCGGGGCGGAGCGGGGCGCCGTCGATCGGGTCGCGCCAGGGGATCATTGCAGGTACCCCAGCCCGCGGAGGCGCTCCTCGATCGCCCGGTTGGTGGCGGCGTCCTGTGTGCGCGCCGTGCCGGTCCACGCCACGGCCTCGCTCCAGGTGGGGCGGAGGCTGCGCCCGGGCGTGAGAATGTCGCGGAGCACGGTGCCGTCCACGTCGTCGGGGATGGCGACGCCGAGGAGGGCGAGGAGCGTGGGGGCGATGTCGTTGATCGAGGTGTTTTCGCGGGTTCCGGCGGCGATGTCGGGGCCCCAGGCGAGGAACAGCCCGTCGGGTTCGTGGTTGCCGCTGGCCCAGCCGCTCGGCTCGAAGACCTGCTCCGGCACCGCGCCCTCCGAGTAGTAGAACCACACGCTGTCGTCGTGCTCGGCGATGAGCACGTCGGCGGCGAGGTGAACGTTCGGCCCCTGATAGAGCTCGTCCCGCCGCCTGACCCCTCGGATTACGGGGTTCCCCTCGGGGTCGCGCATCGCGAGGAGGCGCTCGCGGAGCCGCTCCACGACGGCGTCGTACTCGATGGGGTCTACGCTGCCCTGCTTGTCCCGGCCCTTCAGGTTGATGCGCACCGCGTTGGTCCCGTGGCAGAAGGCCACGGTGTGCTCCCAGTCGATCTCGGCGGCGAACCGGGAGAGCGAGTCGCCCGCACCGAGCATGGCCCCGCCGCCGAAGCGCCGCGCCACGTCGAGAAGCTTCCGCGTGTCGATCCCGGCCTTCCCCAAGAGCCCCCGCACCCGGTTGAGCTGATCGCGCCGGGCGCGGCCCCCCTCCTTGAACTTCAGGAACCCTTCCTGCGCCAGCCACGTGTTCAGGAAGACCTTGTACCGGCAGGGCCCGAAGCCGTGGTCGCTGATGAAGAAGACGTTGGCGCCGGGCGGCCGCCGCTCCACCATCTCGCCCACGCGGGTGTCCACCAACCGGTACACATCGAGGATGGCGGCCCGGTACTTCTCCGCCAGCCTGGCGTCGAAGCGAGGGTGGAGGGGATCGACGATGTGCCAGAGGCAATGCTGCATGCGGTCGAGCTCCACCCAGACGCAGCAGAACAGGTCCCACGGCTCCTGCTCCATCAGGTGCCGGACGACCTTCCCGCGTTCGTCGAGGAGGTGGCGGAGGCGGGCGAGGAACGGGAGGATGTCCTCCTCCGCTTCGCAGAGGTGGGTGTCGATCGCGTAGTCGGGCGAGAGCTGGTCGAGCGTCGCGCGGAACTCGGGCGGGTAGAGGAAGCCGGGCGTGTCCTTGCTCGGGGTGAGCATGTCGCCCACGGCGACGCCGTTGATCGGCCGGGCCGGGAAGGTGAGCGGCAAATTCACCGTGGCTACACGTTTTCTGCACGCCGAGAGCAGCTCGAAGATCGTCTTGGACTGCAGGTGCGTGGAGTCGATGGGGCGGTAGAGGTAGGAGCCGGCGACGGGCTCCGTCCAGTCGAAGATCCCGTGTTTGCCGGGGCCCTTTCCGGTCTGGTAGCTGGTCCACGCGGTGGCGGTCATCGGGGGGACGACGCTCCAGAGCGGGCCGCGGGTGCCTTCTGCCTGGAGCCGGGCGAGGTTGGGCATCACCCCTTCCAGGAACAGCCGATCGAGGAGCTTCCACGTCGCTCCATCGAGGCCGATGACCACGGCGGGCGCGGCGACGGGTGCGGGGCGGGACAGGATCGACCTCCGGGGCGCGTTACGGGTACGTTGTCCTATCTCCGCCGGAGCCCGCGTGTCCGCAACCTCATCCCGTCCGCACCGTCCTCGCCGCTCCATGCGGGACGACTCGGGAGAGGCCAGCCTCTCGGAGATCCTCCACCTCCGTGACTACTGGCGTACGATCCGCAAGCGGCTGTGGACGCTCATCACCGCCTTCTCCCTGATCGTGGGGAGCGTCACCGTCGTCACGCTGCTCACGCCGCCGGTGTACCAGGCGAGCACGTCGTTGCAGATCGACGCGCAACCCCGCTCCACCTACGGCGGCATCGAGGACCTCGGCCAGTACGGCTCCGGGCAGTACCTCTCCGACCAGGAATACTACGCCACCGAGGACATGAAGCTGCACTCCCGGGTGCAGGCCCGCGCCGTCTTCGACCGCCTCGGCCTCGCCGAGCACGAGCTCTACCGCGACCTCGAAGACCCCATCGACACCCTGCTGGAACAGGTGGCGGTGGAGCGTAAGCCCAAGACCCGCATCGTCTGGGTCTACTGCAAGGCCAAGAGCCCCGAGCTCGCCGAGCAGATCTGCTCCGCCTGGGGTGACGTCTTCGTGGACCGCAACCTCAAGGAGATCAACCAGGGCGCACAGGACTCCCTGGCGTTCCTCGACGCGGAGATCACCAAGAAAGAGACCGAGGTGCGCACCGCCGAGGCGTCGTTGCTCGAGTTCCGCCGCGAGCACAACCAGATCGTGCTCGACACCGAGGAGAAGGGCCACGTCGCCTCCCAGCAGATCGAGCAGCTCGCGTCGGACAAGGGCAAGGCCGAGGCCGAGCTCGCCGAGCGTGAAGCCGACTTCACCACGCTCGACAGCGCGCTGAACACCCAGAAGGCGCCGATCCGCGTCGCGAGCCTCATCGGCGCCGACGACCTGGCCACCCAGTACGAAGAGGCCGATCGGGAGCTCAAGAAGCTCGAGTCCACCTACGGGGTGAAGCACCCCAAGTACGTGGAGGCGGCCGAGGCCGTGGGCAAGGTCGAGGATCAGATTCGCGCCAAGGCCGAGGCCGAGCTCGGCAAACGCCGCTCCGCCCGCGACCAGGCCAAGATGGCCGTCACCCAGATGTCGGAGCGGATCTCCTCGATCACCGCCGAGGCGCTCCTCGATGACGGCCCGCAGGGCAGCTACGGGCTGCTCAAGCACAACCTCACCGCGGCGCAGGAGACCTA
The DNA here is from genome assembly GCA_903921785.1 of uncultured Pseudomonadota bacterium. Taxonomy (GTDB): domain Bacteria; phylum Myxococcota_A; class UBA796; order UBA796; family SXON01; genus SXON01. Next base: position 24,049 of record CAIXRH010000193.1, read on the forward strand.
CGATCAGGTGCTCGCCCGCCGGCAGGAGATGGCGGTCACCGCGTCGTTGAAGGAGAACAACGTGCGGGTGTGGGACCCCGCGGAGCCCCTCGAAGACCCCGTAGAGCCCAACTACACCCGCAACATCGCCATCGCCATCGCCATGGGTCTGCTCACCGGCGTCTCCCTGGCGTTGTTCTTCGACTACATGGATACGACGATCAAGACCCGCGAGGAGGTCGAGGCCCTCGGCGTGGACTTCCTCGGGATCATCCCCAGCGTCCCGGGCCTCGCCGGCGAGGGATGGGAGATCGCCCGCGAGCGCTATCTCTACAGCTTCAAGTATCCGAAGTCGGCGTTCGCCGAGTTCGTCCGCAACATCCGGACCACGGTCAACTTCAGCGCCCGGGAAGACGGAAAGCCGCCGCGGCGCCTGCTCATCACCTCTGCCGGCCCGCGCGAAGGGAAGACCACCTCTTCGATCAACCTGGGCATCTCCTTCGCCGCGACCGGCCGTCGGGTGTGTCTGGTGGACGCCGACCTCCGCCGTCCGTCCCTGCACCACGCCTTCGGCCTGGACAACGAGCACGGCTTCTCCTCGCTGATCAACGGCACCGCCAACCCCGAGGACGTGGCCCAGCCCACGCCGCAGGAGGGCCTGTTCATCATCCCCTCCGGGCCGCGGCCGCCGAACCCGGCGGAGATGCTCGGCTCCACCCAGTGCCACGCCGTGCTCGACCGGCTCAACGAGCTCTTCGACCTGGTGATCATCGACTCGCCGCCCGTCGTCGCCGTCACCGACGCGGTGGTCCTCGCCTCCACGGTTGACGGGGTGATCCTCGTCATCAAGAGCTTCAAGGTGGCGCGTGACCTCGTGCTCCAGGCCACGCGCCAGCTCGCCGACGTGGAGGCCCGCCTGATCGGCGTGGTGCTCAACGACTTCGACATCCAGCGGAAGTCCTACGGGTATTACTATTACTACACCTACTACGGGGCCGAGCGGGACGAGGTGACCAAGGTGAGGCGCACGGAGAAAGAATGACCGGCCCGCGCCTCGAACTCGCCACCGCGCTGGTGGCGCTCGCGGCGGTGGCGCTCGGCGCCGGGCTCGAGGGCGGCACCGAACCGCGCATGGGCGCCGTGGCGTTCGTCGTGGCCCTCGTCGCCGGGCTCCTCGCCATCCTCCCCGGTGAGCTCCCGAAGCTCCCCAGACGCGCGGTGCTCCTCCTGGTGGTGCTCGCGGCGCTGGTGCTGGTGCAGATCTTCCCGATCCCCCACGCCCTCCGCGCGCTGATCGCCCCCGGGCAGGCGGCTCGCCTGGACCGGGTGGCGGGCACCCTCGCGGTCGACAAGCCGACGTGGCTCAGCGCGCTCACCGTCTTCGACGTGGACGTGCTCCTCGAAAAACACGAGCCCTACGCATTCGATGTCCTCGCCGGCGCACAGGACGGCTGGCGCACCCTCACGCTGAGCCCCTCCGCGTGGGTCGCGCAGGCCGGCCAGTGGGGCGCCTGCGCGGTTTTGGTGCTGGTCGGGTGGCGGCTGGGCCGCACCCGTGGGCCGCTGCTCACCTTCCTGATCGGGATGGTGGCCCTCGGCGTCTTCGAGGCGTTCTTCGGGTTCTCCAACCGCAACGGCCCCTCCACCGGCATCGGCACCAAGCTCGCGTACCTCGGCTCCGCCACCGGCACGTTCATCAACCGTGGGCACTTCGCTGCGTTCCTGAACCTCTCGCTCGGCGCGCTCTGGGGCCTCGCCGCGTCGCTCTTCCCGCTCCTCCCCGAAGAAGTGCGCAAACACGCCCAGAGGAAGCGCCGCTCCTCCCAGCCGCCCGGGATCCTCGAGGCCAGCGGCGACAAGGTGCCCCGGCTGGTGCTGCTCACGTTCACGACGGCCGTGCTCTTCGTGGGGATGGTGGCGGCGAACTCCCGTGGCCCGCTCGTCGCGTTGGTCGTCGCCGGCCTCGGCATCGGCGTGTGGACGCGGGTGCGCCGCGGCGACGGGGTCCATCTCGGCCTCGGCGTCGGCGCGCCGATCGCCGGCGTGGCGTTCGCGGCCGTCGCGCTCGGCCCGCGTGGCGCCCTGGGCCGGTTCCTCTCCCTGGGCAGCGGCGACGTGAGCGTCAGCTCCCGCCTCGATCTCTGGCGGGCGTCGGTGTCCGCCTGGGTGGACGCCCCCGTCTTCGGCGCCGGCGCGGGCTCCTGGCGCCTCGCCTTCGCGCCCCACGAGCTGGGGGTTCACCTCTACGATCCGGGGCACGCGCACAGCGAGCCGCTGGAGCTGCTCGTGGAGCTCGGGCTCGCCGGGACGCTGCTCGCGGCGGGGCTCCTCTTCTGGCTTGGGCGCGGAGTGGCCCAGCGCCTCGACGTGGTGGAGCACGACCTCCGCTCCTCTGTGGCGGTCGGGGTTTTGGTTCCCCTCGTCGCGATCGGCCTCCAGTCGCTGGCCGACTTCCCGCTGCGTACCCCCGGCGTCGCCATCCCGTTCGCGATCTACCTGGGGATCCTGGTCTCCACCCTCGACCTCGGCGAGGCGACCGGTCGTCGTCTCCCCGGGCTCCTCGTCGGCGCCCTCGCCCTGGTCGCGATCGGATGGACCGGCCTTCGCGACGCCGAGCTCCCCGGCACCCGTTCGGCGCGGCTGAGCGAGATGGCGCCCTTCGTCGCGCTGCCCCGCCCCAAGGAGCCCGAAGCGCAGGACGCGGTGATGGCGGCGGCGTGCGGCGCAGCCCGACGTGAGCCGTACGACGCGTGGCGGCAGGCGGCGTGCGCAGTGGCGGCGGCACGCGTGTCGCTCCGCGAGGGCACCGCAGACGAAGCGCAGGTCGCCGACGCGGCGGTGATGCGCGCGATCGAGCTGCACCCGCGCGATCCGCGCATCCGGGTGGTCGCCGCGAGCGTGTGGGCGCGGCTCCGGGAGCCCACCCTTCTGGAGAACGCGTTCACCGAGCGGGCCACCGAGGCGTTGGCCTACGCCGTGAACCATGACGGGTGGCGCGCGGAGGAGGCATTCGACGTCGCACGGACCCTCCCGGCGGAGTCGATCGACCGCATCGGGCAGGCGGCGGCGGCGGAGCCGGTGTCGCGGTCCCGGGCGCTCTACCAGTACGGAGTCGTGGTGGAGGAGCTCGGGCACTTCGAGCCCGCGCGGTCAATCCAAGAGGACGCCGCCAGCTCGGATCCGCAGTTCGGCCCCCCTGCCTTCCGCGCGGGGCTCCTCGCCGAGAAGGCGGGCGACGCCGAGGACGCCCAGCGGTGGTTCCGCGCGTTTCTCGCCGCCCGCGATCGACCCACCGCCATGGAGGGGTGGACGCTGGTGAAGCTCGGCGAGATGGACGCCGCCGAGGTGCGTTTCCGTCGCGCCGTCGCCGCCAACCCGAAGAACCGCTGGGCCTGGGAGGGCCTCGCCGCCGTCGCGGCGGGCCGCGCCGACCGGGCCGACGAACGGGAGGCGTGGCGCCGCGTGCTCGACATCACCCCCGCCGACCCCACCGCGACCCGCCGCCTCAAGGAGCTGGGAGAATGACGTGGACTGCCTGACCGCCGCCGCGCTCGACGCGCTGGCCCACCCCGACCGCCCGGTCCTCGAGTCCCGCCTTCGGGTCGCCCCGCCAAACCTGGGCCACCTCCTCGACACCGCGCCGCCGCCCGCCGGCAAGGTGGTGTATGGCGGTAACTACGCCAACCACCTCGAGACGACCAACTTCACCATCAACTGGGAAGCCGGGCAGGGCGACGCCGAGATGGCCGCGCGCGCCGGCGAGTCCCTCGAAGCAGCCTGGACGTACTTCGTGGACGAGCACGGATGGACGCCCCCGGTCTCCAGCGATCGGTTCTACATCTGGGTGCTCCTGGTCGACGATCTGAGCGGCACCGGCCTGACCACCGAGTACTCCACCGACATCTTCCCCGAGGGGTACCCGGTCATCTACCTCAACTCCACCTGGGCCTACGACGCCCCGTTCTGGTCGTCGCTGGCGGAGCACGAGTTCCACCATTCGCTCCAGTTCGCGGTCCGCGACTGGTCGAGCAGCGAAGGCGGCGCGGAGACCTGGTATTGGGAGGCGTCGGCCACGTGGGCGGCGGAGCTCGTCGAGCCCGAGACCGCCGCGCTCGACTACGTGGTTCCCTGGTACGGCGACCGGCCCGAGGTGCGCTTCGATGACACCGACGGCTCCCATCAGTACGGGATTTTCGTGTTCAACGGCTGGCTCGAGGACACGCTGGGCGAAGGCCCGGAGACGATGCACGACGTGTGGACCGAAGCGTCCTCGGCGCAGGACGCCACCTGGGACACCCTCCTCGCCAGCGCGACGGGCGTGCCCGCGCCGGAGCTGTTCGCCGGGTTCACCTCCGCGTTCGGCAACGACCTCTACGCGCGGGGCGCCGCCTGGCAGGACCCGACCCGGGACAACCTGGTGGATGGGCTCGGAGGCGGGGCGCTGTACCTGGGCGCACGGTACTACGAGGCGACGGCCGACGCCGTGGTGACGGTCACCGTGGAGGAAGGCTCCGTCCTCCTCACGTCCCCCAGCACGCCCCGGGGGAGCGCCGAGTCGGTGACCCTGGCCGCTGGCGAGCGGCTCTCCGTCGTCGCCACCAGCGATCCGGGCGCCCGCTGGGTGCTCCACGTCTCCGCGCCCGCTGACGACACCGGCGCCGCCGCGGACACCGCCGACACCGGCCCGGTCAGCGACGACTCTGGCGTTTCCGACGGCGACACGGGCCGCGACACAGGCGGCGATCCGTCGGAGCCCGGAGGGTGCGCGTGCGCGACCACCCCGCCCGCGACCGCGCTCCTGCCGCTCCTGGTCGCAGGAACCATCGTCGCCCGGCGGCGGCGGAGCCGGCGGTAGTGCGTTAGCCCCGGCCGCCATGGCCTCCCCTCAGGACAAACTCCGCAACTTCGCGATCATCGCCCACATCGACCACGGGAAGTCCACCCTGGCCGATCGGCTCCTCCAGGTCACCGGTACGGTGCCCGAGCGGGAGATGCGCCAACAGTACCTGGACAAGATGGACATCGAGCGGGAGCGCGGCATCACCATCAAGGCGCAGACCGCCTGCATGCAGTGGAAGGGCCACACGCTCGACTTGATCGACACCCCCGGGCACGTCGACTTCGGGTACGAAGTGAGCCGCGCGCTCGCCGCGTGCGAAGGCGTGCTCCTGGTCGTCGACGCGGTTCAAGGCGTTGAAGCCCAGACCCTGGCCAACGTGTACCTCGCGCTGGAGCACGACCTGGAGATCCTCCCGGTCATCAACAAGATCGACCTGCCCGGCGCCGATCCGCTCCGCGTCATGCAGCAGCTCGAAGAGAACGTCGGGCTCGACACCACGCACGTGCAGATGGTCTCGGCCAAGACCGGCATCGGCATCTCCGAGCTGCTCGACAAGATCGTGGAGCGCATCCCCCCCCCGGTCGGCGACCGCTCTGCGGCGCTGCAGGCCCTGATCTTCGACGCCTGGTTCGACCCCTACGTCGGCGTGATCGTGCTGGTGCGGGTGAAGAACGGCACCCTCAAGCGGGGAGACAAGATCCGGTTGATGGCCACCGGCGGCACCTACGACGTGCTCAAGATGGGCGTCTTCGCGCCGGAGATCGTGGAGCGCCAGGAGCTCGCCGCCGGCGAGGTGGGCTTCATCGTCGCCAACATCAAGACCCTGGCCGACGCCAAGGTCGGCGACACGGTGACCCACGAGAAGGCCCTCGCGGCGAGCATGCTGCCGGGCTTCAAGGAGGTCAAGCCGATGGTTTTCTCGGGGATCTTCCCGACGAACTCCGAAGACTACGGCGACCTGCGCGAGGCCCTGGAGAAGCTCCAGCTCAACGACTCCAGCATCACCTGGGAGCCGGAGACCTCCGACGCCCTCGGCTTCGGGTTCCGCTGCGGATTCCTCGGCCTGCTGCACATGGAGGTCATCCATGACCGCCTGGAGCGCGAGTACAACCTCGATCTCATCACCACGGCGCCGAGCGTCGTGTACGAAGTGGTGAAGACGGATGGCACGCGGGTGGTGATCCAGTCGCCCTCGCGCCTGCCGCCGCTCGGGTCGATCCAGGCGATCGAAGAGCCGATCGCGAAGGTCACGCTGCACACGCCGGAGGCGTTCCTCGGCAACCTGTTCAAGCTCTGTGAAGAGCGGCGCGGCGTGCAGGTGGGCTTCGCGTACGCGGGCCCCGGCCGGGTGATCCTCACCTACGAGATCCCCTACGCCGAGGTGGTCTTCGACTTCTTCGACCGGCTGAAGTCCGTCTCCCAGGGCTACGCCTCGATGGACTACGAGATCATCCGCTGGCAGGCCGGCGATCTGGTGAAGCTCGACGTCCTGGTGAACACCGAGCCGGTGGACGCGCTCTCCACCATCTGCCACCGGAGCAACAGCTTCCACAAGGGGCAGCAGTTCGCGACCAAGCTCAAGGAGCTCATCCCCCGACAGATGTTCGACGTGGCGATCCAGGCTGCGATCGGCAGCAAGGTCATCGCCCGAACGACCGTGAAGGCGATGCGGAAGGACGTGACGGCCAAGTGTTACGGCGGCGACATCAGCCGTAAGCGCAAGCTGCTCGACAAGCAGAAGGAAGGGAAGAAGCGGATGAAGGCCGTGGGAAACGTCGAGGTGCCCCAGGAGGCGTTCCTCGCCGTGCTCCGCCTCGATGAGGACTAGCTCACCGCGGCAGCCGTCCACTCTGATACCATCCGCAATCCGGAGCCTCGCATGAAGAACCTGATCGTCCTCATCCTGGTGGCCTTCGCGGTCGTTGGCGGGGTCTGGCTCATCTACTTCTTCCCGTACTACAAGGACTACTACACGATGAAGGAGGTCGTGCAGTCGGTCTCGCTCACGTGGGCGGCCTACAACAAGCCGCGCGCCGAGACCGAGATCACCATGCAGCTCCAAAAGCGGGAGATCGACTACATCACCCCGCAGAACTGCGAGCTCAAGGAGTCCGGCGGGGAGTTCGTCACCTCCTGCGCCTGGCAGGTGGACGTGTACCCGCCGCTCATCGGCGGTCGCCGCCTCGACTTTGAGGTGGAGGCGGCCGCCACCAAGGACGGTCGGCTGGTCACCGAGTGATGGAGCCGCTGCTCGATCCGGGGGGTGTGGCCGCCGCGATCGCCACCCTGGGCGACCAGCTCGCCGCCGCCATGGCCGATCAACCCTACTGGGCGCTGGTCGGGATCCGCGACGGCGGCACGCCCCTGGCCGACGCGCTCGCAGAGGCCGTCCGCGGCCGCACCGCCTCGCCCCCCCTGCGCGGCGACGTGGACATCACCCTTTACCGAGACGACCTCTATTCCGGACTTGAAAAGCCGGTCCTTGGCGAGACGTCTCTCGACTTCGAGGTGAACGGCTGCGCCATCGTCCTCGTCGACGACGTCCTGTTCACCGGCCGCACGGTGCGCGCCGCCCTCGGTGAGGTGTGGGACTTCGGCCGGCCGAAGTTCATCCGCCTCGCGGTGCTCGTCGACCGCGGCCACCGAGAGCTCCCCATCGCCGCCGACTTCACTGGAATCACGGTCCCCACGCAGAAGCGCGACCGGGTGGTGGTGGATTGGGGCGGGCGAACGGTGCGGGTAGAACGGCGTAGTTAGGGCGCAATACACCCTCAGCGCTTCGAACCACCGTCGGCGAGCGCGCGGTTGCGCTTCAACCCACGCTCAGCGCTCCTTCGGCGGGCGCCACGGCGGCGGCCCCGCCCAACGCGACGACGATGACCGCCGTCTCGGCTCCAAGAACCGCCGCTGAGGCGCCGCGGCAGGGACCGAACGGAGGGCCGCAGGCCCGCAGCGAGGGCCCGGCGACCGCCGCAGGCGGGCGGCCGCCGCCGGTTTGAGCCCCGCCGTTGTCACCGAAGCGCCACCCGGTTAGCCGCGCCCCGTGACACGCAAGGACCTCCTCGGCCTTCGCGGCATGCCGCGCGAACAAATCGAGGACGTGCTTTCCACCGCGGCGTCGATGCGCGAGGTCGGTCGCCGGAAGATCAAGAAGGTGCCCACGCTGCGCGGGCGTCTGGTGGTCACCTTGTTCTTCGAGAACAGCACCCGCACGCGCACCAGCTTCGAGCTGGCCGCCAAGCGGTTGAGCGCGGATACCCTGAGCTTCTCGGTGAGCACGTCCAGCACCGCCAAGGGCGAGTCGCTCATGGACACGGCGCGGAACATCCACGCGATGTCGCCGGACGCGATCATCATCCGCCACGCCTGCGCCGGCGCCCCCCACCTCCTCGCCCGTAGCTTCCCGTTCTCAGTGATCAACGCCGGGGATGGCATCAACGAGCACCCCTCCCAGGCCCTGCTCGACATGCTCACCATGCGCGACCACTGGGGCAGCCTCGAAGGCCGAACCGTCGCGATCGTGGGGGATGTGCAGCACAGCCGCGTGGCCCGCTCCAACATCCACGGGCTCACGACGATGGGCGCCAAGGTGCTCGTGGCCGGGCCCGGCACCATGTGCCGCCGCGAGCTGGCCGGCCTGCCGGTGGAGCGCCGCCACACGATCGACGATGTGGTCGCCGAGGCCGACGCCGTGATGATGCTCCGCATCCAGCGGGAGCGGCTCGGGAAGGCCGTGCTGCCCTCCGCTCGCGAGTACGCTGCCTTCTACGGGCTCGATCTCGCTCGTCTCCGCCGCGCCCGCCCCGATGTCCTGGTGATGCACCCCGGGCCGATCAACCGCGGCGTGGAGATCGGCGCCGATGTGGCGGACGGAGAACGCAGCGTGATCCTCGATCAGGTCACCAACGGCATCGCGGTGCGCATGGCGCTTTTGTTCTTGCTCCTCGGCGGGCGCGAAGGAGAAGCCGATGTCGGCGCCTGAGGTCCCGGTCTTCGGGGGTGGCGTCCGCGCCGCGCCCGCCGCGTCCGGGCTCTCGCCCGAGGTCGTCGCGCGGCTGGTGTGGGTGCCCTCGTTCGTCGACCTCGGCTGCGATCCCGGCTTCCCCGGCTTCCCCGCCCGGGAGACGCGCGAGAGCCTCGTCGCCGCCGCTCGGCTCGGCGGCTTCGGGCACCTCGTGCTCAGCCCCCGGGTCGACCCCGTGGTGGACACTCCGGAGCACGTCGCCCGGATGGATGTCGGCCTCTCCGCCGTGCGCCTCCACGCCGTCGGCGCGCTCACCATCGGCCTCGAAGGCAAGGAGCTCGCCGAGGTCGGGCTGCTCAAGCGGGCCGGCGCGGTCGCCCTCTCCGATGGCGGTCTGGCGATGGCCGACAGCGTGGTGCTCCAGAACGCCCTGGAGTACGCCCGTGAATTCGCCCTCCCGGTGCTGCTGCGCCCCGCCGATGCGTTCCTCGACGCCGTGGGCGTGATCCACGACTCGCCGATCGCCACCCACCTCGGCCTCCGCGGGAACGCCGCGGCCACCGAGCAGATCGGCGTGGCGCGCGCCATCGCCCTCTGCCGCGCCACCGGCGCCACCGTACACCTCACCCACCTCGGCACCGCCTACGCCGTGGAGGCGATCGCCGCGGCCCAGCGCGAAGGCCTGCCCCTCACGGGCAGCGTCCCCGCGCGAAACCTGCTCCTCGACGAGTCCACCCTCGATGATGGCCGGTACGACGCCCGCCTCCGCCTCCACCCGCCGCTGCGCAGCGCCGCCGACCGCGCCGCGCTGATCGACGGGGTTCGCGCGGGCGTGCTCTGGCTCTCCGCCGATCACCAGCCCCGGGCGCCCGAGGAGAAGGACCACGAATTCGAGCGGGCCGTGCCCGGCTCCCCGGGCCTCGCTTCGGCGTTTGCCGCGGCGCTCACCGCGCTGGGCGAGCTCGGCGTCGTGGTCGATGCGCTCTGCCGAGGCCCCCGTCGCCTCCTCCGTCTCCCGGAGGCGTCCTTCGCCCTGGTGGACCCCGCGGCGCCCTACGCCGCCCCCCTGACGGACGCGCTGGCCGGCACCCCGCTCCGCGGTCAGGTGCTCGACCTCGCATAGTGAGCGGGCGGCACCCGCGAGGGCGCGTTACACCCGCGGGATGCCGGAACGGATTCCCATGACGCCGGCGGGCTACCAGAAGGTGCTCGCCGACCTCAACCTGCACCGCCAGGTCCTTCGCCCCCAGAACATGGTGGCCTTGGAAGAGGCGCGTGCCCACGGAGACCTCTCCGAAAACGCCGAGTACGACGCGGCAAAGGATCGTCAGTCCCATATCGAGGGGCGGATCCTGGAGCTCGAGGCGAAGGTCTCGCTCGCAGAGGTCATCGACGTCTCGAAGGCCACCCCGTCCAAACGGGTGATCTTCGGTACGACCGTGGAGCTGGAGGATGAGGACACCGGCGAGAGCTTCACCTACCGCATCGTGGGGATGGAGGAGGCGGATGTGAAGGCCGGCCTGGTGAGCTACAGCTCGCCGATCGGCCGCGCCGTCGTCGGGCGTTCGGTGGGAGACTCCGTTCGTTTCGACACCCCGAAGGGCAGCCGCAACCTCGTCATCAACGCGGTGCACTACCGATAGCGGAGGCGCTTTGGCTGCGCCGATTGCCGACGCGCTCGATGTACTCGGGCGCACCCTCTCCTGGCTAGGGCGCGACGAAGGTCGCAACCTCCCCCAGGCTCGTTTCGTCGAAGAGACGCTCACCCCGTGGGCCGTCTGCCTCATCGGCACCGTGCCCGAGGAGGTGGAGGACGACGTCGTGGCCGTGCGCATCGCGCTCGCCGGGTTCGACCTGGCGGACGACGCCGATCGCACCGAGCGCCTCGCGGCGCTCACCACCGCGCACGCCCGGATCCTCTCCCGGGCGGGCGAAGCCGTGCCCGAGAAGCTCGAGGCCCGCGCGGTGCTCCTCCCCGAGGGCATCGCCGCCGACCTCCCGCCGGCCCTTCCGCGCGTGGAGCTCCCGCCGGCCCCGGTGATCGACTTCACGGGCGGTGTACGCCCGGAGGGCGCCAGCGCCGAGGGTGCCGAGGCGCAGGCACGCAGCGAAGACGCTGGCGAACGCCCGGAGCGTGCGGAGCGCGACCGCGGCGACCGCGACCGCGGCGACCGGGACCGCGGTGGCCGGGACCGCGGC
>CAIXRH010000194.1 GCA_903921785.1 uncultured Pseudomonadota bacterium
GACGCCGCCGACGCGCCTCGGGACCTCGCCGCGGCGCTGCTTCACCGCGCGTTTCCCGGCCTCGCCGCCGCCGCGCACGTGGACGCCGACGCCGGCCTCGCCCTCGTCGCGCACGCCGCCCTGCGCTCCCGCAACGCCTGCGACGATCGCCCCTGCGGCGGGTTCGACCTCGCGCCCGAGCTCCAGGCCGCCGCACGCTTTGGCGCGGAGCCGACGGGAGCGGCCGCGGTATGGCGCGTCCTCGCCTGGGACGCCGCGGTGGACCAGCTGTGGGCCGCGTGGGACCGCCCCCAGGTGAGCGGCGGCATGGACCGGGTGGTGCAGCTCGCCGCGGCGGAGGCGCCGGGCGCCCTGGACCGCTCGATGCTGGTGCGGCCGGCGCCCGACCCGGGATGGTCGCTGGCGGTGATCCGGGCGCTCGGCGGCGCGGAAGGCACCTCCAAGGAGGCGCTTTTCCGCACGTTGTACGGGCACGTGGCCGAGCTGGCGCACGTTGCCCAGGCCGAGTCGCCGGCGTCGCGGGCGGCGCTGGAGCGGATCGAGAAGCGGGCGCGAGCGTCTGCGCCGTAGGGCGCCACGGACCGCCCGACGATGGGGAGCCGGCAGGGACCAACGTCGTATTCATCTCTTTCGACCTTGATCACGGTCCCACCTCCCGGCCCCGCCCCACCCTCGCGAGCCAGGACCGACGTCGCTCATGGCTCGCGAGGGTCGAGGAGGGCCGGGAGGTCAGCGCAGTGTCCATCGTTTCGCCTCGGAGCGGGCTGACCGTTGGGCAGCCGCCGCATCCGGTTCGGGATAAGCCCCGGCTCGCATGTACCCGCACGCCAAGCTCGAATGGACCCAGGCCCGCCTCGAAGAGCGGCTCGACGTGGCTGGCGATGACGCGGAGGCGCGGCTGGAGCTGGCGCGGGTCTGCTTGTCGCGAGCGCTCTACCACGGCGGCGGCGAGGCCCTGGCGGCCCAGGCGCTCCAGCACGCCCGCAAGCTGGTGCACGACGACCCCGACAACGCGGAGGGGCACGTCATCGCCGGTGCGGCGTTGGTGGCGGGGGATCGTCCCGATGCGGCCAAGAAGTTCCTCGACGAGGCGGTGCGCCTCGCCCCCGAGCGGCCCGACCTGCACCTCGCCCTCGGCGCCTTCCACCGCTCCCAGCGGGACCTCCACCTCGCCATCAAGCACCTGGAGAACGCCTGCCGCGGCGCCCCGCAGAGCTGGGAGGCCCACCTCCTCCTTGGCCGAGCCCTCGCCGAGCGCGCCCGCCAGATCGGCGGCCAGCGGCTCATCGAGCGGGCGCAGTTCCACCAGGTGCAGGCGCTCTCGCTCGATCCCTCGCCCGACCTCCTGCCGGCCTTGATGCGGGACCTCGGCCTGCTCTGCCTGCAGACCGGCCGCTATGCGGACGCGGAGAAGCTGTTCATCCGCCTCCGCCAGAACCCCCGGTTTTCGGGCGCCGCTCGGAAGTACCTGGGGCAGGTGGCGTTCGCCCTCGGCAAGTACAAGGGCGCGATCCAGCATGATCGCCAGTACCTCGAGGGCCTCGTCGCGGGGGGGCAGGGCGAGGAGCCCGGCGTGCTCGCGCAGATCGGCATGAGCTACCTGCACCTCGGCGAGCTCGACCGGGCGCGGGAGTTCTGCAACCGCGCGCTCGTGCTCGATCCCGACCTCCTCGTGGCGCGCCACGCGCTCGGCTGCGTGATGGTCGAAGAGGGCCAGATCACCGAGGCGATCAAGCTCTTCCGCGACACGCTCCAGGACCACCCCGAGGACCTCCCGAGCTACGTGGAGCTCGCCCGCACCCGCCGCCGCGCGGGGGACAGCGTGTGGCTCCAGAAGGCGCTCTCGGTGGAGACGGGCGAGTACGACAAGCTCCCGGTCACCGGGGGGGCGGCGGCGCCGCGCGCGGTGGCCCGCAAGCGCATCACCGTGCTGCTCGACGAGCTCCGCGCCGTCGGCCCGAGCTCGGTGGGCGCGGTGCTCCAGTCCTTGGAGCTCACCGAGGACGAAGGCCTGCGCTTCGCCCTCTGGGAGGCCGCGTGCAGCCTCGCCGCGGGCCACGTGGCCGATGAGGTGGGCTCCCGCCTCCGCGAGCCTGGCAAATACTTCTCGGTGAACCTCGCTCGCAACGCGCTCGCGGCCGCGGCGTACATCCCCGAGCCGGCGCTCACGGCGGGCCTGCACGTCACCGTGGAGGACGTCACCCGCGCCGCGGTGGATCGGAGGGGCAACGCCCATGATCTCTCGGCGCACCGCCGGGCGGTGGAGTCGGAGCGGGAGGTCGCGCGGGCCTGGCAGGCCGTGTTGCTGCTCGCCATCGCCACCCGCCGCAGCCGCGGCGCCCGGCAGCTCCTCCAGGGGTGGGGCCAGGGCGTCGATCCCGAGCTCGGGGTGGCGGTGAACGCCGCCCAGGCGATGTGCGGCGAGCCCGACGCGATCAAGGGCCTCCATCGCCGCGCCCAGGAGAAGGGCGCCACGATGATGGTCGATCGTCTCCTCGCGCGCATCACCCCGCCGCCCCAGCGGGGAGATCCGCAGGCCGTCGCCGGGGGGGACACCCGCTGCTCCGCCTGCGGGCGTGTCGGCGGCGAGGTCACCCACCTGATGACCGGCACCCGCGCCGTGCTCTGCGACGTGTGTATCGGCGAGGTCGTCCAGAACCGGCGTACGCTGCTGGCGCCCGACGACGCCGCCTGTCACCTCTGCGGGCGCACCCACTTCGAAGCGCGCAGCCTCTGGCGCATCCACGGCGTGGACGTCTGCGCCCACTGCGTAGACCTCAGCGTCGGCCTGCGCGAACGCGAAGCCGTGGACAAGTTCCTCGCCACCTGGTGAAGATCAGCCTCCGCACTCCGAGAGGCCGAGCGGCACGCGCAGCGTGACGTCCGCCAGCTCCTCGCACTCGCCCGCCGTGTTCTCCAGGCCGATGTCCACGAGCCGCACCTCGGCGTGGAGCTCGGTCTCGGCGAAGCCGCACGAGGGGTCCGTGGTGTCGCAGATCCACCGGCTCTCCACCTCGATGTGCCCGGCCACCGCGGTCCACACCGTGCCCGTCGTGTGTTCGCTGTAGTCGGAGCAGCTCCAGAAGTCGAAGGCATCGGTGCCGCTGCGGTCGTCGAGGAGCTGCAGGGTGGCGCCGTGACCGGGGACGAAGCGGTAGCTCCAGTCGTGGTCGGCCTCCTTGTCGGCGGCGGGGAGCTCGAGCTCGAGGGTCATGACCCGGTGGTCGTCGCGCAGCCACACGTAGCCCCAGCCGCAGCCGCCGCCGCCGGGCCAGCCGGCGAGGTCCTGCTCGTCCCACCGGCGGTCGCAGGTGTCGTCGTCGTCGGTGAAGGTGGCGGGGGTGTCGACGCGGGACGAGGCGGTGTCGGTGGGGTCGGCGCAGGCGTCGGCGGCGGTGTCGGATGTATCGCCTGTATCAGATGTATCAGCCGTATCGGATGTATCGGTGGTCGCTGACGTGTCGGCGGTGTCGCTCGCGGTCGGGGAGCCGCAGCCGAGGGCGGCGAGCAGGAGGAGCGGGGCGAGGGTGCTTGGGGTCATCGGGGACCTCCGAGTGGGGGCAGTGTAGCCGGGATCCCGGGCGGCGGCGTGGGCGGGACGCGGCTTGAACCGGGGCGCTGGGGCCGCCGGAATCGCCATGGCGTGGACCTTCTTGGTGGTCGTGCCGGCCGCCACGTTCTCGAAGGGCACGCAAATGCGCCAAGACGCGAAGTGGCGCCGGCACCACGCGATCCGTATCGGAGAATTCCATTCGGCCAAGCGGCACACAGGAAACGTGAGCCCGAACGCTGAGAATGTCGCAGCCATCCTTGGGGCCTCCTACAGCCAATAAGCGGCGGCGTTCGGCCGCCGAGCCCAACGCCAAGGAACCGCCCCGGTGACCCGCTCACCCCCCGGGTTCCTTGGCCTCCGCGGCGTTCCACCCCAAGGAACCGACCGCGCCACTCGCGACTACGAATTCCGTCCGGCAGAGCAACTCTCTCGCCGAGAGCCGTCGCCGAATCGAAAAACGCAGCGTGAACAGTGAAAATGTGGCACGCGTCGAGAACTCTGCAAAAAACGCCGGCTTGCTCTTCTGAATCGCCCGATCCGCGTCGCGTGGTCGGCCGCAGGCCGGTCAAGCGCTCATCCGACGCTACCCCTCCGCGCGCCGACGCGGGTCTTGGCTCGCGACCTTCCTGCCCAGACGGGAGGTGGGACCCGGCTTGTTCTTCTACCGCCGCCGCCTCGCCAGCGCGGCGCCGACCACGAGCAGGCCGATCGCGCCCGCCGCGCCGCCCGGACCGCTGTCGCAGCCGCAGTTGGTGCCGCGCTCGATCGTGCGCGGCTCCGTCTCGCCGTTCGACGCCGGGCGCCACGCTTCATCCGCCGTGTCGCTGGTGTCGGCCGAATCGCCGGAGTCGCCCGTGTCGATCGTGCCGGTGTCCCCCGTGTCGCCCGTGTCGCCGGTGTCGGGGCCAGCGCAGTCTTCGTCGAGCTTGCCGTCGCAGTCTTCGTCGCCGTTGCCGCAGGCATCGACCGTGTGGGTGCCGGCGACGAGCGGGTCGGTGTCGTCGCAGTCGGTGCCGCCGCCGGCCTCCACCGCGTCGCCGTCGCCGTCCGCGTCGTAGTCGGCGTCGCCCGCGCAGTCGCTGTCGACGCCGTCGTAGGGCACGTCGGTCGCGCCGGGGAAGACGCTCGCGTCTTCATCGTCGCAGTCGGTGCCGCCGGAGATCGTGCCGAGGACGCCGTCTTCGTCGCAGTCGGTGCAGGGCTCGGGATCGACGCCGTCGCAGTTCTGGTCGACGCCGTCTCCGGGAATCTCCACCACGATCGGGGAGATGCCGGCGTCGGCGTCGTCACAGTCGTCGCCGCCCCAGTCGCTGCTGGTGAACGTGTCGGCGTCGCAGTCGTAGTCGTCGTCCGCGGCGCAGTCGCTGTCCACGCCGTCGTAACAGGCGTCCATCGCGCCGGGGTAGACGGTCTTGTCGGTGTCGTCGCAGTCGTCGCCGCCGTACCAGTCGGCGAGGTGGCCGTCGCCGTCGAGGTCGTACTCCGAGGCGCCGTCGCAGTCGTTGTCGATCCCGTCGTAGGGGAAGTCGTTGGCGCCGGGGTTGACCGTGGCGTCGCTGTCGGCGCAGTCGGTGCCGCCGTGGGCGAGGTCGTCGTAGCCGTCGACGTCGCAATCGTTGTCGGAGTGGCCGTCACAGTCGCTGTCGACACCGTCGTAGCAGGTGTCGGCGGCGCCGACGTACACGGTGTTGTCGGTGTCGTCGCAGTCGGTGCCGCCGTTGGCCACGCGGTCGAAGCCGTCGCCGTCGAAGTCGTACTCCAGGCCGCCGTCGCAGGCGCTGTCCACGCCGTCGCCGAGGGGGTCGGCGGCGCCGGGGTGGATCGTCGCGCTGCTGTCGTCGCAGTCGTCGCCGCCGTGATCGGCGTCCACGTAGCCATCTCCGTCGCAATCGTAGTCGTTGGAGCCGTCGCAGTTCTGGTCGACGCCGTCGTAGCAGGTGTCGCTCGGCGCGCCGGGGTACGCCAGGGCGTTGCTGTCTTCACAGTCGGTGC
The DNA here is from genome assembly GCA_903921785.1 of uncultured Pseudomonadota bacterium. GTDB lineage: Bacteria > Myxococcota_A > UBA796 > UBA796 > SXON01 > SXON01. Next base: position 5,546 of record CAIXRH010000194.1, read on the forward strand.
CGCCCGCGGACTCGGCGGTGAAGCCGTCGTCGTCCTGGTCGTCGTCGACGGTGGTCGGGTTGCAGTCGTTGTCGACGCCGTCGTAGTAGGTCTCGGTGGCGCCGGGGTTGGTGGAGGCCGTGGTGTCGTCACAGTCGCCGCCGCCGCTGCCGCCGACCGAGCGGAACCCGTCGCCGTCGGCGTCGTAGTCGTCGTCGCCGGCGCAGTCTTCGTCGATGCCGTCGTACCAGGTCTCGGCGACGTCGGGGCTGATCGTGGAGGTGGTGTCGTCGCAGTCGTCGCCGCCGGCGGCCGTGCTGTCGTGGCCGTCGCCGTCTTCGTCGTAGTCGCTGCCGCCGGAGCAGTCGGAGTCGACGCCGTCGTACCAGGTCTCGGGGGCGCCGGGGTAGGTCGTGGCGTCGGTGTCCGAACAGTCGGAAGACAGCTCGACGCCGTCGCCGTCCTGGTCGTAGTCGTTGTCCCCGCCGCAGTCTTCGTCGATGCCGTCGTACCAGGTCTCGGTGGCGCCGGGGAAGGCGGTGGCCACGGCGTCGTTGCAGTCGCCGTCGCGTTCGGTGAGCCCGTCGCCGTCGCTGTCGTCGAGGCCGAGCGTGGAGAAGACCACGTCGTCGATGCCCCAGCTGTCGCCGAAGGTGGCGGCGCCGGTGAGCACCAGCTCGTCAAAGCCGTACTCGCTGGTGAGCCCCACGAAGTCCGCGCCGCCGGAGCCGCTGTAGGCGCCGGTGTACACCAGCACGCCGCCGACGTAGCCTTCGATGCTCAGCGTGTCGGCGAGGTCGAGCAGGGTGAACGAAACGGCGGGCTGCACCTCGGTGAAGGTGAGGGTCAGCGTATCGGCGGATGCGTCGGCCGCCATCGTGCCGGTGGCGCTGGTGGTGCCGATGCTGGTCGCCGCGCGGGGGATGCCGTCGAACGTGGCGCCGAGGGACGTGTACTGACCGTCGACCAGCTCGCCGCCGGTGAGGTCTTCGAAGTCGATGAGCTCGGGCACAATGCCCGCCGCAGACGTCCACAACGCGGAGTCCGACCACACGGTGAGGGAGCCGCCGTCGACCACGCCGTCGCAGTCGTCGTCCACGCCGTTGCCGAACACCTCAGCGGCGCCGGTGTAGACGCTGTCGTTGCCGTCGTCGCAGTCGCCTTCGTTCTCGGTCTGCCCGTCGCGGTCGCGGTCGGTGTCCGCCGCGGCGACCAATTCGAGGTCGTCGAACCCGAAGGTGTCTCCGCCGGCGGCGGTGAAGGTGACACTCGTGACCGCTTCGGCGAAGGTGTAGCCTCGGTAGATGCCGCCCGGGCGGCTCGGCGCGGAGAGATCGGCCGAGTACCCGGCCACGACCGCGCTTCCGCCGCTGTTGGTGGCGCTCAGCGTGAAGCTGTCGTCGGGGTCGAGCCACGCGATGGACAGCGCGTCCACCGGTGAGTCGAACGTCATCGTCAGCACGCCGCCGGTCACCGTCACGCCCACGAGCTCATCCGGCCACGCGCGGGAGGTCTGGTCGTCGAACGTGGTGCCGCTGAAGGTGACGCCGCCGAGGGAGGTGAGGGGATCGCCGACGGTGCTGGTCTCGAAGTCGAGGGTGGTGGTCACCGCGCCGCCGATGGCGTCCACATCCCAGGCCCACCCGTCCGCGTCGGTGCGCACGGCGATCTCGCCGTCGACCCAGCCGTCGCAGTCGCCGTCCACGCTGTCGCCGTAGGTGTCGGGGTTGCCGGGGAAGGCGGTGGCGTCGGCGTCGTCGCAGTCGTTGCCGCCGGCGTCGGCGTTCACGAAGCCGTCGCTGTCGTCGTCTTCGAAGTCGTCGTGCCACGGCCACTCGACGACCGCGCCGTTGCTGGAGTAGCCGGAGCTCGCGTAGGGCGCGGCGACCTCCAGGGAGGGCCCGGCGGTGCCTTCGGCCACGACCACGGCGCTGCCGGCGCGGCCGCCGCTCCAGGTGCCGTACACCGCATGATCCGCGTCCGCCGCCAGGACGATCGCGCCCGTCGGCGGGGTGGTGAACACGTAGCCGGCGCCGCCGCCGGAGGTGTAGGTGTTGTCGTTGACGGCGCCGGCCAGAAGATCGGTGCGCCCGTCGCCGTCCACATCCCCGGTGCCGAGGTAGGTGGCGAAGCGCCCGCTGGTGGTGCTGCCCCGGTAGAGCGTGTCGTAGGAGGTGGCGCTGGTGGTGCACGTCGAGCCGACGTCGTTGAGGACGAACGCCCCGCCGAGGTCCGCCGCGCCACTGTCGTAATACGGCGCGCCCATGATGAGGTCGATGCCGGTGGAGCCGCCGACGTCCCCGAGGGTGACCGAGCTGCCGAGCAGGGCCGAGGACTGGGCGAGGGTGGTGCGGCAGCTGCCGGCGGACGAGATGCCCGCGGTGCCGGCCGGGAGGTCCGTGCCGTAGACGAGGTACACCGCGCCGCCGTTGGTGGCGCCGGAGTCCTGGTTGGGGGCGCCGATGGCGAGGTCGTCGAGGCCGTCGGCGTCGATGTCGCCGACCGCGAGGGAGGTGCCGAGCTTGTCGCCGGCCGCGCCGCCCGTGATGCGCGAGGAGAGGTCGCTCGTGGAATAGAGCAGGGAGAGGCTGGCGCCGCCGTCGAGGATGTAGACCGCGCCCGCGTCGCTGCCGCCTTCATCGGAGGTGGGGGCGCCGGTGGCGAGGTCGAGGTAGCCGTCGCCGTCGAAGTCGCCGTGGATGGAGAGGCTCGTGCCCACGCCGGGGCGGCCGGTGGAGAAGCCGCGCACGCCGAAGTCGGCGTCGGCCACCGTGGCCGCGGTGGGGAAGTCCCCGGCGGTGAAGACCAGCACGTAGCCGGCGTCGGTGCCGCCCACGTCGGCGCCGGGCGCGCCGATGGCGATGTCGGCCACGCCGTCGCCGTCCATGTCGGCGGCGTCGATCGCGGTGCCGAAGGCGTCGCTGGCGAGGGAGCCTTCGAAGGTGACGTCGGCGCTCGACAAGGAGCCGGCGATCGGGTCGGGCCGGTACACGAGGCTCACAAAACCCGCGCCGGTGGAGGGCGAGCCGATGAGCAGGTCGTCTTCGCCGTCGTCGTTGACGTCGGCCGCGAGGAGCGTGGCGCCGGAGTAGGCGAAGTCGGCCGGGCCGGACCAGGGGGTCGCGAGCTCGTCGGCGTAGATCTCCGCGCGGGCGGGCCGGGCGGTCTGGCTCCCGAACCAGGCCACGGAGCTCGCGGGGAACGCGGTGTTGCACGTCCATTCCAGGCCGGTGGAGCCCGAGAAGGTGCCCACGGTGGCGCTCGCGCCGCCGTCCACCGTGGCGTCGCCGAAGGTGACGTCCTCGTACTGCACGGCCACTTCGTCCCGGCCCTCCATCAACCACGCCTGGAAGGTGGCGGAGCCGCCGAAGGTGGCGTGCGGGGACGCTTCCCACGTGACCACGAAGGTGCGGTAGGGCCAGGTGCCGAAGGTGTCGTACGTCACGGTTCCCGCGCCCAGATCGTCCCAGAACGCGGCGACGCCGACGGCGCCGGTGGCGGTGCCCGGGCACAGCCCCACGCCGGACGTGCTGGGGTTGGCGAAGAACAAGACGCCGTTGGACGAGATCGTGACCGCGTCGTAGCTCGTGCCGTAGAACGTGAAGTCGAAGGGGAGGGGAACCGCGACGGTCTCGTCGTCGCCCAGGCTCACCGCGGTGCCGCCCGAGCTGTCGAGCCAGGCGTACGTGGGGCCGGCGCTGGCGCCGTTGTCGGTGTAGACCTCCCCAGAGGAGTCGGGACCGCCGGTTCCCGCGAGGGCGGCGGGGGCGAGGAGGCTCAAGAGGGCGAGCAGACGCATGGGCGGAGTGTACCGCAAGCCGACCCGTGTCGCGCGCGCCGGCATACACTCCGGCGGATGACCGAGCCGATGGAGCCGCGGAGCCGCTTCCCCCTGTACCTCCAGGTGCTCGTGGGGGTCGTGATCGGGTCACTGCTCGGGATGACGTTCGGGAAGGACCCTTGGTGTTTCGGGCTGAACAATGCCGACCTGGGCACCTTGGGCATGCTGGTGGTGCGGGCGCTCAAGGCGCTGGCCACGCCGCTCATCCTCGTCGCCATCCTCGACTCGTTCTTCAAGACGAACGTCAGCGCGCGCAGCGGCGTTCGGCTCCTCGCGGTGTGCGCGCTCAACGTGAGCGTCGCGATGGGGATCGGGCTGGTGATCCTCAACGTCGTGCGCCCCGGGGAGCGATGGGCCGGCCACCTCGAAGCGCTCGCGAGCGTGGCCGGGAAGGCGCCGGACGCGGTGGCGGGCGCAACGCTCAGCCCGCTCAAGAACTTCGCGGCGTTCATCCCTGAGAGTGTCGTTGAACCGTTCGCGAAGAACCTGGTCATCTCCATCGTGCTGGTGAGCGTGCTCGCGGGCGCGGCGATGCGGGCTACGCGGGACCACGCGACCGGCTCGCTGGTGCAGTCGATGGCCACGCTGGAGCAGCTCGTGGAGGCGGCGTACGCGGTCCTCGGGCGGATGCTGCTCATGGTCGCCAGCTCGATGCCGTTCGCCGTGGCGCTCATCGTGGCGGATGTCGTGGGGAAGGCGGGGATCGGGGTGTTCTCGGCGCTGTGGGTCTTCCTCGTCGCCATCGGCTCGGGCCTGCTGCTCCACGCGCTGGTCTACTACCCGCTCTTGAGCTGGGGCGTCGGGCGGATCTCCCCCGTTCGGTACTTCCGCGGCGCGCTCGACGCCGTCGTCACCGCCATGTCGGTGAACTCCAGCCTCGCCACCATGCCGGTGACGCTGCGCTGCCTCCGCCTGCTCGGGGTGCGCGAGAGCTCGGCGCGGCTCAGCGCGTGCGTCGGCACCAACTTCAACAACGACGGCATCATGCTCTACGAGGCGATGGCCACGTTGTTCCTCTGCCAGGCGCTCGGCTACGCCATGTCGTTCTCTCAGCAGATCACCGTGGTGCTCGCGAGCATCATGGCCGGGGTGGGCATCGCGGGAATCCCGGAGGCGGGACTCATCATCCTCCCGCTGGTGCTCGGCGCGGCGGGCGTGCCGGAGGCCACCGTCGCGGTCGCCATCCCGCTCATCGTGCCGGTGGACTGGATCCTCGCCCGCATCCGCTCGGGCGTGAACGTGCTCGCCGACATGGTCGTGGCCATCGTCCTCGACCGGTTCGAGCCCGCCTGATGGACCCCGCGTGGCTCCAGGCGGTGGTGCTGCTGACCACGGGAGGTAGTTCCTGCACCGGAACCGTCGTCACGCCAGAGGGGACGGTTCTGACCGCTTATCACTGCGTCGCCAGCGGGCTCCGGCCGATCGTCGAGCTGCATGACGGGCGCTCGTTCCGGGGCCGCACCGTCGCCGCGGACCCCGCCGACGACCTCGCGCTGGTCGAGGTGCCCGGCCTGGGTCCGAACGCCGCGATGCTCCCGCTGGCGGAGGCCGATCCGGCCCAGGGAAGCACGGTCTGGGCGATCGGGCACCCGTTCGCATCGGCGGCCGAGGGGCTCCTCGCGGGGACGCTGCGGTGGAGCGTCACCCGGGGCGTCGTCTCCGCGGTCGGCGACACCTACCTGCAGACGGATGCGGCGCTCAACCCCGGCAACAGCGGCGGCCCCCTTGTGGACGAGTCGGGGCGCCTGGTGGCGGTGGTGAGTCGCAAGCTCCAGGCGGACAACGTGGCGTTCGGCACGCGGTCCCCCCTCGCGGCGGCGCTGCTCGCCTCGCGCACGCCAATGCCCGTACTCGGCGGCACCTACGCGGTGGGGTTGGCGCTGGAGCCGCTTCGTTCGCATCGGTACGGCGTCGGCGGGGAGTTCAACCTGGTGGCCAGGGAGCGAGGTTGGCTGCGGGTAGACGTGGGCGGCGCGCTGGGCGAAGAGCCGGAGCTGCTCCTCAAGGTCGGCCTCGGCGTGCGTCAGCGTTTCGGGACGGGCCCGCTCTCCACGACGCTTGACCTCGGCGTGGCCTCGCTCGTCACCCACGTCACCGACCCCGAGGTGGACGCGCGGCTCACCCTGGGCGGAGTCGGCGTGGGGGCGATGTGGGCCCCGATCTCCGGGGAAGTCGGGGTGGAGCTGGCGGCTTCACTCCCGTTCCATGGGGTGTGGTGAATAAGGGTTCCCCCTCCCGGCCCTCCTGGAGCCTCGCGAGCCAGACCAACGTCGGCGGCGCCGCCGGGCGGGAGCGGGGGCGTTGGGGCGCCTCAAGCGAGCAGCTTCTTCAGCCGCTCCATCCCCGCCATCCCGACCACGACCTCGGCCACCCTCCCGTCGCGCACGGCCACCGTGGTCGGCGTGACCATCACCCCGTAGGCCATGGCTGACGCCAGGTCCTGGCTCACGTCCACCTTGTGGATGGCGGCGCCCTCCTGGCGGAGCGCCTCCAACGTCGGCGCCATCTGGCGGCACGGCCCGCAGGTCGGGCTGAAGAAGTAGACCAGGGCGGGCCGGCTGGCGTCCACGACGGGGCCGACCGCGGGGATCGGCTTTCCCACCGCCCGTTTTGCCCGGCCTCCGGCGTACCACGGCATGCCGATGGCGTACGCCAGGATGAGCACGACGAGGACGAGGACGACGGTGCCCATGGCCGACCGGCTACGGGTCCCAGGCCGACATCGGCCCGAGGTTCTTGGCGTTGTAGCCCTTGCCCTGGAGGACCTCCGTCGCCGCCGCGGAGCGCCCCCCGGAGGCGCAGTACACCACGATCGGCTTGTCCTTCGGGACCTCCGCGAGGTGGGCCTCCAGGTCGGCGACCGGGATGTTCGTGGCGCCGTCGAGGTGGCGATCGCCGAACTCGGCGGGCGTGCGCACGTCGAGGAGGAAGGCGCCTTCCGCGACGAGTTTCTTCGCTTCGGCGCCGGTGATCCGCGTGGAGGCAGCCGCGGCCGGGGCGGCGGCCGGGCGCTCGCCGCCGCAGCCAGCGAGGGGGATGGCGACCGCCGGAGCGGCGCCGAGCAGGAGGGAGAGAACGAAGCGCTTCATGGGGAATCTCCGCTCGACGCGGCGGTCCGCATCGCTATCATATCTGAAATATCAGATATATCGGCTGGGGCGGCTCGTCAAGGGGGACCGCCGACCGCGATCCCGTTCGCCGCTCCAGCGGCGTCGCCGACGTGGGTCTGGCTCGCGACCTCGCTGCCGAGGTGGGAGGGGGAACCATCATCATCGCCTTCGGCGAACGGAGCCGCTCGGGCCCGCGCGGGCTACCGGGACCCGGCCGAGTCGGCGTCGGGGCAGGCCAACCACCGCGACGTGGCGAGCCAGGCCGCGTCGGCGTGGTAGGCGAAGACCAGCGTTCCGCCCTGGATCTTGTCGATCACGGTGTCGGAGATGGCGGGGTCGAGCGCGGGGCAGCCGAGGCTGCGGCCCAGCCGCCCCCAGCGCATCACGAACGCCTCCGTGGCGTAGTCGGCGGCGTGCACCACGATCGCCCGCGCGCGCGCGTGGTCGTTCCAGCCGGGCTCCAGCCCGTCGAGGGTGAGCGAGCGGCCGTGTTTGCCGGTGTACGTCTCCCCCGTGCGGTAGAGGCCGACGCTGGACTCGTTGCTGCCCGAGACATTCGAGAAGGCCACCGCCCGGTCGTCTCCGGAGTTGCGGCCGTGCGCCACGCGCGTCTCCAGCAAGACCGCGGACGCGTGGAGGTCGACGACGGCGAGGCGGGCGTCCACCGACGGCCGGTCGTAGTCGATCACGGTGAGGATGCCGGTGTCGGCGGCGGCGCCCGCGTGGACGGCGCACGCGTAGGCCGTGCGGGCAAGGGCGAGCACCGCGTCGCGTGGTGAGGCGGAGACCGGGGTCGAGGCGAGGACGACGAACAGGAGCATGAGCGCCCTCCGGCGGGGAGACCCGCCGGCTCCACGGCGTATTCCGTTGGTGCCACATCGGCGCTCAACGTGCACAATCGCGCTGCGTTGGGCAGTGCACGGGTTCGATGACCTGTCTTCGGGTGCGGTGTCGCGAATCCGGACCGATTGTTGAATAATCCGTTGATGGCGGTCGGCGGCGTTGACTCGCCGGGGGGCGTGCGCACCTTCACCCCGAGCAAAAGCTCGGAGCGACGCCACTCTCCCGGTAAGGAGTGCCGTCGTGGGCAGTTCACGTCTACACACGCCGCAGCCGATCCATTCGGCACCGCGGCTCGGGAGAATCCATGCGTAAGGTCCAGGGTGTCGGTCTGTTGTTGATGCTCTTCAGCGTCTCCGGCTGTGGAGATCGGATGGTGGGCTGGCCGCTGGTGGAGGCCACGGACACCGGGGTCGGCCACGACGAGACCGTGCCCACGGTTGTGAGCACCGCCCCGGCGGACCTCGACGTCGCCGTGCCGCTGGACGTGGCCGTGGAGGCCACCTTCAGCGAGCGCATGGACCGTACGACCATCGGCGAAGGCACCCTGCTGCTGCGGGATGCGTCCGCCACCCTGGTCGGCGGGGTCGTCTACTACGACAGCGACACCTTCACCGCCAGCCTCGTCCCCGGGTCGCAGCTCGTCGCTGGCGCGGCCTACACCGCCACCGTGACCACGGGCGCCACCGACCGCTCGGGGAACCCCCTCGCGGCCGACTACGTTTGGACCTTCACGACGGACGACTCCGGCCTCGACGTGACGCCGCCCACGGTCATCCTCACGGACCCGCTGGACCTGGCCACGGGGGTCTCGCTGGGTGCACAGGTCGAGGTGACGTTCAGCGAAGCGATGGCGCCGCTCACGGTCAGCGGGTCGTCGCTGGATGTGGCGCTCGCGGATGGCACGCTCGTCCCGGGCGCCGTGTACTACAACGTGCCCACCCACCTCGCGACCTTTGTGCCTGACGCTCCGTTTGCGCCGGATGAGGTCTACACGGGCAGTGTGACCACCGCCGTGACCGACCTCGCGGGCAACGCCCTCGCGGTCGACTACGTCTGGAGCTTCACCACCGACGACTCCAGCATCGACGTCACGCCGCCCACCGTCATCGACACCGATCCCGCCGATCTCCAGGTGGGCGTCGCCCTCGACAGCGTGGTGGCGATCACGTTCAGCGAGGCGATGGACTCCCTGAGCTTGGACGGGAGCACCGTCGAGCTGTTCGCCCCGGATTCGACGGCGGTCCTCGGCACCGTCTACTACGACGCGATGGCCCACATCGCGACGTTCATTCCAGACTCGGACCTCGACGCGGGGAGCACCTACGAGGGGATCGTCACCACGGGTGTCGAGGACCTCGCGGGCAACGCCATGACCCTGGACTACGTCTGGAGCTTCACCACCGACAGCTCCAGCATCGACGTGACCCCGCCGACCGTCATCGACACCGATCCGGCCGATCTCCAGGTGGGCGTCGCGCTCGACAGCGTGGTGGCGATCACCTTCAGCGAAGCCATGGACTCACTGAGCGTGGACGGGAGCACCGTCGAGCTGTTCGCGCCGGACGCGTCCTTGGTCGCCGGCACGGTGTACTACGACGCGATGGCGCACATCGCGACGTTCGTTCCCGACGCCGACCTCGACGCGGGGAGCACCTACGAGGGGATCGTCACCACGGGCGTGGAAGACCTCGCGGGCAACGCCATGACCCTGGACTACGTCTGGAGCTTCACCACCGACAGCTCCAGCATCGACGTGACGCCGCCGACGATCATCACCGTTGATCCATTGAACTTGAGCGTGGACGTGGCGGTCGGCACCCTCGTCACGGCGACGTTCAGCGAGCCGATGGATCCGCTCACCTTCGACTCGACCACCTTCGAGCTCGTGGCGCCGGACCTGAGCATCGTCCCCGCGACCGTGTTCTACGACGTGCCGACGTGGACGGCCACCCTGGTCCCCGACGAGGTGCTTCTCAGTGAGAGCACCTACTCGGTCACCGTGAGCAGCGGGGTGACCGATGTCTCCGGGATGTCGATGGTGTCCGACTACTCCTGGTCCTTCACCACTGCCGATGTCACGGCCCCGATGGTGATCCTCACCATGCCCGAGGACGTGGCCGTCGACGTCGCGGTCGACACGACCGTGGAGTTCACCTTCGACGAAGACATGGACGAGCTGACGATCACCACCGCGAACTTCGACGTGGTGGCGCCCGACGGCAGCACGGTCGCCGGGGTGCTCACCTACGATCCGCTGACGCGGGTTGGGACGTTCGTCCCGGACGTGGACCTGTTCGATGGCGAGACGTACATCGCCACGGTGACGACCGGCGCGACGGATGTGGCGGGAAATCCCCTCGAGTACGACTACTCCTGGAGCTTCACGACCCTCTCGGATGTGTGGGTACTGGAGCCGGTGAACCTTGGTTCGCTCACCACGTTTGTCGCGGTTGCCGGCGCCGGACTCACGAACTCGAACTCCGGGGGCATCACCAGCCTCGGCGGGGACGTGGGGCTCAGCCCCACCGGAACCTGCCTGGGGGATGGCGCGCCGTGCACGCTCACCAACCCGGTCATCACCGGTACACTCTACGTGATGGATGCGACGGCGGCGCTGGCAAAAACCGACCTGACCGTGGCCTACCTGGACGCGATGTCGCGTCCGCCGGGCACGCTGGAGAATGACATCACCGGGATGACCCTCGCGCCTGGCGTCTACACCTCGTCCTCCACGATGTCGATCGCGGTGGGCGGTACCGTCACCCTCGATGGGCAGGGAGATGGCAACTCGGTGTGGATCTTCCAGGTGGGCTCCTCGCTGACGGTGAACAACAGCGCGCAGGTCCTGTTGATCAACGGTGCGAAGGCGGAGAACGTGTTCTGGGCGGTGTTCGCTTCGTCGACCATCGGGACGAATGTGAACTTCCAGGGTAGCGTGCTCGCCGGGGCTTCGAACTCGGTGGAGACCGGGTCGACCGTGGTCGGACGGCTGCTTTGCACCACCGGGGCCATCACCCTCTTGTCCGACACCATCATCCTGCCGTAGGCGACCGACGGTGACGCCGGCCCCAGCGCGGGGCCGGCGGTACGGTCCCGGTTGTGCCCGCTCAGGATGAGCGGGCACTGTCGCGTCCGGCGTCAGCTCACCCGGCGTCAGCTCACGGGGTGATGGCGATCTTCAGCACCCCGTCGCGGTGCTCGCCGAACAGCTCGTAGGCCGCCGCGATCTCGCCGAGGCGGTACCGGTGGGTGATGAGCGGCGCCGGGTCGAAGTGGCCGTGCCGGACCAGCTCGAGGAGCCGACGCATCCGCTCCTTTCCGCCGGGGCACAACGACGTGACGATGCGGGCGTCGCCAATTCCGGACGCGAAGGCATCCATCGGGATCGCGAGCTTGCCGGTGTAGACCCCGAGGCTGGAGAGCGTCCCCGCGGGGCGCAGGCAGCGGAGCGCCGCTTCGAACGTGGCCTGCGTTCCCAGGGCCTCGATCGCGACATCGGCCCCACCCCCGGTCACGCGGTGGACCTCCGCGACAACGTCCACGGAGTCCGGGTCGAACACCAGGTCGGCCCCGAACCGGAGCGCCGTGGCGCGGCGGAGGGGGTCCGGGTCGACGCCGATGATGAGCGCGGCGCCCTGGAGCCGGGCTCCGGCGGCCGCACAGAGGCCGATCGGCCCGAGGGCGAACACCACCACGGCGTCCCCAATCCGGATATTCGCCGCTTCAGCGCCGGCGAAGCCCGTGGAGGTGATGTCCGCGAGCAGGAGCGCCTGCTCATCGGAGACCGACTCCGGGATCGCCGCGAGGTTCGCCGTGGCGTCGGGGACGACCACATACTCGGCCTGCGATCCGTTGATGGTGTTGCCGAACCGCCAGCCGCCGAGGGCGCGGTACCCGGCGTCCCCGCCGCACTGGGAGGCGTGGCTGGAGAGGCAGGCGCGGCACTGGCCGCAGGGCGTGATCGCGCTGGCCAGCACCCGCTGGCCGAGCTCGACGCCGTGGACGCCGGCGCCGAGGGCGTGGACGACGCCCACGGCTTCGTGGCCGATGATGAGGCCAGGTCGCACCGGGTGCTCCCCGCGGACGATGTGGAGGTCGGAGCCGCAGACCGTGGTGAGCGTCACCCGCATCAGCGCCTCCCCCGGCCCCGCCATGGGAATGGGCACCTCCTCGATCCCGAACTTCCCTGCGCCGCGAAATACATTTGCAAGCATCACTTCTTCTCCCTGCTGTTGGCGTACACGTGAGTGAACTCCGCGCCGAGCAGGATGAGCTGGGCGGAGTAGTAGATCCAGACCAGCAGCACGGCGAAGGAGCCGGCTGCGCCGTAGGCCGAGGCCAGCGCGCTGTTGCCCAGGTACAGGCCGATGAGCTGCTTTCCGAGCGCGAACAAGAGCGAGGTGACGAACGCGCCCACCCCGACGTCGTGCCACGCGATCTGCACGTCCGGCAAAACCTTGTAGATGAGCGCGAAGAGGCTGGTGGTGACCAGCACGGAGACCACGACGTTGAGCACCTGCGCGAGCGCGGGCGAGGCGATCAGGCCGCCGAGCGTGCCCTGCAAACCCGAGAGCGTGGCGCTCACCACCAGCGAAACGAGCAGCAGGAACCCGATCACCAGGACCATGGCGAACGAGAGGAACCGGTTCTGGAGCATGGACAGCAGCCCGCGCGGGCGGGCGGGAGGCGCGCTCCAGATGAGGTTCAAGGCGCCCTGGAGCTCCCCGAAGATGCTGCTCGCGCCGACGAGGAGTGTCACCGCGCCGATGACCGTGGCGACGATTCCGGTGTGCCCCCGGTCGGCGTTCTTGATCACCTCCTCGATGGTCTTCGCGCCGGCTTCCCCGAGCAGTCCCTGAAGTTGGACACTCACCTCGGCGCGCGCAGCATCGGCGCCGAACACCATCCCCGCGACCGCGATCGCGATGACGAGGATTGGCGCCATCGAAAACACCGTGTAGTAGGCGAGTGCCGCGCCGATCCGGGGGGTGTTGTGGGCGTTCCACGTGCGCCAGGTCTCGGTGAGCAGCCGGCCGACGTAGACCAACGACGGGGGAACCACGAAGGGTTGGCTCACGGGGAAGAGGAGGCGGCGTGGCCGCGTACGCGCAGGAACGGGGCCGACGACCCGCGGATTGATCGATCCATGACCGGCCCCACCTTGTGGCCACAGCTGTAAGCGCGCAACGCGGGAAGGGGAGGGGACGGGACGAATTCACCCAAAGGCACGGACAGTGGGCGTCGCCGGTTGCGCGGTGCTCGGAAGGGATAACCCGTCGTCGTGGAGGGGGACGCCGGATGGGACCGATTGTTGAATAAACCGTTGTTCGGGGTTGTCGGCATTGACTCACCAGGGGGCGTGCGCACGTTGGGCACACTCCTGACGTTGAACTCACCCCCTTGCGAGGGGTGTCGACCCGGGTATTCAATACAGACGTCGCCGACGGGGCTGCCCGGGGCTGCGGCGCGGGGGCAATCATGCAATTGGCCTGCTGTTGATGCCATTCGGCGCCACAGGCTGCGGCGCCGAGGCGGCCGGTCTGGTCGAGGGATCGCTGTCGTCGTCCGTGATCTCCACCGACCCGCAGGACTACGCCACCGACGTGTCGTTCGATACCTCCGTCGCGTTTACGTTTGCTGAAGGCACGGACCCGAGCGCGGGGCTCCACCCCGAGTTCGAGCTCGTCGCGCCGGATGGCGGTGTGGTCAACGGGGACCTCTCATTCGAGGTCGCCTCCCGAACCTGCACCTTCTTCAGCAATGCGCCCCTGTTCAGCGGGAGCATGTACGTCGGGCGGGTTGTCACCACCGCGGTGGGCGGCAGCGCCGAAGCCCCGATCACCGCTGAGTACGCATGGATCTTCACCACCCGCTCCGACCCCCGGGCCTCCCCGCTGGTCGCCGACACCCTCACCCCTTCGTAGTTTGGAGATCGCCATGAACCATCACGCTTCCGATCGCTGCGGAAACCCGCAGTCCCCGCCGGCCCCGCCCCCCTCCGTGGGGCGCGGAGCTCGACAGCTCATCCGTACCGGCGGCTTCGGCCTCCTCCTCGGACTCGTCCTCGTCACGCCGAGCCACGCGGCGCGTGCGCAGGAGTTCCGGCTCAACGCCGAAGGCGCGGGCGGCTTCTGGGTGGACCAGCCGCAAGAAAATAGGTTCACCCCTGGGCTGTACCTGGCCGTCCGTCCGGGGATCGCGCTGGGCCGGGTGGTCACCCTGCAGGCCTCCTACGCCATGTTCCTGACGCCGCCCGGCGACGGGTTCACCGACACGGGGACGTCCCACTCGGCGGGCCTCGGCGTCCGCCTGCGCCCGCTCGCGACGTTTGCGGCGCCGGAGGATCAGCTCGCCGGGCTCTTCGTAGACGGCAACGCCAGCTACGTCCGTACGGGGGAGCTCGACCGGTTCGGCTTCGACGCCGGTCTCGGGTACAACGTCCAGGCGACGCCGTGGATGGCGCTCGGCCCGGTCCTCCGCTACAACCAGATCGTCCAGCCTGACGACACGCCTGGGCAGAGCGCCGAGGACGCCCAGTACCTCACCCTCGGGCTCAACCTCTCCTTCGGGCCGGCCTGGAAGGCCGCCGAGGCGGCGCCCGCTCACGTGGACACGCCCTGCCCGACCTGTGAGGTCATGCCCGTCGCGGTGGTGGCACCGCCCTGCTCGGACCACGACCAGGATGGCACCTGCGACACCGACGACCTCTGCCCCACCAAGCTGGGCCCGGCGGCCGCCTTCGGTTGTCCGATTGACCCCTGCGGCGGCGAGCCGCTGGTGGTCCTCGTTCAGTTCCCCTACGACAGCGCCGAGCTCCCCAAGCCCGTCGCCGGCAATGCCCAGACGATGGACCCCGTGCTCGACGCGGTGGCGGCGGCCATCGCCCAGGACCCCACCTGTCGGGTGTGCATCATCGGACACTCGTCGGAGGAAGGGACCGAGGCCTACAACCTGGACCTGAGCCGGCGGCGCGCGGGGGCGGTCAAGGACTACCTCGGCGCACGTGGGCTCGCGACGGCACGGATGCCGGTGACGGGGATGGGAGAGTCTTGCCAGCTCATCCCGGCGAGCACGCGCACCCTCAACCGTCGGGTCGAGTTTCATCGTCTCCAGGAAGGCGAGAGCTGCCCTGCGCAATGTCGCCCCTGATCGTGTCGTCCGTCGATTCGTCTCTCGCACAAACTGGAGTTCCCCATGCCTGAAGTTGACAAGGTTGAGTCTGTCGTCTCGGTGTTCGACACCCACACGGAGGCCACGAACGCGATGGCCGCGCTCGCAGAGGCTGGCTTCGACATGAAGACCGTCTCCATCATCGGCCGCGGATACCACAGCGAGGAGACCGTGGTGGGCTTCTACAACACCGGGGAGCGGATGGCGACCTGGGGCCGTAACGGGCTGTTCTGGGGCGGCATCTGGGGGATGCTCTTCGGGTCGGGGTTCTTCTTGATTCCGGGGCTCGGGCCGGTGCTCGTCGCCGGTCCCCTGGTCGGCTGGATCCTCGGTTCGCTCGAGGGGGCCGTCGTCGGCGGCGGCCTCTCCGCGCTCGCGGGTGCGCTGTCGGGCATCGGGGTGCCGGATGACAGCATCGCAATGTACGAGACTGCGCTGAAGGCGGACAAGTTCGTGGTGGTGGCGCGGTGTGGCTCCCCGCAGGTGGACCTCGCCCGGCTCATCCTCAAGCAGAACCACACGGAGGGGGCGGCGGCCGTGACGGCCCCCTACCCAGAGCCGATGCATGGCGTCCTCTAGGCGTCCGGAGTAAGTGAACCCATGCCCGACTCCGCCGCCGCGCCCGCCGGGCTCAGCCCATCGGAGGCTGCCCGCCGCCTGGCGGCGGATGGGCCCAACGAGCTGGTGCGCGCAGCGGCCACCAGTCCCTTCAAGCTCTTCTTTCATCAGTTCACCAGCCCGCTGGTGATCCTGCTGGGCGTCGCGTGCGGGGTGGCGCTGGCGCTTGGCGAAGCCGTGGATGCGATCGCCATCGCCGTGATTGTGTTGCTCAATGGCGTGGTTGGGTTCCTTCAGGAATATCGCGCGGAGAAGGCGGTCCTGGCGCTGCGCTCACTCACGGCACCGCGCGCACGGGTGGCGCGGGAGGGCGTGGCGGTGATGATCCCGGCCCGGGAGGTCGTCGTCGGGGACGTGCTGGTCCTCGAAGCAGGCGACATCGTCGCCGCGGACGCGCGGGTGCTCCTCGCCCACGCGCTGCGCACCACGGAAGCCACGCTCACCGGCGAGAGCCAGCCGGTCGACAAGTCGCCGAACCCCGTAGCCGAGAACGCGCCGATGGCCGAGCGCACCGATCGGGTGTTCGGGGGCACCCTCGTCGCGAACGGAACGGGGACCGCGGAGGTGACCGCCACAGGGATGCGTACGGAGCTCGGGCGCATTGCGCACCTGCTCTCCTCCGCTGAGGAGGAGGAGACGCCCCTTCAGAAGCAGCTCGCAGGCGCGAGCAAATCGCTCCTGGTGGCATGCCTGGGGGTCGTCGCCATCGTCGGCGTGGTGGGGCTGGTTCGGGGCGAAGCGTGGCTCGAGGTGTTGATGCGGGCGGTGGCGCTCGCCGTGGCGGCGGTCCCCGAAGGACTCCCGGCGGTGGTCACCCTCGCGTTGGCCCTGGGCGTGCGGCGCATGGCGGCCCGCCACGTCCTGGTCCGCAAGCTGCCCGCGGTCGAGACGCTCGGTGCGGCCACGGTCATCTGCACCGACAAAACGGGGACGCTCACCACGGGGGAGATGACGGTCCGCGAGGTGTGGGGGCCGGACGAGACCGCCGTGCTCCACGCGGGCGCGGCGTGCAACGACGCGGACCTCACGGGAGCCTCTGGCGATCCGACGGAGCTTGCCTTGCTCCTCGCGGCGCGCGCGAAGGGAATTGAACGGCCCGCTATCGAGGCGGAGAACCCTCGCGTCCTGGTGCTGCCGTTCGATGCCGACCGCAAGCGGATGAGCATCCAGCGCCGCGACGGGAAGCTCTATGTGAAGGGGGCGACGGAGCTGCTCCTTCCGCTCTGCACGCACGTTCCGGAGGGCACGTCCGAGGCCGCGGCCCGGATGGCGGCCGAAGGGCTCCGGGTCCTCGCGGTGGCCGAGGGCGCTGGCGCGACCGAGGTCGACCTGAAGCTGCTCGGGCTCGTCGGGGTGGTGGACCCGCCCCGCGCCGAGACGGCAGCCGCGGTTGCGGCGGCGCACGCTGCCGGGATCCGCACGGTGATGATCACGGGGGACAACGCCGCGACCGCGCTGGCCATCGCCCGGTCCATCGGGGTCGTCGGTCCCGACGAGCCGGCGGAGGGGCGGGTGTACGCGCGGGTCACGCCGGAGCAGAAGCTGGAGATCGTGAGGGAGCTCAAACGCCGCGGCGAGGTGGTGGCCATGACCGGCGACGGGGTGAACGACGCGCCCGCGCTCCGCGAGGCGCACATCGGCATCGCCATGGGGCGTGGAGGCGCCGAAGCCACCCGTGAAGCTGCAGACCTGGTGCTCACCGACGACAACTTCGCGAGCATCGTCGAGGCGGTGCGTGAGGGGCGGGCGATCTGGGACAACATCCGCAAGACCGTGGTTTACCTGCTCACCGGCAACGCCGGAGAGCTGATCCTGATGCTGGCGGCCGCGATCGTCGGCCTTCCGGCCCCCCTGCTCCCCTTGCACCTGCTGTGGATCAACCTCGTCACCGACGGGCTCCCGGCGTTGGCGCTGGTGGTGGATCCGCCGGGCCCCGACGTGCTCCGCCGCCCGCCGCGGGCCCCCGGGAAGCCGCTGCTCGATCGGGCGGCTTGGGCGCGGATCATCGGGGTAGGCGCGATCGAGGCGGTGGTGGTGATGGGCGGGTTCCTGGTGGCGCGGTCGGCCTGGGGCCTGGAGCCGGCGCGCAGCCTGGCGTTCTCTACGCTCGTGTTCAGCGAGGTCCTCCGAGCGTTCTCGGCGCGAGACGTTCGGCGGGTGTTCTGGGAGGTGGGCGCGGGCACCAACCCGCGCCTGGTGGCGGTGGTCGTCGCCTCCTGCGTGCTCCAGGTGGTGCTCCTCGAGCTCCCGCCGGCGCGGGCGGTATTCAAGCTCGGGGTGCTCCCGCCGGTCGGGGTGGCCATCGCCTTCGCGCTCGGGCTCGTGGCGGTGACGCTCATCGAGGTCTCCAAGTTGGTCTTCCGCGCATGGCGTGGTCGCCGGGCCTAAGCACCGAGTGATTCGTCGTCCGGATGCGTCGCGCGGTTGAAAGAGAAATACGCAAATATAAAAGCTCATTCTGTCGCAGCGTCCTTATCCTTGTGACTCCACAGCCCCGGAGCGCACAATGCACTGTCTCTCCCCTCTCTCTGTCCTGCCGTTCGTCCTCGCCGCGTGTGCCACCAACACCTCGACCGACACCTCGGACACGAGCGACACCTCGGACACGAACGACACCTCGGACACGAGCGACACCTCGGACACGTCGGTCACTACCGCCGAGGTCCGGTTCCTCCACCTCTCGCCCAACGCACCCGCGGTGGACGTCTTCATGGACGATGAGACCACGGCGATCGCCACCAACCTCGCGTTCACCGAGGGAAGCGCCTACTTCACCCTCCCCGCCGCCACCCACACGGTGAAGATCGCGCCGACCGGGATGACGCCGGCCGACGCCGTGCTCACGATCAACAGCCTCGTCCTGGCGAAGGACAAGGCCTACACTGCGGTGGCCTACGACCGCCTCGACAGCATCACTGGCATCGCGCTGGAGGATGACCTGTCGGGGATCGCCTCAGGAGACGTTCGCCTCCAGCTCACCAACACGGCGGGTGGGATCGCCTCGATGGACCTGTGGGACATGGCGGGCCCGACCCGGTTGGTCGACAACCTGGCGTTCGGCGCGTCCATGTCGGTCGACGGCCCGGCCGGGGCCATGGTGCTCGGGATGGACGTGAACGAAGACGCGGTCGCCGACGAGCTGTTCACGGTGCCCACGCTCGGCACCGACACCGCCGTCAACGTCTTCCTGGTCAAGGACGCCACCAGCGTGTTCCTGCTGACCGAGAAGGTCAACGGGGCGATCGGTACGCTGCGTCCCGACACCACCAACTGAACCGACGGAGGGCCCCGAATGACCACGTCCGACCTCGACACCGACGACGCCCCCGACAGCTATCGGGTGACCCTGAACCGGCTGCGGGTGGAGCTGGTGAAGCTCCAAAGCCACGTCATCCGCAAGGGGCGCCGGGTGCTGGTGCTGTTCGAGGGGCGCGACGCCGCGGGGAAGGACGGGGTCATCAAGCGGATCGTCAAACACCTCAGCCCGCGTGAGACGCGGGTGGTGGCGCTCGGTCCGCCCTCCGATCGGGATGAGTCGAGCTGGTACTTCCAACGGTATGTCCGCCACCTGCCGGCAGGCGGTGAGATGGTCCTCTTCAACCGGAGCTGGTACAACCGCGCCGGGGTGGAGTCGGTGATGGGCTTCTGCACCGCCGACCAGCGGGAGGCGTTCATGGAGGATGTGCCAAACTTTGAGCAGCTCCTCGTCCGTTCGGGGGTGACGCTCCGCAAGTTCTACCTCGACATCGGCAAGGAGGAGCAGACGCGACGCCTCGCGGACCGGGCGGATAACCCGCTCAAACAATGGAAGAGCAGCCCGGTGGACGCCGTGGCCGTCAAGAACTGGGCCCGCTACAGCAAGGCGCGGGATGAGATGCTGCTCCGCACCCACACGACGTTCGCGCCGTGGGAGATCGTTCGGTCCGACGACAAGCGGCTCGCGCGGATCAGCCGGGCGCGATGCTCAAAAGCCGGTCAGGCACCCTGGTGGGCACTTCGCACGGTGGGACGCCAGCGGCAGTGGGCGAGCACGGTGCCCTCCAGTTCGGTCCAGCGTCCGCTCTTCGC
>CAIXRH010000195.1 GCA_903921785.1 uncultured Pseudomonadota bacterium
AGGAACGCCCTCGGTGACCCCCTCACCCTCCGCGTTCCTTGGCCTCCGCGCCGCTCAACCCCAAGGAACGCCCTCGGTGACCCCCTCACCCTCCGCGTTCCTTGGCCTCCGCGCCGCTCAACCCCAAGGAACGCCCTCGGTGGCCCCCTCACCCCCCGCGTTCCTTGGCCTCCGCGCCGCTCAACCCCAAGGAACGCCCTCGGTGACCCCCTCACCCTCCGCGTTCCTTGGCCTCCGCGGCCCTGCGTGACGCTGCAGGCGGACAGCGCCGTCCACCCCGGGCTGGCCCACCTCGGGCTGGCCCACCCCGGGCTGGCCCACCCCGGGCTGGCCCACCCCGGGCCCGCCCCCGTAAACACCCCCGCCGATCCGTCACGGCGGATCCGTGAAATCGGCGCGACCCGTAAGCGGGAACGCCGGGAACCGCCGTGGCCTGCCGTGGCACGCGGCTTGCCTTAGCTTTTGGCAGAGGCCCTACCCATGTCTGCCCACTGGTTCCCCGACAACGCCCAGTCCATCGGCCGCACCCCGCTCGTGCGCCTCAACCGCGTCACCGACGGCGCGCCCGCCACCGTCCTCGCGAAGATCGAAGGCCGCAACCCCGCGTACTCCGTGAAGTGCCGCATCGGCGCGGCGCTGGTGTGGGACGCCGAGAAGCGCGGCGCCCTCGGCCCGGGCAAGGAGATCATCGAGCCCACCAGCGGCAACACCGGCATCGCGCTGGCGTTCGTCGCCGCCGCCAAGGGCTACCCGATCACGCTCACGATGCCGGAGACGATGAGCATCGAGCGCCGCAAGCTGCTCCTCGCCTACGGCGCCAAGCTCGTGCTCACCGAGGGCGCGCGCGGCATGGCCGGCGCCATCGCCAAGGCCGAGGAGATCGCCGCCTCCGACCCCGAACGCTACGTGCTCCTCCAGCAGTTCAAGAACCCGGCGAACCCCGCGATCCACGAGGCCACGACCGGCCCGGAGATCTGGGAGGACACCGACGGCGCGGTCGACATCTTCGTCTCCGGCGTCGGCACCGGCGGCACGATCACCGGGGTGAGCCGCTACCTCAAGCACACCCGGGGCAAGGCCATCCAGTCGGTGGCCGTGGAGCCCGCCGCCAGCCCGGTGCTCACCCAGAAGCGTGCCGGCGAGCCGCTGAAGCCCGCGCCCCACAAGATCCAGGGGATCGGGGCCGGCTTCGTGCCGGACGTACTCGATCTCTCGCTGGTGGACAGCGTGGAGCTGGTGACCAACGAGGAGGCCGTGGCCTTCGCGCGCCGGCTGGCTCGAGAGGAGGGCATCCTCGTGGGCATCAGCGGCGGCGCCGCTGGCGCGGTCGCCGCCCGCCTCGCGCACCGTCCGGAGAACGCCGGGAAGACGCTGGTCGTCGTGCTCCCGGACTCGGGCGAACGGTACCTCAGCTCGATCCTCTTCGAAGGCCTGTTCACCGCGGACGGGCGCGAAGTATGAGCGCGCGTTGGGGGGACCAGGTCGCCGAGGTCGCCGACGCCCTCGTCCGCAAGGATGAAGGGCGCATCGCCCGGGAGCTGCCGTCGCGAGAGGCCCTGAGGGGCGTGATCGAGCGGCTGCACGTGGCGCTCTTCGCCGCGGAGCTCGGCCCCGGCGGCCTCGACCCCCAGGGGCGGCGCGCGTTTGTGCACCTGTCCATCGACGAGGCCCTCCGCGCCCTCTCCGAGCAGGTCGGGCGTGAGCCGGGCCTCAAGCCCACCCCGGACGCGCTGGTCCGGCGCTTCATGGCCCAGCTCGCCGGGATCCGCGATCTGCTGGAGACCGACCTCGCGGCCGCCGTCGCCGGGGACCCCGCGGCGACCAGCACCACGGAGGTGCTGCTCTGTTATCCGGGGTTCTACGCCACGCTCCATCACCGCATCGCCCACGCGCTCCATCGCCTCGGCGCGCCGCTGGTCGCCAGGGCGATCGCGGAGATCGGCCACGCGGCCACGGCGATCGACATCCACCCGGGCGCGACGATCGGCGAGCGGTTCTTCATCGATCACGGCAGCGGCGTCGTCATCGGGGAGACCGCGGAGCTGGGCCGCGACGTACGTCTTTACCAGGGGGTCACCCTGGGCGCGCGGAGCTTCCCGGTGGACGCGGAGGGCCACATCGTCCGCGGGGCGCCGCGACACCCGATCCTCGAGGACGAAGTCCACGTGTACGCGGGCGCCACCATCCTCGGGCGGGTCACCATCGGCCGCGGCTCGGTGATCGGCGGCGGGGTGTGGCTCACCCGGAGCGTCCCCGCCCACAGCCGCATCCTCCAGGCGCCCGTGCGGGCAGACGCGTTCGCGGATGGCGCGGGCATCTGAAGGGCGGCCGCCGACGCTTGTCCTGGCTCGCGAGGGTGGAGGAGGGCCGGGAGGGGGGACCCCCTGAACCACCATTCACCAAAAAACCGCCCCCTGTGACCCTGCCGTGACACCGGCCAGGACGCACAAAGGTAGACCGCGGCGCCTCAGGTGACCCCCATGTCTTTTGCCCCCATCGCTATCGTCGGTGCCGGCGCCGTCATGCCGGGCGCGCTCGACTACCCCGGCTTCTGGCAGAACATCCTCGCCAAGAAGGACTGCGTCACTGACATCCCCGCCGGTCACTGGCGGATCGAGGACTACTACGATCCCGATCCCAAGGCCCCGGACAAGACCTACGCCAAGCGCGGCGCCTTCCTGCCCGACGTCCCGTTCGACGCGATGGGCTTCGGCGTTCCCCCGAGCATCCTCCCCGCCACCGACACCAGCCAGCTCCTCGCGCTGATCGTGGCGAAGATGGTGCTCGACGACATCGGCAAGTCCGGCGAGGACCTCCGTCGCACCAGCGTGATCCTCGGCGTCACCGGCGCCCAGGAGCTGCTCGGCAGCCTCGTGAGCCGGCTCCAGCGCCCGGTGTGGGAGCGGAGCCTCCGCGAGCTCGGCTGGGCGGAAGACGAAGTGCAGGCCGCCTGCAAGAAGATGGGCGACCACTACGTACAATGGCAGGAGTCGAGCTTCCCCGGGCTCCTCGGCAACGTCGTGGCCGGGCGCATCGCCAACCGCCTCAACGTGGGCATGACCAACTGCGTGACCGACGCGGCCTGCGCCAGCGCGCTCACCGCCGTACACATGGGGATCCTGGAGCTTCAGGCTGGACACAGCGACATGGTGATCACCGGCGGGGTGGACACCATGAACGACATCTTCATGTACATGTGCTTCAGCAAGACGCCGGCGCTCTCCCCCACGGGCGACTGCCGCCCGTTCGACGCGTCGGGCGACGGCACGCTCCTCGGCGAGGGCATCGGGATGGTGGCGCTCAAGCGCCTCGCCGACGCCGAGCGCGACGGAGACAAGGTGTACGCCGTGATCCGCGGCCTCGGCTCCAGCTCCGACGGGCGGGCGAAGTCGGTCTACGCGCCGGTGCCCGAGGGCCAGTCCCGGGCGGTGGAGCAGGCGTATGCCCAGGCCGGGTTCACCCCGGAGAGCGTGCAGCTCGTCGAAGCCCACGGCACCGCCACCAAGGCGGGCGACCTCGCGGAGCTCAAGGGCCTGCAGCTCGTCTTCAAGCCGGGCGAGAAGAAGCAGTGGTGCGCCCTCGGCTCCGTGAAGTCGATGATCGGCCACACCAAGGCCTCCGCCGGCATCGCCGGCCTCCTGAAGGTGCTCGGCGCGCTCCAGCACAAGACCTACCCGCCCACCATCAAGGTCACCAAGCCGGCGACCGCGGTCGACTGGGCGAATTCCCCGTTCTACGTGAACACCGAGGCGCGCCCCTGGGTGCGTCCGCCGAGCCACCCCCGCCGCGCCGGCGTGTCGAGCTTCGGCTTCGGCGGCTCCAATTTCCACGTGGCCGTGGAGGAGTACGAGGGCCCCGCGCGGCGCCCCGCCCGCATGGACCCGTGGCTCTCCGAGCTGGTGGTCTTCGGCGCGGACGACGTCGCCGGCCTCACCGCGCAGCTCCGCGCCGCCAAGGGTGGGGACGCGGCCCAGCTCGCCATCGCCTCGCAGTGCAACGGCGCGGCCAACGCCAAGGTCCGCTTCGCGATGGTCGTCAAGGGCGACCTCGACGCCAAGCTCGACCGCGCGCTCGACATCGTGAAGTCCGGCAAGGAGCACACCCGCGCCGACCTCTTCTACAGCCCCGAAGGCGGCGCCGGCCCGGTGGCCTTCCTCTTCCCCGGCCAGGGCAGCCAGGCGCTCGACATGGGTGCCGGCCTCCACCGCTTCACCGCCGTCTCCGACACGCTCGACCAGGCCGAGGCCCTCGTGCCCGGCCTCGCCGACGTGATGTTCCCGATCCCCACCTTCACGGCGGAAGATCGTAAGGCGCAGGAGGCGATGATCACCCGCACCGAGTGGGCGCAGCCCGCGCTCGGCGCGCTCAGCGTCGGCCTCTCCCGCCTGCTCCAGGAGATGGGCGTGGCCCCGGCGATGACCGGCGGCCACAGCTTCGGCGAGCTGGTGGCCCTCAAGGTCGGCGGCGCGCTCGACTTCCCCACGCTCATGCGCGCGGCGCGGCGGCGCGGCGAATTGATGGCGGAGGCGGCGAGCAGCGCCCCGGGCGCCATGGCGGCGGTCGCCGGTCCGGCGGCGGCGGTGATGGCCCACCTCGGCCCCGACGTGGTCCTGGCGAACGAGAACGCCCCCGAGCAGACGGTGATCGCGGGCCCGACCGAGGCCGTCCAGGCCGCGATGGCGCGCCTCGAAGCCGCAGGCTTGCGGTGTACGCGCCTCTCGGTGTCCACGGCGTTCCACTCTCCGCTGGTGGCCCCCGCGGGCGCGCAGCTCACGGCCTTCCTCAAGGACGCGCCGTTCGCCCTGCCGACGCTGCCGGTCTACTGCAACACATCCGCCACGCCGCACACCGACGGCCTGGCCGAAGCGCTCGGCGAGCACCTCGGCTCCCCGGTGCGCTGGGTCGCCGAGATCGAGGCGATGTACGCCGCGGGCGCGCGGGTCTTCGTCGAGGTCGGTCCGGGCAGCGTGCTCACCGGCCTCGTCGGCCGCATCCTCAAGGACAAGCCGCACGTGGCCGTCTCGCTCGAGACCAAGGGCCGCGACGGGCTGGAGGCCTTCCAGGCCGCGCTCGGCCGCCTCGTGGCGGTGGGCGTGCCGACGAACCTCGCGGCGCTCGCCGGCGACCGCACGCCGGGCCCCACCCGCTTCGTCGCGGCGAAGGGCGCGGTGCCGATCAACGGCGCGAACTACGGGAAACCCTACCCCCGGCTCGACAGCAAGCCAGTGCCGCCGAACCCGGCGGGAAAGCACCCGGGGTCGGCCTCGGCGCAGGCGGTCAGCGCCGCGCCGGTGGCCCCGACGAAGGGGGCGCCAGACAACGGGGTGCCCCATACGGCCGTCTCAGGCGCAACGACCGTCGGTGGCCGTCCCGCGGCCCCCGCCGCCGCAGCCCCGGCGCCCATCGCCGCGGCTCCGGCCGCCCGTCCCCTCCCCGTCTCCGCGGCGCCGAGCGCGCCGCCCCGTCCCGCGCCGGTTAGCGCCAGCCCCGTCGCCACCTCGGAGTCCCGCGTGAGCACCCGCACCCCCGCCGCCACTGGTTGGATCGCCGCCTTCCAGGAGAACCAGCGCCAGCTCGCCGAGGTCCACGAGCGCTTCGGCCGCAGCATGGCCGAGAGCCACATGGCCTTCCTCCGCGCCCAGGAGGTCGCCACCAACGGCCTGGTGGCGATGGTCACCGGCCAGCAGATGGCCGCGCCCGCCTACGCCCCCGCGGCGCTCCCGGCGCCCGCCGCCTACACGCCCG
>CAIXRH010000196.1 GCA_903921785.1 uncultured Pseudomonadota bacterium
ATGGGCGGCGGAGCGGGCGGAACCGGCGGCGGAGCGGGCGGAACCGGCGGCGGAGCGGGCGGAACCGGCGGCGGAGCGGGCGGAACCGGCGGCGGAGCGGGCGGAGCCGGCGGCGGCCCCCCGGGAACGTGCTCGCCCGGAACGGCTCCCGCCTCGGCGACGCCCTCCACCGGAGCGCCCCCCGGTTGTTCGAAGCGCGACCGTGCGCTTGAATCGGGTGGATTGGAGCGCTGAGGGTGGGGATGCGCACCCGAATCGCCGCGATCGGCGGGCCCGCTGGCGACCTGCGCGCGGACGAACGCCCCCGAGTCGAGTGGCGACGCCGACGCGGGGATTCCCGGCGGCAGCGGCGGTGGGACGGGCAAAGGGCCGTCATCCACCGCGGACACAAGGGGCAGCTCCCCTCCAGCGGCGGGGATGGATGTGGATGCGGCCGCGACGGCGCCGGCCGACGCCCGCGAACCGGTCATCGGCCGCTCCCAACTCCCGAAGAGCGCCGCCTCCGCGACCAGCCTCGAGCCGAGGAGGTGGTAGATCGGCAACGCGTCGAACGCGCCCGCGGCCACGGCCCCGGCCACATCCGCCGCGCCCGCGACCCGGGGCAGGTAGCGGCCGACGAGCGAGCCCGCATCAAACGGGAGGTGGGAGATCGACTCGGCGAACGAGGCGACCTCCGCGACCAGAGCCGGCCACGCCGCGTCTGCCCGGGCCGCCTGCTCCTCGCCGAGGGAGGTCGCGAGCCGCGCCCGCGCCGACACCCGCTCCGCGCCCAGGATCGCCGCGGTTCGCCGCGCCAGCACGTCGTCGAAGAAGGGAAGGAGCAGCTCCCCGACCGCCAACCAGGCGATCAGCGACCGCCCGGTCGGCAGCGCCTGGGCCCGCTCCGTGGCGGCCCCCGGGTCTCCGGGGAAGAGCTCATCGAGGGCGAGCGCGACCGCGAGCAGCTTGTCCGCCGCGTCCGTACGTTGCCGCGCCTCCATCGAGGTGAGCTGGCTGGCGCCGCTGCCGGGCGCCCGCGCCATCATCAGCCGCAGCGCGGTGCCGAGGCCGCTGGCGATGGAGAGCACGTCCTCGCCCTCGTCGAGCCCATCGAGGGTCGCCAGGGCCGTCCACGCAGGGAGCGCCGTGGCCCGTTGCGGCGCCGCCGCCGCCGCTTCTGCCGGGAGGCCGAGCGCCGCCGCTCCCGCCGCCCACGTCGTCCACATCGGGAGGGTGGGCGCGCCCGGGCACCACCCAAGCACTTCCTGGAGCGTCCGCACCAGCGGATCGGAGGGGGCGCGAGCGCCGAGGCGCGCGAGGAGGTCGACCGTCACCCGGGGAATGTAGCCGACCGGAGGCGACGGGGACGACCCCGCAGGCACGCGCAGCTACGGCAGGTCGCCCGCGTAGGCGTCGGGCTCGCTGGCCTCCGCCAACGACGCGCCGGCCACCTCGGCAGCGTCGATCCGGACGCGACCCTCGCCGCCGTCCCCGCCCCAGCTGTCCACGTCGCGTTTGCCTCGGCCGCCGACGGCCTCGACGGCCCCGGGCGCGAGCTCCATCCGGCTGGCCCGCAGCCAGATCGTGCCGCCCGCCCCGCCACCCGCGCCATACGACCACGTGCCCTGGGACCACCCGTCGGTCCCCGCGCCCTCGGCCGTGAACGCGGCCGCCGACGCGGCCACGATCTCCGTCGCCGCCAGGTAAAGGATTCCGCCCCCGGCACCGCCGGCCGCGGGGGGCGAGCCATCGTTCCACACCCCGCCGCCGCCCGACCCGAACCACAGCCCGGTGAGCGCAGCGTCGCCGTACACCTCGCCCGCTTCTGGCGCCCGGTACGGCCCGCCGGGGTACCACGCGTCCGCCGCCGTCGCCCCCCCGCCGTATTCCCCGCCGCCGCCCGTGACGTTGGCGCCGCCTCCGCCGCCGTTGGCAGTCCAGCTGTCCGTCACGTCATTGTAGGAGGGCGGAGGCGCGCCGCCCGCGCCGGGACCGGTGTAGCTCTCCCCCTGGTAGGCGTCGTACCCGTACTGCGGACCGGTGAGCCCCCCGGCGTAGCCGACCCCGTCGACCGCGAGGCGCCCGCCCGCCGCCACCGTCACCGTGCCAGTGGCACGAAAGGCGAGGACGCCGCCGACTCCACCCTCCCAGGCGGAGGGCGTGAGCGCACCCGTGATCGTGACGTCCGTGAAGTTCGGCACACGCTGGAGGATCAGCTTCTGTCCCGCCGCCGAGAAGCCAGCGGGCGCGTCCTGGAGCTGCACCACGTCGCCCGACACGAGCGACACCCGCGTGAAGAGAAAGTGCCCGACGTCCGCGGTGGCGCCCGGCGTCCCCTGCACGTCCAGCAGGAGCACCTCGTCGCCGGCGCTCAGGCCGGTCACCGTCCGGTCCACCGTGACGGCAGCGCCGTCGAGGACGCGAACGGCCCAGCTCGGGGCGAAGACGTCGAGGTCCGTCGGCGCCGCCGCGTTCAACGGGCCGTCGTCGCCGGTTCCGACCCACTCGGGCGGCGGGGGCGGACCGGTGTCGTCCCCGCCGGAGTCGACGGGGGCGGTGTCCGAGCCGTCGTCGATGACCTCGGTGTGAGGGGCGCAAGCGAGGAGCAGGATCAGCATCGGCACAACGTAGCCCCGCGCGGGAGGCCCGCGCTGCTTCGATCCCGCCGCCCGCGAAGGGCCAGACGGCGCCGGCGTGGGTGCCGCCGCGCCGCGTCGTGGGTCCACCCCGCCGATCCCCCGGTGAGAGACCGCTGAGAGGTTCGGCGCGGCGCGAGGACGGGTACGGTCCGCCATCCCCCGAGCTTCCCATGCGCCCCTTCTTCGCCCTCGCCCTCCTCGTCGCCTGCGGCACCCAGCCGGACACCACCGACACCTCCGACACGTCCGCCGACACCGGCTGCGACGGTGCCCTCTCCACCTGGTACGCGGACGCCGACGGCGACAGCTTCGGCGATCCCGCGACCGCCCAGGAGGCGTGCGGCGCTCCGACCGGCACCGTCGCCGACGCCACCGACTGCGACGACGCCGACGGCGCCGTCCACCCCACCGCGGTCGACGGCTGCGACAGCGTGGACAACGACTGCGACGGCGCCACCGACGAAGACGGGACCTCGTGGTTCGCCGACCTCGACGGCGACGGCTTCGGCGATCCCGCGAGCGCCCAGGCCGCGTGCGAAGCCCCCGAGGGGCGCATCGCCGACGGCACCGACTGCGACGACACCCGCGAGTGGCTCCACCCCTACGACGCGGATGGCGACGGCACCGCCGACGGCTGCGGCTATCGCGGCGTGGCCGCTGGCGGCTACTGGACCTGCGCCACCGACAGCGACCAGCTCGCCCGCTGCTGGGGCCGCAACGCCAGCTACCTGCCGCCCGCCGTCCCCCTCACCCACCTCGTGGGTGGCGACGGCAACGCCTGCGCCATCGACGCGGACCAGGCGATCCAGTGCTGGGGCAACAGCGCCCGCGTCCCGCCGACCGGCACCTTCGTCGCGGTGAGCGCGGGCGACACCTACTCGTGCGGCATCACCACGGCCGGCGCCATCGTGTGCGCCGGCGACGTGGCCAACGGGGAGACCGACGCGCCCGCCGGCCGGTTCACCGCGATCACCACCTACAAGGGATCGTACGGCCACAGCTGCGCCATCGACCCCGACGGCGCCGTCGACTGCTGGGGCTTCGACAACGCCGGCCAGACCGCCTCCCCCGACGGGTCCTTCACCGCCGTGAGCGCCGGCGGGGCCAACAACTGCGGGCTCGACGGCGGCGGGAACATCAAGTGTTGGGGCGACGACTTCTACGGGCAGTCCACCCCGCCCACCGGCACCTTCGTCGCCCTCGACCTGAGCGGCGGCTTCGGCTGCGCCGTCGGCAGCGCGGGCGACCTCCAGTGTTGGGGGCGCGAGACCACCGGCCAGACGATCCCGCCCGCGGGCACCTTCACGGCCGTCTCCGTGGGGAGCGAACACGCCTGCGCGATTGACACCTCCGGCGGTATCCAGTGTTGGGGCAGCGACATCTTCGGTCAGTCGGCGGTGCCGTAGAGGCGCGGTGCGAAGCCAACGGAGCAGGTCGTTCCACCTCCCGGTGGTGCAGCCACGTCGCGAGCCAAACCTGGCGTCGGTGGAGGAGGCCGGGAGGGGGAACCCTCCCTCAACCTCCCATCAGCCGGGTGGCGGGAACACCCAGGCCGCCGCCGCCGCCACCTCGAGGCTCTCGTCCGCGGCCAGCTTCGCGAGCAGCGCGCGGCGTTCGGGCGTCCACCCGTTCTCCGGGGCGGCGGCCGCTACCAGCGCCGCCAGCGCCACCCGACGCAGCCTCGGCGCCTTGCTCCGGACGAGCCGCGTCGCCGCGGAGTGCGGGGACGCGCCCTTCGCCGCCTGCGCGCACGCCTCGACGATGGCGTCGTGATGCAGGTGCCCCCGCGCCTCCAGGACCTCCAACAGCTCCGCCACCTCTGCGGAGGTGCGGACCCGGGCGGCCAGGCGAATGCAGGGCACGGCTGCGAGCCGGTCCGCCGAGAGCGGCCCTTCGAGCGCGTGCGCCAGCTCCACGTGCACCGGCGGGGACCAGTAGTGCAGCCCCTCCGCGAGCCGGTCGACCAGGGCCTGGAGGTGGCGGCGCTTGGGGAGCAGCCCCGCGAGGCGGGCCACGACGAGGGGCACCTCCCCCTCCTTCATGCGTTGCATCACCACCCCCAGCGTGCGCGCCGCCTCGGCAGGATCCGGGGTGGCGAGGTGGCGTACGAGCGCGCCGAGGAGCACCCGGCCATGGTCGCGGAGCGGCGCCGGGCCCACGCTGTCGAGGAAGTCGAGCCGGGCCTGCGGTTCAGGCCGGCTGAGCACGTGCGCGAACAGCTCGGCGAGGCGCGCGTCCGCGGCCGGCGAGAGCCGGTCGAGCGGGATCGAGAGCAGCCGGCTGGCGAGCACGGGATCCGGGTCGCGGGCGGCGGCGTCGAGCAGGGCCCAGGCTTCGGGGGACTCGATGTGGTCCCAGAGCGCCCGCAAGAGTGCGATGCGCACGTCGCGATGAAGGGCGCCCGCCCCCATCGCCACCAGCGCCCCGCGGGCTTCCGGTCCGCCCAGCTCCCCCATGAGCCGCACGACCTCCTTGGCCACCGTGACGCGGCCCATCGGCACCGCGCGGAGCTGGGCGATCACCGCCGCGGGCGTCAGCTCGGAGAGCTCGCGGCGGAGCGCGTACGTCGCGATGCGGGCACGGTCGCCGCCCATGCAGTCCAGGAGCGCCTGGAGGCCGCTGCCGTCGTCGAGGTTGGGGAGCGCTCGAATGGCGAGGTCCCGGATCGGGGGCCGGGGGTCCGAGGACAGCCGCCGCAGCGGCTCGCTGGGCGTCCAGGTGAGCCGGGTGAGCCGCTCCATCGCCCATCGGCAGGTGGGCACGTCCCGATCGGGGGTGTCCACCAGCGCCACGAGCAACGCGGCGTAGCGAGCCTGCTGCGCGGACGTCCATCCGTGGAACCGCAGCCCGAAGTCGAGCACCCAGTGGGTACGCCCGGTGGCCCAACGGCCGACCATCGGCGCCTTTCCGAGGAAGCGCCCAAGTAGATCCGTGCGGACGGTGGCCACGAACCGGGCCACGCGGGGCAGGCAGATCGCGCTGTCGTCGGCCTCCACGATGCGGAGCGCGCGCGCCGCGAACCGGTCGGGGGCGTGGCGGGCGAGCACGTCGAGCAGCGCGCCGAGCGCGAGCAGGTTGGGGAGCCCGCAGAGGGCGTCCACCGCGTCGAGCGTGCGGGGCATGTGGCGGAGGCGGTGGTGGAGGCCGCTCAGGAGCCCGAGGGCCGCGGCGGCGCGCTCGTGGCGCACCCAGTCGTCGAGCAGCGGCGCCAGCACGGGGTCGAGCCGCCCGGCGTCCACGGGCGTGAGGCGCGCGCCGATGGCGTGGCCGTCGACGCTGCCGCGGACCCGGAGCACGCGCGTGAGGAGCTCCGCGCCCGCGACGGGCTCGACGCTGAGCACGACAGCGGCGAGGCGCTGGGCCTCCTTGGCGGTGTGCGGGCTCAGGTCTGCGGCGTCCAGCGCCTCGCCGACGATGCCCACCAGCTCCTCCACCGGCGTGGCGCGCAGGCGACCGGTGGGGAGGCGGGCCAGGGCGGCGAGCATCGCCTGGCGCACCGGGTCCTGCTCGTTCTTCCGCCGCCGCACGGCGGCGATGGCCAGGGGGGTGCGCGCCGCGTCATGGCGGACGGTGCCCAGCCAGAGGCCCAGCGCCACCCCGCGCTCGGTGCCCTCGGGATGGGCGAGCCAGGGTTGCAACTCCGACTCCGCCTCATCGAAGCCCAGCAGCTCGGCGTAGACGCGACGCTCTACCGGCCGCGACTGGAGCCATGGCAGCTCGTGGAGGTGCCGGCGAGCTTCGCGGAGCCGCAGGTCGAGCGGGAGCGCATGGAGCCGGGCCACGGCGATGAGCCCCTCGGCGTTGCAGGCGGCGCGCTGCCAGCCGTCGAACGACGCCTCCCGTTCGGGCGAAGGCGCGGCGAAGGCGAACAGGAAGGCGCCCCAGCTCCCCACCCGGTGGCCGAGCCAGTGGGTCACCAGCGCGCTCCGGTCGGCCTCCGCGAGCCGCGCCATCCAGGCGCGGCCTGCCGAGCCCTCCGGGAGCGCCGACGGCGCGTTCGACACCAGCCACTTGAGGCGCTCCAACCCCAGCCGATCCGGCCGAACGAACCGCACCGAGCTGAACAGCCCGGGCCGCGGTGCCGGCAGCCCGGAGAGCTGCCGGGCCTTGAGGCGGTCGAACGTCCGCTCCGGGCGGAGCCGCGCCAACCGCGCGATCCACTTGCCCAGCGGCTGCGGCGCCACCGAGAGGTCGAAGAGCGCCTCCACGACATCGAGCGCCGCGTCGGGATCGGCGGCCAAAAGGTCGCTCATCACGTCGTGGATCCGCCAGGTGAGCCGCGAGTCGGGGGTCTTGACGCCCTTGAGGGCCGCGACCAGCTGATCACGGAGCAACCGCGGGTGGAAGCGGGCCACCGCGCGCCACGCCACCCCCCGCCCCCGCGCTTCGAGCTCGGGGAGCGCCGCCCGCACGGTCGCCTCCGAGCAGGCCGGGAGCCGATCCAGCCAGACGGGGTTCGTCGAGAAGCGCACCATCAACGCTTCAAGCTCGGGTGAGGACCGCGCCCGCACGAGGCGACCCGCGAGCCGCGCGGCGGTTTTGGAGTGGCCCTGGGTCCCCAGCGCCGTGAGGAGAGTGGGCATCTGCCCCTGCTGCAGGAGCTGCGCCCAGGCCCGCTCGCGCACCGAGCGCGCGGCGTCGGTGAGCGACGCGAGGAGCGACGCGTCGTCCCCCGCGGTGGCGAGGCCGAGGAGCGCGAGCCAACGCCACCAGGGGTCGGAGTGGCCGGCCAGCTCGCGGAGCAGCGAGCGCGCGGGGGCATCGCCGCCTTGGGCTGCTCGACCGAGCTGGGCCACCGCGTTCTGGCGCTTCGGACCCGGGAGGCCTTCGAGTTCTGCGAGGGTCATCCCGAGAGGGTATCCGGGCGGTGGGGGCTCGCCCGGGCGATTTCTAGGGCCGCGCGCCGCCGATCTCGGCGACCCAGGGGTCGTCGGTGGTGAAGAAGTGTCCGTCCGGCCCGGCGGGGGCGGCGAGGTCGCCGAAGCCGGGGTCCCGATCCACACAGACCTCCGCCGCCTCGGCGAAGTCACGGTCGCCCACCACGCCCACGTCGTGAACCGAGCACTCGCCGACCACCAGGCCCATCCGCGACCACGCATCGAGGCCGACCGCGGCGTCGGCGAGGACGACGTCGTCGAGGACCCCGGTGATGCCCCCCGCGCCGCCGGCTTCGATCGCGGCCTCCCGGGCCCCCACCACCGTGAGCCGGGAGAGGGTCACCCCGGTCCACGGGTGGTTGGTGGCGTTGAGGTAGAGCCCGGCCTCGCCCGCGTCGAGCACCACGTCGTCCTCCAGGGTGAGGCCCGAGGCCCCCGGGCCCCACTCATCGGTGATGTGGAATCCGTTGGAGCGAGTCGAGAAGACGAGGTTTCCACGGTACTCTCCGGGGCTGGCGATCTCGATCCCCCAGTGGGTCTTGAACACCACGTTGTGCGCCACCGTGACCGAGCCGATGCGGTCCTTGATGTTGATGCCGTCGGCGTGGGTGGAGAACAGCTGGGTGCAGTCGTGAACGAGGTTGTTCTCGATCACCACGAGCTCGTGCGCGTCGAGGTCTTCCCCCTCGGCGCCGCCGATGTAGACACACTCGCCGCTCTCGTCCCAGATGTGGTTGTTGCGCACCACGAACGAGGTGGATCGATGTCCCGAGCGTGAGGTGTAGTCCAGGCTCACCGCCGGCGTGCCCAGGTTGGCGTGCACGAGGTTGTCCTCCAGCACGATCTCGTCGCCAGCGCGCCAGTAGATGCCCTTGTCTTCGCTCCCGGTCACGTCGAACCCCCGCACCGTGATGCGGCTGCGGACCACGTCGTCGAAGCCGGTTTTCACCCCGGGCACCGTCGCACGGACGCCCTCGGCGGTGACCCAGCCGTCGGCGGTGCGGCGGCGAAAGTGGCCATCGAGCACGATGCGGTTCGGGCCGGCGTCGGTGCGGCCGATCGTGAGCGCGTCCGGCCAGACATCGCCGGCGTCAAACACCACCAGGACGTTTCCCTTGGCGACGTCGTCGTCCAGCGTCGCCCAATCCAGCCCCGCCCAGGGATCCGCCTCGGTGCCGCTGCCGCCGGTGGCGTCGGCGTCCACGAAGCGGGTGACGTCCGGCGTCGGGTCGACCGTGGCGGGCGCGAGGTCCAGGCACTGGCACTCCGTACACTCCCCCCCGTCGCAGAGGAAGACGCCATGGCCCTCGTCGCACGGACACGGCTCGGAGACCGGGTCGCAGGCGGCCAGCACGAACCCCACAAGCGAACCCAGGCTCGCGCGGCTGGGCGACGTTCGCCCCGGCTCTCGACTTCGTCGCCGCATGGCGCACCGTACGCGGCTCGCGGCGTGCCCGCTACGGTTCTGGTGAGCGGGATGGCGGGATCGGCTGCGCGGCTTCGGCGCCGGTGGCGCGGGAACGCGCCCGCCCCCCTCACCGATCCAGGAAGCCCTTGCCCGCCCGGATCTTCTCCGCGCACTTCTCCGCCCGCGACCGCCGCGACGCCTCCTGCTTCGCCCCCGCCACGTGGAGGACGTGGCTCCGCTGGCGGCCGGGCGTGAGCGCCGCGAAGGACTCGGCCAGCTCCGGATCCGCGTCGAGCACCGCCTGCAGCTCGTCCGGGACGGGCTCGGGGGCCGGCGCAAACACCACCCTGGCGCCCGTGCGCGCCAGCCCCATCGCCTGCTCCACCAGCGCCACCACTGCGGCACGGTGCGCCGCAAACGCCGCGAGCGACGTGAACTTCACCAGCCGAACCGCCTGGGAGTTGGGCCCCGGCGATTCGAGCAGGTCGGCCTCATCCTCGAGGAGGGTGCCCTTGAAGAAGCTGATACACGCGAACTCGTTGTACGCCGCCACCATCAGCACGTTCTTGCCGTCGAGGCTGTAGCAGGGGCTCCCCCACTTCACCTCCTCCCGCAGCCCGGCGGCCCGCGCCAGCGCGCGCAGGGCGACGAGCAGCTCCTGCCAGCGGTGGACCTTGCAGTCGGGGGTCTGGTATCGGTCGCAGCGGCCGCAGCCTTCGGCGAGGTAGGCATCGACGTCCACAGGGCTCACGGGGATTCTCCGATGGACTGGGGTAGCACGGGGCTACCAGCCGCGCCCGGAGTGGGTCTCCCCGTGGCAGGTGCCCGAGCAGCTCGACCCGTCCCAGGCCATGCCAGCCGGCAGCGCCACGTCCAATTGCCCGTTGACGTGCTTCGCGGCGTCGAAGATCGTGTCCCCGCTCGACACGGTGTCGGCGTGGCAGTCGGCGCAGAGGTAGCCCGCCCAGAGGTGCTTGATGTGCTCCCCGCCGAGGAGGAGCCAGCCGCCCGTCCACCAGCTCGCCTCGACGGCGTGGCAGGTGCCGCACTGCACGTCGTCTCCCAGCTTCACGTCGCCCGTGGAGCCGTTGCCATTGCCGTGGCAGTAGACGGAGCTGCACCCGCCGCCAGACCAGCTCGCATCGGGGCTGTAGCCACCGGAGAACTCCACCTCCGCCACGCCGGGCGTGCTGTCGCCGACGAAGAGGTGCCCGGTGGCGAGGGCGTCCGCCGGGCGGACGTGGCACTGGCCGCAGTCGAACGCGGCGTGGATCCCCTCGGTCACGTGCGAGGTGTGGGCGCCGAAGGCAGCGTCATCGTCCGCGTCGTCGATACCCTCGGGCGGGGCGCCAGTGCCGTTGTCGCCGCCACCGTGGCAGAACGTGCAGTCGGTGCGCCAGCCGTCGGGGTGGCAGCTGTCGCAGCTGACGTCGGCGGTGCCGCCATCGAGGTCGGCGCCATGGCAGGAGCGGCAGTCCTGCGTCTGGAGCTTGGCCTCGATCCCGTGCACCGAGGACGAATCGAACCCTTCCGGGTGGTGGCGCGGGGCGTCGGAGTCGCGTCCCGAGCTGCTGTCGCTGGTGTCGGCGTCGGCCGCGGCGGTGTCGGCTCTGTCGAGGGCGGCGGGGTCCCTGGAAGCGGTGGGGTCGGTGGCACAGGCGAGGAAGAAGGCGAACAACGAACACTCCCGGAGACTGGACCACACGACCGTCCGGCAGCGCCGGAACGAAGAAGCGCGCGGCTAACCGGCGGAGGGCCGGGACGCCGCGTCGTGATTCAATACATCCGATGTATCACCGCGACCACGCCCGCTTCGAGCCCCGGAGGAGGGGCGCCCGACGCTCGGAGACGCCAACGCCGCCAACCCCGCGGCGATACATGCGTCGATACATGTATCGATACATGTATCAAACCAGGTGTCGGGGTTTCCAGGGGGAATGGCGGTGCGCGGCAGGGGCGGCGGAGGCCCGGTGTCTGGGGGCTGGAGGCGCTACACCGTTTTGCCCCCCGCCCCGTCGGCGGTCGAGGCGCCACGGTCGGCGAGAATGGCGAGGCAGGCGCAGGTGTGCCGGCGGCGACGTCCCGACTGGAGGTTGGGCGGGGGTCCCCGCAGCGACCCACCCGCATAGGGCGGGGTACCTCCTGGAACCGCCGATGATGCTCCTCCTCCTGGCCCTCAACGCCTGCGCCACCGACGCCGACACCGACCCGGCGCTCGCGACCGACTCCGGCGACACCGCGGGCAGCGACACCGTGGACACCGATACGGCCGATACGGCCGATACGGCCGATACGGCCGACACCGACCCTGACACCGGCCCTGACGCCGACGGCGACGGCGTGAGCGACGAGAAAGACTGCGCTCCCGCAGACGCCCTGCGCTACCCCGGCGCCGTCGAGCGCTGCGATCTCATCGACAACGACTGCGACGGCACGATCTACGATCTCGCCCACGTGTGGACCTACGAGCAGGGGCTCGCCGGCGAAGCCGTGACGTACGCCGTTCGGGCCGAGTACGACGCGGCCGGGGAGCGCACCTACTACGGCTACGGCACCACCCTGGACGCGCTCACCACGGAGTACACCACCGAATACGGCCCCCATGGTCCGTCGGACGTGTGGGTGAGCTGGGACGCGGACCCGAGCACCTACGAACAGCACGAGTGGTACACCTACGACGCCAACGGGCACCAGCTCCGCCACGACCAGGACACCGACAACGACGGCGACGCGGACGCCTGGGAAGAATGCACCTGGTACGCCGATGCGTCGCGTGACTGCCTCCGCGACGCCTCCCTCGACGGCGTCGACCAGGCCACGGACACCACCCACTACGACCCGGAGGGCTACTCCACGCAGGCCGAGGCCGACTCCGACCGGAACGGCACGTTCGACCTGATCCAGACCTGGTCCAACAGCTACGACGCGGACGACCGGATCGTGTCACGCGCCTGGGACGCGGAGAACGACGGCGTGGTGAACTTCGTGGACACGTTCGAGTGGAACGACGCAGGGCAGATGAAGCGCCACTCCCAGAACCAGGACGGCGACGCCGAGCTGGAGTACGACTACATCGTGGGGTACGGCGACGGCGGCGAGGTCTTGTACTACACGCTGGTCTCCGGCGGCGCCGTGAGCGGCGGTGCCTACGAGTACGACGAACACCTGCGCGAGCTGAACTACCGCGGCGACGCCGACAACAACGGGGTTCCCGACGAGCTCACCGTGACCACCTACCCCTCGGAGGGGCGGGCGGAGAAGGGGATGGACCAAAACGCCGACGGCACGTACGAGTCCCAGGCCGTGATCACCCAGACCTGCGACTAGGCGCGCGCTTCGGTCCGGGGATCGCCCGATCGCGCCCCGCCGACGTTTGTCCTGGCTCGCGAGGGTGGGGGAAGGCCGGGAGGGGAGGCCAGGATCGACGGCACCCCGATCCGCGACGTCACCCGGACCGGCGACCCCGCCCCGCGCGCCTCCGCAGCGCCGCCGCCAGCCCGACCACCCCGATCCCCGCCCCGGCGCAGGTCGGCGCGCTGCCGCAGTCGAGGTGCCACTCGGGCACGCCCGACCGAAGATCGGCGCCGCACCAGGCGAGGTCCTCCACGATCGGCTCGTCCACCCGCTCGGCGGTCCAGGCGAAGCCCGCGGCCGTGACACACGTGTCCACCCCGTCGTCGGCGCAGGGGACACACGCGCCGCCCATGCCGTCCATGAACGAACAGTCGATGTCGTTGGCAGCGAAGAGGCCGCGGGCGTCGACCGTGGTGAAGGCCTCGCCGCCCGCCGCGCGCTCGTTGTCTGCCGCGAAGCCGAGGCGGAACGAAGGCGCGTAGAGGACCGTCGGGTCGGGCTCGGTCTCCACGTCGATCCGGTCGCGGCTCCAGGTGAGCTCGCCGGTGGGAGAGAGGTCGCCCTCATCGACGAGGAGAATGCACTCACTCCCGGTCTGCACGTCGGTGGAGAGCAGGCGGAAGGTCGCGATCCCCGCCTCGACCGCCTCGATCTCGAGGTGCAGGGCCACCATCCCGACCAACGCCGACAGCGGAGCGGCTCCGCCGGCGATGCGACCGGGGCGGAGATCCCAGCGCGTGCCCGCGAGGCGAGCGGCGTCGAACGTCGGGTCCTGGCCGAACGGCTCGACGGTCCACGGCTCGACGAGGCCCCAGCGTGGCTCCGCGGGGTGCACACACGCCGACTCCTTCACCAGCGGCGCCGATGGCCGTCCGAGCGAGGCGCCCGCGAGGGACCAGTCGCCGGCTCGGAGCGGGCTGGCCGGACGGAAATACCCCTCCGTGCCGTCGAGCACGCCCGGGACCACGACCGGCGCTGTCTCCACCCGCTCTCCGCCGCCGAGCACAACCGGAATGGCGTCGGGAGCGATCGAGGGGTCCACGTAGATCGGGTCCCAGGGGGCTGAACCGACCCCCACCTGGGCGCCCGCCTCCGCCTCCATGCCCCGACACGCCGCCGCCCCGTCCCGCTGGGCGCCCTCCCAGCTCCAGGTGGTGGTGCACGGCTCGGGGGTGAGGTCGGCGAGGCGCTCGCAATCGCCGCCGACGCAGGCGGCCGAGCGGACCAGCGTGCCGCGGACGGTCCACGGATCGGTCCAGGCAGCCTCCAACGTCCAGTCCACGCTGCCGACGGCGTCGAAGCCCGCGTCGGTGAGCGGCGCGACCGCGTCTACCCCGTCCATGGCGCAGTCCTGCGCGGCGCCGGTGAAGGGACAGGCGTCCTTCGGCTCGAAGAAGCCCAGGCTGCTCGGATCGCGGTCGGTCTCGTAGAGCTCGGCCCGCCACGCGAACGCCGCCGGCGGTGCCTCGGCACAGTCGCTCTCCACCCCGGTGATCGTCAGGTCGTAGGTGCCAGCCTGCACGCCGCAGCCGAGGCCAGGTGCCACGATCGCCGCCGCGACGACGCTACGCCACCCGCACGTTGCAGATGGCACACTTGCTCGCGTCCCCCCGGTAGGTCGACGCCTTGGCCCGGTAACATCCGGCATGGAACACCCTCCCGCAGGCGTGCACGCACACCTGCTGAACGTTCGCCGCCACGGCCTGGCCGCAGATCGCGCACGCGACCGCCACCTCCTGCTCCACCTGCTTCTCCACCGCCTGCGCCGCCCGCGGGGGCAGCGGCTCCACCGCCCCCCACCACGCCAGCCACCCGGTGAAAACCCCGACGACCGAGAGGATGAACCCCGGAATCGCCCGAGCGTACGTCTCCAACGGACTGGCTTCGTTCACGAAGATCGGGGTGAGGAAGGTGAGCGCGGTCATGATTACCGCGAGGATCAGGGCCGTGGTGGCCACCCGCACCCGCGCCGCCGAGCCGCCCCACGCGTGCCGCGCGAGGGACGCACACAACAGCCCCAGGGCGAGCCCCGGCACCGTGAGCACGATCCAGCTGCTGCTCGCGCTCAGCGCCACCCCCCAGGCCACCGCCCACACAAAGACCCCGGCGAGGCTCCCGAACAACATCAAGAGGCCGGCGCCGGCGTAGTCGTGCGTCTCCGGGTAGTCGGGCGGCTGCTCCACCACGCCGCTGCCGGGCGGGGGCTCGGGGAGCAGGTACACCAGCTCGCCGTTGACCACGCCGAGGTCGCTGAGCTTCTCGTCCTCGTTGAGGAGGCGGCCGCGGGCGCGCAGGTAGTACAGCCGCCGCGACCCGTCGCTCCAGTGGGCTTCCAACCCGGCATCCCGCGCGATGCGCTGGGTGATGTCCCGCGCCGGGAGGTACGTGGGGACCTGAAGGTCGAGCGTGAAGCTCTTCAGGTCGATGACCTGCACCCGCACGTTGACGACCGTGTTCGATTCCACGGGCGGAGTGTATCCGGCCGGGCGCCCCCCACGCCGCGCCCGCCGGGCCCGAACGGGGCGAAAAACCGCGCCATCCCCCCTCCCCGCCGATCGTCGGCACGATAGACTCGACGTCCTTCCGGGGTCCTTCATGGAACCCAACTCGCCCCGCACCCTCCCCTCCATCTCCGTCCCCGCCGACGACCAGGGCCCCGCCCGGCGTCATTGGGCCGCGCTCACGGTGAGCGTGGCATGGGAGCTCGCGCGCGCGATGCCGCGGGTGCGCCCAGGATTGCTCGACCTTGCTCGGGAACACGCCGCCTGGCGCCTGCCGCCCGGCGCGAGCCTGTCCGAGGTCGAGGTCGTCGCCGCCGCCGCCACCCGAGAGTTCTTGCAGCGCCGTCAGGGCCGCTACGCCCGTTGGGTCCCCGATCCCGACGCCGACATGCTCCCCGACCCCCGCTGGCGCGACGCCGTGCTCGACACGGCCACGCCCCTGCACGAGGCCGTCTTCCGGCTCCACTTCGGCGACGGCGTGTCGTTGGAGGAGCTCGCCCCGCGCCTCCGGGTGGATGGCTCCTGGCTCCGCCCCGCCCGCGAAGCGGTCCGCGAGCTGGTGCGGGTCATCGTCGCCGACGACGGCGTGCCCACCGAAGGGTGGGACGATGAGCGGCTCGATCGCCTCGTCACCCGCGTGGCCCTCGCCGCCGGCGACCGTTGCCCCGGCCCCGGCGGCCTCGCCACCGAGATCGGCCGCAGCCACGGAGAGTCCTGCCCCCGCTGCGGGCGCGCGCTCCGCCTCATCCGCGAAGGGGTGCTCGGCCCCGGGGACCTGTTCGCGCCCGACCGCCCCGTTCCGCCCCCCAACACCACGCTCACGCTGGTGCACGTTCACCCGGACTCGCGTCGAAACCACAAGCTGGTGGCGCGCGCGCTCGAGGGCGCGGTGCGGGTGCACGAGGATCAGTTCGTGCTGGCCGACTCCACCACCGCCGAGGCCGCGCTCCGCGAGCTCGCCGAAGCGGGCACGCCCCCGCGCACCCAGCTCCGCATCGTCCGCCTCGCCGCCCCCGGCCGCGTCGCCGATGGCATGCTCCTCGGCCGCTCGTTCGACAGCCTCCAGGAAGCGGTCCAGATCCTCCCCTGGGGCGAGACCCGCGGGGTGGATGCGCTCCCCGATCCGCTTCCGCCCCCGCCGTCCGCCGCGCGCTGGTGGGCCGTGGCGGGCGTCGTCGCCAGCCTCGCGGCCGTCGCCGCCGTGGCCGCCCTGCAGGCCGGTGAGCCCGGGCCGCGGTACAGCGTCAGCGGCAGCCGGGCGGAGGGCGGCGTGCTGTTCGACACCGACGACGCCGCTTTTGTTGACGTGTACGCCATCGCCCCCGACCGCGCCGAGGTGCTGTTCCACAGCGACTCCACGGCCGACAAGGCGGGCATCGCCACCCGGGACGGCCGCTACCGCACCGCGACGGACGACCGCCCGCTCGTCGTCGTCGCCTCCCCCGTCGCGATCACCGACGCGACCACCATCGTGGCCGCCGCTCGCGACGCGGCGGACGCCCGGGTGCGCCTGCACGCGCGTTACCCCGAGGCCGACATCCTCGTCCTGAAGTAGGATAGGAACGACCATGGCCGTCACCCCGCTCGACATCCTCCAGAAGCAGTTCGGGCCCGCCCGCCGCGGCGGCTACGAGCCGGCCGAGGTCCACCAGTTCCTCGACCAGGCGCGCGAAGCGCTGGAGGCCGCGCTCCGTGAGGGCTTGAAGCTCCGCGAAGCGCTGGTGGAGCGAGACCGTGAGGTCGGCATGCTCAAGGCCGAGTCCGGCGACATCAAAGAAGCGCTGGTGCTCGCGCGCCGCCTCGCGCTGGACATGGAGCAGAACGCCCGACGTGAGGCCGACCTCATCGTCGGCGAAGCCCGCCTCGAAGCCGAACAGCTCCTCGCCGCGGCCCGCGACGAGGAGCGGCTTTTGCAGGAGCACCTCATGCGCCTGCGCACCACCCGGGCCCACCACCTCTCCCAGATGCGCGCCTTCGTGAACGCCCAGGGCCGGATCCTCGATGAGCTCGACCGCGAGTAGCGTCCTCCGCGTGCGAGCGAAGCCGGGCGCGCGGCGGGACGCGCTGCGGTGGGAAGAGGGCCGGGGCTGGCGGGTGGACGTGAAGGCGCCCCCCGTCGATGGAAAAGCCAACGACCACCTCTGCGCCTGGCTGGCGAAGGAGGTGCTCGGCGTGCCCGTGCGCGTGCGGTCCGGGGCGTCCGGCCGGGACAAGCTCCTGGAGGTCGACGCGCCCGCGGACCTCGTGGAAGCCCGCATGCGCGCCGCCGCGGAGGCGCCATGAGCTCCACCGGCGCCCGCCGCCTCCGCCTGGACCTCCACGTCCACACCGACCGCTCCGACGGCAAGTTCCCCCCCGAAGAGGTGCTCCGCCGCGCCGCGACCAACGGCATCGACGTCATCGCCCTCGCCGATCACGACCTCGACCCGTCGCTGGCGTTCGGCCCCCACGAGGTCGACGGGCACCCGATCCGGCTCATCGCGGCGGCGGAGGTCTCGGGCGCCCACGAGGGGAAGGAGCTGCACCTGCTGGTGTACTTCCGCGGCGCGCCACCGCCGGAGGCCACGGCGTTCCTCCGCGGCCGCGTCAGCGCGCGGGCTCGGCGGTTCGACGAAGCGGCCACCCGCCTCGGCCTCACCCAGCGCGCGGACGGCTCCGCCCACGCTGGCGAACACGCGCTGACCCGCTTCCACCTCGCCCAGGCGCTCGCGGAGTCGGGGAAGGTCCGGCGCCCGAGCGACGCCTGGCCCCACCTCGGCCTCGACGTGGTGCCGATCATCGACTTCGAGTTCGTGAACGCGATCCGCATGGCGCGGAGCTGGAACGCCGTCACCAGCTGGGCCCACCCCTCCCTGGCCGACGCGAACCGGTTCACCAAGACCTTCGCCGCGGCCGGCCTCGAAGGCCTCGAAGGCGCGCGGCCCGGGCTCGATCGGCCCACCCGCAACGGCCTCAAACGCCTCGCGAAGGAGCACAAGCTGCTCATCACCGGCGGTTCGGATTGGCACGGCTGGTGGCCCGGGAACCTCGGCGACTACCGCTTCGAGGATGAAAATTCGCTGCGTTTCCTCGAACGGTTGGACGGGTGAGCGGGGAGCGCGAGCTCCGCCCCCTGGTGGTCTTCGGCGGCGGGGCGCTCGGGAACGCGGTGGCGCGGCTGGCGGCGGCGCGCGGGGCGCCGGTCACGGTGGCGTCGCGGCACGCGAAGGAGCACGTCGGCTGGTGGCGGCACACGGTGGTCGGCAGCGCGGCGCCGCTCGGCTGGCTCCCCGCCCGCGCAGACGTGGTGATCGCCATCGCGCCGGGCGCGAGAGAGGTCGAGGCGGACACCTGGAATCCCGCGTTATCCGCGTGGATCACCCGACTTCAGGCGCTGCGGCCCGCCAGCGTCGTGCTCACCGGGCCCATCGGGAGCGGGCCCGGGTTCACCGCCTGCGCGGAGGCGCTCGGGAGCGCGGGCGGCGCGGTGGTTCGGTTTCCGGCGCTCCTCGCGGCGGGCACCGGCTGGGCCGGGAACCTCGCGGCGGAGCTGCGCAGCGGGAAGAGCCCCCGGGTGAGCACGGCGCTGCCCGACGCGCGTGCGTTGGCGGCCGACGACGCGGCGCGGGTCGTGCTGGCGGCGCTCGGCGAAAACGTAGAGCTGACGGTGACCGGCCCGACGCGGCTCAGCGCCGCCGCGGTCGTGGAGGCGCTCAGCGCCCGCTACGGGGTGGCGACCCGGGCGCGCCTGTTCGGGACGGGGCTGCCGAAGGAGACGGTCGTACGCCTCCAGCGGGAGCTCACGCTGCCCGACCAGTGGGACGAAAGCCGCTTCGGGCCTCGGCTTTCCCTGAGCCAGTGGGCGGAGCGACTGCCCGGCCCGCGCCGTCGGCGAGCCGAAAACTGAATCGCGCTTCACCGGCCGGCAGTGTCAGGTTACGCTCGGTCACCCACGGAGTCATCATGGCCGAGACGCGCGAGTTCTTCGACGACTACATGCCCAAGAAGCTC
The DNA here is from genome assembly GCA_903921785.1 of uncultured Pseudomonadota bacterium. GTDB lineage: Bacteria > Myxococcota_A > UBA796 > UBA796 > SXON01 > SXON01. The sequence goes on from CAIXRH010000196.1 coordinate 18,749, forward strand.
ATCGAGAAGCCCAACCTCGTCAACGAGGTCAAGGCCATCTTCCGGTTCGACGTCAAGGACGCCGGCAGCTGGATCATCGACGTGAAGAACGCGCCCGGCGGCGTGCACGTGGCGGCCCCAGACGAAGCGGCCGACTGCGTCATCACGGTCGGCAAGGCGGACTGGGAGCAGGTGCTCGACAAGCCCTCCTACGCCATGCAGCTCTTCATGACCGGCAAGCTCAAGGCGAGCAACATCGGCCTCGCGATGGCGCTGCAGAAGATCCTGGCCTGATCAGGCGGGAAGCACGCGATGACGGCGCCGTCCCTGCCGACGGCTCGTCATCGCGTTTCGCGTTTTGGGGTCCTGCCCTTCCCTCCCGGCCCTCCCCGACCCTCGCGAGCCATGACCGGCGTCGGCGCCCGCCCCCGGATCGCCCGCGCTCCGGCTACACTGCCGCCGGATGTGGTTTTTCCCCCTCCTCGCCTGCGCCACCTCCGCCGACTCGGGGAACCCCGACCCGGCCGCGTGTGCGTCGGCCCCCGTCTGGTACGCCGACGTAGACGGCGACGGCTACGGCGATCCCGGGAACCCCTACCCCCGCTGTGACGCCCCCGTCGGCTTCGTCGCCACCGGCGACGACTGCGACGACAACGACCCCGCCGTGCACCCCGGCCTCCCCTTCCACGCCGACGCCGACGGCGATGGTTTCGGCGATCCCGACACCGTCGTCCTCGCGTGCGCGGTCGGCGCCGGCGTGGCGGAGGACGCCTCCGACTGTGACGACGCCGATCCGGCGGTGAACCCGCTGGCCGTGGAGCGGTGCGACGGCCTCATGGACGAAGACTGCGACGGCCTCGTGGACGACGCCGACCCCACCGTCGACCCCTCCACCCGCTCCACCTGGTTCCCCGACGCGGATGGCGACGGCCACGGCGTGGACGGCGTGACGGTGGACGCCTGCGCCGCGCCCGCGGGCTACGCCGCCATCGCCGACGACTGCGACGACGCCGCGGCCTCGGCGTGGCCGGGCGCGGAAGAGGTCTGTGGCAACGGCACGGACGACAACTGCAACGGCGAGTTCGACGGCTGCGGCCTCGGCGGCATCGTGGACGTCGACGACGCCGACCTCGCCGTCGCGGGCGGCTACGGCAGCTCGTTCGGGTACGCGGTGGCCGGGACAGGGGACCTCGACGGCGACGGCCACCCCGAGCTCATCGTGAGCGCGCCGTCCGAAGGCGACGGCGGCATCGTCCGGGTGTTCCGCTCGAACCTCGCGGGCTGGGTTGCCGATGAAGACGCCGGCGCCGAGCTGGTGAGCGACGCCGTGGGCGGCAGCTTGGGCTACCGCCTCGCCACCGGCGACGTCGACGGCGACGGCCTCGACGACCTCCTCGTCGGCGACCCCGAGTACACCGGGAGCGCGGGGGCGCACTCGGGGCGGGTGGTGCTGTTCACTGCGCCGTTCCCGGCGCTGGCGGACGCGGGCTTCGCCGCGGCCCGCCGCGAAGGCGAGAGCGGCGACCGGTACGGCGCCCAGGCCACCCTCTCCGACTGGGACGGCGACGGGCGCCCCGACCTGGTCGCCGGCGGCCTCTCGGGCAGCGACGGCGCCATCCGCGTCGAGACCGACCCGCTCGGCGCGCCCGACGCCGCCGCGGCGGACCACCCCACCGCCACCCTCCTCGGGAGCTGGAAGTCCCGCCTCGCCGGCGGCGGCGACCTCGACGGCGATGGCCTCGACGACCTCGCCCTCGCGTCCACGAGCACCGTCACCGTCGTCCCGGGCGGCGCCACCGGCGAACTATCCTCGATGGACCTCGCCCTCGCCGACCTGACCCTCGACAACTCGGTCGCCGCGCTCGCCCTCGCCGACCTCGACGGCGACGGTCACGCCGACCTCATTGCCGGCAGCACGAACACCGTCGCGTTCTTCCCCTCCCCTCTCCGCGCCGGCCTCCTCGCCGCCGACGCCACCACCACCTGGAGCGACGCAGGCGGGACAAGCGCCTTCGGGAGCAGCTTCGCCGTGATCGGCGACGAAGACGGCGACGGCGACCAGGACCTGCTCATCGGCGGCTACGCCACCGACGACGACGACTGGCTCGACGTGGGCGCCGCGTGGCTCTTCCACGCGCCGTTTCCCGCTGGCACCGGCACCACCGCCGACGCCGACGCGCGCATCGTCGGCCGCGAAGAGTCCTCCCTCGCTGGCTTCTCCGTCGCCCCGGCCGGCGACCGCGACGGGGATGGACGCGCGGACCTGCTGATCGGGGCGCCGGGGTCGGGCGAGGCGTACGTGATCGGGGGCGGGGGGTACTGATACGGTCCGTGCCGGATGGGGATCGTTCGCACGTCGCGGCGACGCGGAGCGAGCCCGTGCACCAAACAACAGCGGAGTTCCCGGCGTCGCGTGAAAACCTATCCTTGTTCGCCGATGGTCCAGCGTGAGGGGACGGGCCCGGAAGTGGGCCAGCCCGAAAGTGGGCCAGCCCGGAAGTGGGCCAGCCCGAACGTGGGCCATGCGGGTGACGTCACGGGCGAACCGGCCGAGCGCAGCGAGGGCCGGGCGCTCGTGGCGGCAGGACCCGGCGCCGACCCTCACGTTTGCCGAGGCAACAGCGGCGCAACCCGCCACGCCGGGAATCCCGCCCCCCCCGGCGCCGCGTCCTCGCCGGGCGGGCGGTGATCACGGTCGAACCGTATGAGCCCGGCTCGTGCCGGATGGGGATCGTTCACACGGCGCGGCGACGCGGAGCGAGCCCGTGCTGCAAGCATCGGCGGGCTTCCCGGCGTAGCGCAAAAACCTCGCCTCGTTCGCCGACGGTTCAGGGCGAGGTGACGGTGCGGGTGACGTCACGGGCGAACCGGCCGAGCGCAGCGAGGGCCGGGCGCTCGTGGCGGCAGGACCCAGCGCCGACCCTCACGTTTGCCGAGGCAACAGCGGCGCAACTCGCCACGCCGGGAATCCCGCCCCCCCCCCCCGGCGCCGCGTCCTCGCCGGGCGAGCGGTGATCACGGTCGAACCGTATGAGCCCGGCCCGAATCAGAACCGTGGACGACCGACGGTCGCGGGTCGGATAGGCTCGGTCCGAATGCGCGAACTGTACTATCTGCTCCGGCTGGCGCTCGTTCCGGCGTTCGCGCTCGTCGGCGCGGCCGCTGGGTACTACGCGGAAGCCACGGTGCTCTCCAGCGGGCTCTTGCTGGCGGAGCCGGTGTACTGGGTGGGGATGGTGTGGATCGGGTGGGCGCTGTTCCGCGCGCGCCGGTACGCCACGCTCATGGGGATGGGCCTGGGGATGATGACCGCGGTCGTCGCCATCCACATCCCCGCCGCGCCCGCCGAGCCCGAGGGCATCGACCCGGCCCCGTTCGTCCGGGAGGTCCGCGCGTGCACCCGGGGGCTGGCGCTCCCGGCGGAGCATGTCCGGCTGTTGCAGTGGACTGTCACCGGCGACACTGCGGAGCTCGCCCACACTGTCACCGACGCCCACCCGGACGTCGCGGTGATCTACGGGCCCCTGAGCGAGTCCATGCGGGAAGCCGTCGCTGCGGGGGTGGGGGGCGAAGCGCTGAGCATCCCCGGGCAAGACGCGCCGATCCACGTCTTCGCGGCGCAGGTGTTCAACAAGTGCGGGAACAACGACCAGTGGCGGGATCGTCCGGCCAACGGGGCAGACGTCGCGTTGGTCTTCGTGGCCGCCTCCCCCACCACCGCGTTCCCGCTGCTGATCACCCGCCTGCCCGACCCCGGCGCGACCCCCGACTGGGGCGAAGCGACCGCGGGAGCCCGCAGCGCCCTCCGCGCCACGATCGACGGGATGGAATCGTCCCTGCTGGTGACCACGGTGAGCGCGATGGCCCCGCTGGCGGCGCCCCGCCTCACCCGCACGCTCCTCGCGACCGGCTTGATCCCGGTGGCGCGCCCGCTCAACTGGCCGACCTGGTCGCCGCTACGCCTCCACGCCTTCGACCAGGTGTGGGCCGCGAAGGGGTGGATCGGCGGCACGCCCGAGGCGCTCTCGGGGGGCGGGAGCCGCGACGGAGTGCTGGTGGAGCTCGCGCCCCGCTGGCCCGTGGCGCTACCAGCGCCCGGAGACGACGATCCCGTTCGGTAGCACCGCGACCGGCACGTCGATCACCTGGAGCACCACCCCGACACCGAGGAGCGCCGCGCCCCCCCCGACCATCCCGATGGTGCTGTAGCGCCCCACGTCGAACCGGCCTTCCCAGGCAGTGGCCACGTCGGCCGACATGGTGCCGGGGTGGGCGTTCGCTTCGCTGATCGCCGCGTATGCAGGCTCGACCACCGTGTAGTTCATCGCCAGCCCCCCCGCGATGAGCCCGCCCCCGACCGTCATCAGCGCGATGGCGGGGATGTCGGCGCCCTTGGACTTGGGGGTGATCGTGGCCTGGCTGCCGGTGCCCGAGACATTGGCCGTGGCCTTCTCCGCCGCGGCCTTCTCCGCCGCAGCCTTCTCGGCGGCCTTCTTCTCCGCGGCCGCTTTCTCCGCCGCGGCCTTGTCGTCGGGCTTGGCGGTGGCGACGGCCGCCTTCTCGGCCGCGGCCTTCTTCTCGGCCTCCGCCTTCTCGGCCGCGGCCTTCTTCTCGGCCTCCGCTTTCTCCGCCGCGGCTTTCTTCTCGGCGGCAGCCTTCTCGGCGGCCGCCTTGTCGTCGGGCTTGGTGGTGGCGACGGCGGCCTTCTCCGCCGCGGCCTTCTCGGCGGCGGCCTTCTTCTCGGCTTCGGCCTTCTCCGCCGCAGCCTTCTTCTCGGCCTCGGCCTTGTCGGCGGCGGCCTTCTTCTCCGCCGCGACCTTGTCGGCGGCAGCCTTCTTCTCCGCGGCCTTGGCCTCTGCCAGGGCCTTCTCGGCCGCGGCCTTCTCCGCGGCAGCCTTCTCCGCGGCAGCCTTCTTGTCCGCCTCAGCCTTGGCCTTCTCGGCCGCCTTCGCCGCCTTGGGATCCACCGCCACCTTGGCGCCGTAGCTGCCACCGGAACAGATCACGAGGTAGTCGCTGGGGGCGGTGCCGTAGTCGTACCAGGAGCCGGCGAAGTTCCCGTCGGCGCAGCGCACCTGCACGAGGTGGCGACCGGCGGTGAGCATGTCGTCGGTGGCGAGGCGCTTGCCGTCGATGAAGATCAGGGAGTCGCCGCTGTCTTCCGGCACACCGGTGGGGAACTGCTCGTAGTTGCGGACCTCGCCGCGGAGGGCGTAGAGCACGTCCTGGGCGTCGGTCTCGGGGAGAAGGGTCGCGTCCGGCTCAAACTGCGGAGCGACGATGAGCACGCGCCGCCACGCGTCGAGCGCCGCCTTGTCCTTGTCTCCCGAGCGCCACTCGATGAGCCCGCGGTAGAACCAGAGGTTCGCGAGGTCGGCTTCGCCCAGGGGGGAGGCGGAGGTCGGGGCCGCGGCTTCAGCGGCCGTGAGCAGCGTCTTCGCGGTCTTGTAGTCCTTCGCAACCAGGGCCTCGCGGGCCTGTTGCATGATCGCGACGTACCCGAAGTCCTGCGCGGAAGCATGTACAACCAACGCTAGGATCAGCGACATTCACCCTTCTCCCACGCGCCGCCGCGCAGCGTGAACTGACAGGTCTTGTCGGCCTCTACCGCGAAGTCGGTGAGCCGGGTGGACCCGGACACCAGCTTCACCTTCGCGCGGACGCTCCCGGGCTCCACGTCCTTGATCCGGAGATTCGCCGAGCCGTTCCATTCCTGGTGCAGCCCCGTGCTCCCGGTGATCACTACCTCGCTCGCCCCATCGGGGATCCGAAGGATCGCACCGCCCTTTCCGGCAGCGTTGGGCGCCCAGTCCATCGTGGCGGAGCCGCCGGGCATCTGGGTGGTGGGCTCGGGGGTGGCAATCTCCACCGTCGGCGTCGAGGGGGTGTTGGTGCCCTGGTAGGCCACCACCGCGAACGCAATCGCCGCGAGGAGACCGAGCACCCCGACCACGCCGAGCGCGAGGAAGATCTTCCCCGCCCCGCCCGACGCCGGAGCCTCAGGCTCGCCGCGGGACTGGGCCAGCGTGGGCGAGGTCGTGGACCCCGTGACGGGGCCGGTGGTGGTGCGCCCACGCGGGGCGGACCGGGTGCCCGTCTCCACGGCGGAGGGCGGCGGCCACGTGCTGTTCGCCCGAGACGGATCGGCATCGACTGCCGGAGCATTGGGGACGAAGCTGGTGACCCGGGGAGGCGACGGCGGGCTGGCGTAGGCCGCAGGCGCATCCGCCGAAGCCGAGGGGCTGCCGCTCGGCAGGTCGACCGGGAGGTCGGCCAGCTCGGGCGGAACCGTGAACTCATCCTCCCCGGGCGCGACGCCCTGCGCGGCGGGGCCGGTGACGTCCTCGTACATCAGGGCGCCGGCGCACGGGTCGTTCGGGTCCTGCTCGGGGACCCAGGCTTCGTAGATCTTCTTGACCGACTCGCGGGCGAACCGCTTGAGGCCCGCGTCGTTGGCGAGATCGGCCAGCGCCTCCATCTCCTCGATGACCTGCGAGGCGCTGGGGCGGGTATCCGCCTCGTAGGCGAGCATGCGCTTGAGCGCGTCGATCGTGGCGTCGCGGCAGGCAGGGGTGAGATCGGGAAGCTCGAGCGCCTCGATCCGCCCCGCCATCGTGGGCTCGAAGCGCTCCTGGCGCAGGGGGATCTTCCCGATGCTGTCCAGCGCGAGGCACTCGTAGAGGGTGATGCCGAGGCTGAAGATGTCGCCGGACGGGGCATCGGCCTCGCCGAGCATCCGCTCCGGCGCCATGTACGCCTGACTGCCGAAGGCGAGGACCTGGGTCTTCGCCTCCCGCTCTTCGAAGGTGGCGCGGGCGGTGCCAAAGTCGAGCACCTTCACGTCCCCCTCGATGGTGATCATCGCGTTGGAGGGCTTGATGTCCCGATGGATCACCTGCAGCGGCTCGCCGCCCTGCAGCGGACGGTGCGTGTACGCCGCATCGAGCGCGGCGGCGATGGAGCCGATGGCCTCGAAGGCGGACTTGCGGGGGAAGTTCTTGCCCTGCTCCCGCAGCGACGTGGTGACGGTCTTGAGGTCGACCCCCTGGAGGTACTCCATGACGATGGCGCACTGGCCGTTGATCGCCGTGAGGTCTTCCACGCGGACGATGTTGCGGTGACGCAGGCGGCCCAGGAGCCGCGCTTCGTCGCGAGAGCGCATCACGATCTCGTCGTTACCCAGCCACCGCCCGTGCAGGAGCTTGATGGCCACCACCGAGGAGAAGTTCTCTCCGGTGATCATCTCCGCAAGGTACACCTTTCCGAACCCGCCTTGTGCGAGCTCTTTGAGGAACTTGAATCGACGGCGTGGCTCCATCCGGAGGGTCCCGACTATAGCGTGGTGAGGGTCATTGTGTGCGACAGAAGCCTCCGTCGGCGTTGACATTCTCCATCACCAGATGGAACAACGCGACGTACCTCTCTACCTTCTCTTCGGTCCCAGGCCAGCTCTTCACCACCTCATCCCAGCTCCAGCCGTTGAAGAGCCCCTGCCCCCACGGCGCGCGGTGATCAAGCGCGGTGGTGACCTGCCGGGCGAAGACGGCCCCGAGGGCCATGCGGGTGGCGTCGGGCTGGCGATCGGGGATGACATCGAGCGCGCCGGCGAGGCTGGTGGGATGGTCCTTGTCATACCAGGACTGCTTGTCGAAGCGGGGGAGGCTGGAGAGGTCCCGCACCCGCAGGTTGCCCTGCTGCTCCTCGACCAGGAGCTGCAACGCGGTGTACCGCGCCGGGTCGACTCGCCCGCAGAGCGCGTTCTCCAGACCCTCCGTGTCGTCGGTGGCGGCCAGGAGCCGGCCGATGATGCTCTTCTCGGGATCGTCGGTGCTGAGCTTGCGCGAGTAGGCGTCGAGGTACTCGAGGACCTTCGCCGCCTGCTTGTCGTCGAACCCGAGCGTGGTGAGGTTCCCCTGCCGCGCGCTGCTCATGTAGACCAGGGTCGAGAGCGCGTCGGCCGTGGAGGCCGCCGCAGCCGCCTCCTGCTTCGGATCGAGGTGGGTCTCCGACATCAAAAGCCCCAGCGTGACCGGCACCAGGACCAGCAGCGCCACGAAGCCCGAGACGAGCCGCCCGTTCATTTGCCCCCCGTATGCTGCCGGACCTCTTCCGGGGTGGGAACCTTGATGCCCTTGCAGTAGCCTCGGGTATAGGCGGCGTACTCCTTGAACTCGGGCATCGTGGCGTAGTTGGTCCCGTAGTAGCAGACCGCCACGAGGTGCCGGGCGATGACGTACGGCACGTAGGTTTGGGTGACGCTGGGGAGGTACCCGCCGCAGCGGTTGTTCACCTGCTCCAGGTCGCTGGCGATCATCTGGGAGGGGTTGTCGCAGAGGATGTTGCGGCCGATGAAATCTGGGGCCCGGGCGACCTTGTTGTTCGTCAGGAACAACGGGTACGATTCACCGATGTTGGTCATGCTCCGCTTCTTGTTGCTGCGGAACTCCCCGTCTTTGTACCCGGCGTTGTGGGTCGCGATCATCAGCTGCACCAGCGCGCCTGAAGCCCGGAAGGTGCTGTCCTTCCACGGGGGCAGGAAGTTGGCGACCGCAGCATCGGTGGCGCGCTCAGCATCGCCCCGCTCATCGATGTCGCAGCTGCTGATCATGCACCGCCCGCCCACGACATAGTCGGCGTTCTGGATGGCGTTGATGGGGAGCGCACGCTCCGTCGGCGCCCAGTCCTCCGTGTGGGTCTTGCCGTTGTGGCAGCCCTTCACGGCCAGTCCGTTCCGGAAGGCGATCTCTGGCTGGAACTGCCACATCCCGAAGGCGCAGAGCGCGACGTCCTTGGCGGTCGGGTTGTAGCCGGACTCCTGGGACGGCACCCCAGCGAGCACATCAGGAAGATGTTGGGCGCGCAGCTTCTTGAGCACCATCGCGTACCGATCCTTCGACCGCTCGAGCTGGGCCCAGAACGCCCAACCGCGGAGGAACAGCTGCTCGGACTTGGTGGTCATCTCCAGGAGCTTCGGATCGCTCGCCGGGTCCTCGTCGGCCTTGTTGGCGGACGCGGTCGCGTTGATGGCGGTGACGAAGTCCTTGAAGCCATCCCCGGTGGCCTCCTGCAACGACGCATCCAGCTGCACCGAGAAGACGTCGCCGTACTCGTAGACCTCCTTGCCCGCCTCGATGGGCCCGAGCGGCTCCGGTTGATTCTTGATGATCACCAGCACCATCAGCGCCACGGCGCCCATGGTGGAGAAGACCATGAACGCGAGACCAGGGAGGAACCACCAGGGGATCCGCCGGCCCACGTCCAGCTGGCTCACCTGGGACGAGGACCCCGCATCGGCGCCGTTGGCATCCGCCGCCTCCGACGCGATGGCCCCCTGTTGCCACACGCCCAGTCGACGGCACTCCACGAAGGTGAACGTGCACCCGCGCCCTGGGGGCCCCAGGTGCACGGCGCAGCCGTCGGAGAGGTAGACCGGGCCGCGGATCGGCTGCACGGTGCCCCAGTCGACGTTCTCGTGCGGCGCCACGCGGACCTGGTTCGGGCCCACCGGCGCGATCTGCGCGGTGCCTCCCTGGTAGGCCGAGATGACCGCATGGCGATCATCGAGGGCGCGGTACCCGTCGAGCTTCACGCCGTTGGGGCCGGGGCTGCTCCCCAGGCGCACCACGGGTCCGCGCATCACGAGGTCCGCGTCGAACTGGCGCGGCCCGTTGAGGAACCGCACCACGACGTCCCACCGTTCCTGGCTCATCCTCGGTCACTCCCGGGACGCAGCTCCAGGACGCTCGAGGACGAGACTGCGTGGTCGGCCAGGATGTGGAAGTCGTCGAGCGGCTGGCCGTCGAGGCACAGCTGCCAGGGCTGCTCAGCGAGGCCGAATTGGAGCGCGAACGCGTCGACCAGCGAGGCGATCGGCACGGCCGTCCCCACCGGGACGTGCAACGACTGACCCGACACGACGACCCGAAACCACTGCACCTTGTTCTCCACGAAGTGCAGGACGTGCGTCTCCTCGTCGTCGAGGGTGCCGACCGTCGCGTCGACCGGGAGGGGGCCGGCGGGCGTGCCGATGCGGAACCAGCCGAGCAGGCGCCCGTCGGGCGCGCAGCGTACCGGGACCAACTGCCCGACGAGCTGCTGCGCCGCCTCGGCGAGGGTGGTGTCCTCCGGCAGGCGGCGGCGGTGGCCCTTGAGCCCCGGCGCGCGCGCGAAGCGGACCGCCACCGGCTCGCCGCGCGCGGGCGCCCGCAGCGCGACGGGCGCACGGAAGCCGGGGGGCGCACCGGCG